>JBFKCG010000153.1:0-5564 GCA_041620675.1 Nevskiales bacterium
GTGGCAGGCATTGTTTCGTCAGCATCTACGACTTCAACGCCCTTAGGCGGTTGGAAGGCAAAGTGGCCTGCTTTCAGGCCCGGGTTGATGCGAATATCGGTAAAGCGGATGGTGGTGTTCTGGCCGAGACTGTCACGCAATTCCATGACGCGCGGCAGTCCATCCTTGAGGCCCAGGCGAATCTCGCTGAAATCGCCTTCCGCACGCTTGGGCAATAACCGCACCCAGAACATGCCCTCTTTCTGGCCTACGCTGGTGAGGTTGAATTGTTGGACCAGTTGAGGTCCACCGGACAAGAGCAGCGCAGGCGTACCTTGCAGGGCTTCTGCCGCACGACGCTTGGTGACCTGGGCCAGATCAACGTCATAAAACCAGAAGGTACGTCCATCACTGACCATGGTCTGCATGTAAGGCGTGATGTACTCCCAGCGAAAACGATCAGGCCTGGCCAGGCTGAACTTGCCCAGTGTCACCATCAGAACCTTGCCAGTTTCGTCATACTGGGTTTGCTCGAATCGTGTGTCGAATTCCTGGAGTCGATCATAGAATCGCTGGAGTTCGCCCACACCATCCGACGCCAGGACAGGATTGACCGCTGCAAACCATAGGATCAGCCAGCACCAGTGCTTCATTCTTCGGCCCCGCCACTGGCGCTCATCAGGACTTCCCGGCTCCCATTACTCTCCAGTGGTCCGACCAAGCCGGCACTCTCCATTTGCTCGACCAGACGCGCAGCGCGGTTATAGCCAATACGCAGACGTCTTTGGACATAAGAGATGGAAGCCTTGCGGCTTTCGATCACGATCTGCACGGCCTGGTCATACAGTGGGTCACTCTCTGCATCACTGGCACCTTCAGCCGGCCCAAAACCTGGCACGGCTTCATCGGCAGCCCCATTGAGCACCGCCTCGATATAATCCGGCTCACCAACCTGACGCAGGTAGGCGACGGCCTTGTGCACCTCATGGTCATCTACAAAGGCACCGTGCACGCGTGTCGGCACGCCTTTGCCCGGCGGCAGGAACAGCATGTCGCCATGACCCAGCAGGCTTTCCGCACCCATCTGGTCGAGGATGGTGCGCGAATCCACGCGCGAGGCCACCTGGAAGGCGATACGCGTCGGGATATTGGCCTTGATCAGTCCGGTAATGACGTCCACCGAGGGGCGCTGGGTTGCCACGATGAGATGAATGCCTGCCGCACGTGCTTTTTGTGCGATACGGGCGATAAGTTCTTCAACCTTCTTGCCGACCACCATCATGAGGTCTGCAAGCTCGTCGATTATGACCACGATCGCCGGCATCGGTTCCAGCATCTTGGGTTCGATGAGTGGTTCGAGATCGGGGGACTGTGGTGTTGCCAGTGGATCCCGGATCGGCTTTCCTTTGCTGATAGCCTCCTCCACCTTGCGATTGAAGCCAGCGAGGTTGCGGACACCAAGCGCCGCCATCAGTTTGTAGCGACGCTCCATCTCCGCCACCGACCAGCGCAAGGCATTGGCGGCCTCCTTCATGTCGGTAACGACTGGTGCCAGCAGATGTGGAATGCCCTGGTAGACCGACAGTTCCAGCATCTTGGGGTCGATCATGATCAGCCTGAGTTGGTCTGCCGTGGCCTTGTATAGCATTGACAGGATCATGGAATTGATCGCGACTGACTTGCCTGAACCGGTCGTACCCGCTACCAACAAATGTGGCATCTTGGACAAGTCCGCTACGACCGGCATGCCGGCAATATCCTTGCCCAGAGCCAGCGTGAGCACAGACTCTGCAGCGGTATATTGTGGAGACTCGATGACCTCTCGCAGTGACACGATTTCACGCTGCTGGTTGGGTATCTCAAGTCCAATGACCGATTTACCCGGAATCACCTCGACCACGCGAACACTGATGGCTGACAAGGCGCGGGCAATGTCCTTCGCCAGATTCGTGATCTGGCTGACTTTCACCCCGGGTGCCGGATCCAGTTCAAAGCGGGTGATGACCGGACCGGGCTCCACTGCAACCACCTTGACCACCACACCGAAGCTGCCAAGAATCTGTTCGACTTGGCCGGACATCTCAGTCAGCTCGCTTTCGCTATAGGCTTGCCCACCCTTGCTACGCTCAGGGTCCAGCAAATCAATCGGCGGTAGTTTGTCGCCCGACTCAGGCCGGTATGCCGGTACCTCGAGTTCCTCTTCTGGCTCCGCCATTGGCAGGCTCAACTGCTCGGCCGGGTCCAGCACGGGCGCCTTGCGCTGCTTGGCGACTGGTGCCTTCTTGATCTGAACCGGGATAACCGGGCTTTCCTTGAGCGTCGGGACCTTGCGTGGCTTGCTGCGTTGTTCATGCCACTTGCGAAATTTAGCCAGGAGAAAAGCGAAACTGTTGAGCGTAACCGTACCCACATAATCCATAACCACCAGCCAGGAAAAACCCAGACCGATAGAAAGTGTCAGCACGACGATTGTTGCCAGCAGGAAACTGGTGCCCGGGATATTCAACGCGCCAACCAGGCCGCCAGCCACAACCTGGCCAAGGATGCCGCCGTTACCCTGCGAAAGGTTTTCAACCGGGGCGTCCAGATAAAGATGTGAGAGACCACTTGCACTGGCCAGGAACATCAATAGTGCGATGCTGCGCACGCCTACTGTCAACGCCGTCGGTGCCTCAGACTGCTCGTAGCGGAACACCACCCACCCGCCATAGAACAGCAGCCATGGGAGGGTGAATCCGACATAACCAAACAGGCTGAGCAGGATATCGGCGATCAATGCGCCTACCCACCCGCCTAGGTTGTATACCACGCCACTATTGACCATGCCCGACCAGCCCGGGTCCTCGACACGGTAGCTGATCAGCGCCATCAACAGGTATATGGTCAGGGCTGCGGATGCCAGCAGCGCAGCCTCGCGCAGGCCACGCGCCAAACGTGCCCGATAGGTGTTTTCGACTCGAGAATTGGCCTTGGCCATCCGCGGTATACACTCACTTTGGATTTGTTTTTAACAAAAGGCGCCAACCGGCGCCTGCATGAGCGAGTATACCGCAGGCTGCAGCATCGCCAGCCTTGAAAACAGGCAACTTGGCCCCACTATTGCTTCATAGGAACCCGGTACCTAACGGGGTGTCATAGTGAATATGCAAGTCAAGCACTATATTTTAAGCAACGATGGCCGCATTGCGGAGTTCAGCACTGAAGAGGCCTTCAAGGTCGCCAATCGGCTGAGCAGTCTTCCGCAGTACGCGGACAGTCGCCTGCGCTATGTGCAGGTCCAGTTTGACGATCAAGAGGACGTGCTGCCGGACAAACTCAAGGTCCGAATCGCTGGTGCTTACGTCTCATTTGATAAGCAGGGCCGGCTCAGTGATGCCGATGCCCCTGTTGAGACCGAAAACGCAATATCAAACTTTGAACACGAGACTTGTGTGCAATTGGCGCTGCGATCAAGGCTCGGCGACCAGATCACCCTGCATTGAACAAGGCTTGGTGAATCGTGCAGTCACTGGCTGCACAAGCTTTTTACATGTATTGCCTGCGATCACATGGCCACTAGGCGTATGCTTTCACCATGGCTATACGCGTGCTTGATTCCATATCTTCCATCGCGGCAAGCGAGTGGAATGCACTCCTGGACGCACCTTACCCCTTCCTGCGTCATGAATTCCTCCACGCGCTCGAACAACATGGCAGCGCCTGTGCCGAAACCGGCTGGCAGGCTCATCATCTCGTCCTTGAGAACACTGCAGGCGCCGTCGTCGCCGCGACACCGCTCTACCTGAAGTCACATTCTTATGGCGAGTTTGTGTTTGACTTCAGCTGGGCCGATGCCAGCCATCGCCTTGGCCGGGCCTATTACCCAAAGTTGGTCAATGCAGTCCCATTCAATCCCGTCACCGGCCCGCGCCTGCTGTCACGGGATTCCGAGACCCGTGTAAAGCTCGCTTGCGCCGTACGCGCCCAGGCTGAATCCTTGGGCCTGTCCTCGGCCCACGCCTTGTTCCTAAACGAAAGGGATTGTGCCGCTTATAAACAGTCAGGATTCCTGCTACGCAAGGACTGCCATTACCAGTGGTTCAATTCGGGATATCGCGACTTTGAGGACTTCCTGGATAGCCTGGATGGGCGCCGCCGCAAGGAAATACGGCGAGAACGCCGCAAGGTCGCCCAGACCGGAATACGATTTGAAGTCCGTGCCGGGCACGAGATTACCAACTCCATGTGGCCGACGATATACGATTGTTACGCACGCACTTACCTGTTGCGTGGACAACCACCTTATCTGTCGTATGAATGCCTACAGGCAATCGGCATGAATCTCGGGAATGATGTCCGGTTTTTCCTTGCCTTTCGCGAAAGCCAACTCATCGCTGCGGCTTACATGATGGAATCCGGGGATAGCCTGTATGGGCGCCACTGGGGATGTCTTGAGGGACACGACGGACTCCATTTTGAACTGTGCTACTACCAGGGAATCTCGCATTGCATCGAACGCAAGCTGGCACGCTTCGATGCGGGTGCCCAAGGAGATCACAAGCTGCGCCGGGGATTTGTTCCCGTCGCCACCTGGTCCGCCCATTGGCTGTCTGATACCCGATTGCGTACAGCCGTCGCAGACTACCTCAGGCGTGAGACGGCGGCCATAGACGAATACATCGCCCAACTCACGGGCTCGATAGGGGCCTCTACAGATAAGGATCAGCGTGCGGCAGTCTGAGTTAATTCGCCTGCCCTGGCTTGATCCGGCCACGCCGGAGCAGGTATTCCCGCCACTTGAGCGTGCGCTGACGGATCCCAATGGCCTGATCGCGCTGGGTGGTGACCTGAGTCCAACCCGCCTGCTAAATGCCTATCGGCATGGAATCTTTCCCTGGTATAGCAGGGGTGAACCCATAATGTGGTGGTCGCCAAACCCGCGTTGTGTATTCACCCCGGACCAGATTCATGTCTCAAGAAGTCTGCACAAGGCCTTGAATAAAAAGGACTATAGTGTGACATTGGACACCCGATTCGAGACCGTAATCCAGGCCTGCGCCGAAACACGTTCAGGCCAACGCGGAACCTGGATCACGGCCGAGATGGTGGCTGCCTATACAAGGTTGCATTATGAGGGCTGGGCGCATTCGGCCGAAGTCTGGCGTGACGGCAGCTTGGTGGGCGGGATATACGGCGTGGCAATCGGCGATGCCTTCTTTGGCGAGTCCATGTTCAGCCGCGTGACCAATGGCTCGAAGCTGGCCTTTGTCTGGCTCTCGCGGCAACTTGCTGCCTGGGGCTACACCTTGCTGGACGGACAGGTCCCCTCCCCGCACCTGTATAGCCTGGGTGCCGTGGATATTCCCCGAGATCGCTTCATGGAAATCCTGACCGCGGCGCTGCAACACCCAACCCGGACTGGACCTTGGACTTTCGATATCAAGGTGCCATGCGGGAAATGATTGAATTCCACGGCCCGCACACCGATAATGCCGCCTCCCTGGCCACTTATATGAAAACTGATGCCCAAAGAAGAACATATTGAAATGGAAGGCAAGGTCGTTGAGGCCCTGCCCAACACCACTTTCCGTGTAGAGCTTGAGAAC
>JBFKCG010000154.1:0-5557 GCA_041620675.1 Nevskiales bacterium
CACCATCTGCAGCTTCAGGTCATATTGGTCGGACCAGAACCAGGGCACCATCTGGTAAGGCACGGCCTTGCCCAGCATGGCATGCGCCGCCGCACGACCCTGCTCCATCGCGTTCTGCACCGACTCCAGCCGCAGGCGCCGACCGGCAAACTCGCTGGGATGGTTGGTGCAATCGCCCGCTGCCACGATATCCGGGTCTGAGGTCTGCGTGAATTCGTCCACGACGATACCGTTGTCCACAGCGAGTCCCGCGGCCTGCGCCAGCTCGGTGTTGGGGATCAGGCCAATACCGATCACCACGAAATCGGCCTCCACGCGTGAGCCATCATCCAGAACCACATGAGAGACGTTTGGCTCACCTTCCAATGCAGTGACCTGCACGCCGGTACGCAAATCAACGCCGGCCTCGCGATGCGCACGTTCAAAGAACTCGGATACTTCCGGCACCGTCACGCGCGCCAGTACGCGCGGCAGTCCCTCCAGCACCGTGACCTTGAGCCCCAGCTTGGTAGCGACCGCGGCAGTTTCCAGGCCGATGAAGCCGCCGCCCACTACCACCATGCGCTTACCGGGCTCCGCCTGCGCACGAATCCCATCGACATCGGCAATGGTCCTGAGCAAGTGCACGTTCGGGCTGTCGGCACCGGGCAAGGTCAGTGGTCGAGCACGCCCACCCGTGGTCAGCGCCAGCTTGTCGTATGTGATCGTACGCCCATCCGAGAGCGTGACGGATTTGTTCTTGCGGTCAATGCCGTCAACGCGCACGCCACTGATGACTTCTATGTTGGCCTTGTCGAGGCTGGCCGGTGGCATGACGTAGAGGCTTTCCAGCTTGAAGCTGCCGGCGAAATAAGCCTTGGACAGGGGCGGTCGCCGATAGGGGACGTGCGGTTCCTCGCCAACGATCACGATGCGCCCATCAAAGCCCTGCTTGCGCAGCTCGACGGCGCATTCGCCGCCGGCCTGCCCGGCGCCCACGATGAGGAAAGTCGGTTGTTCGGATGTAGTCATCAAAAAAGACTCGCTAGTAACTTGAGAATAGGGATTGCGCGGCAACTGGCTGAGGCAGAAGCCTACTGCGCGTAAGGCTTCAGTGGCGGCTCTTCGCTGGTGTTATGAAAATCCGGCTGGCTTCCCGTCACGCTCGCTTGCAGGATGGCCAGGGCCACGGTGGCATCCGAGGTACCAATGATCTGGTCCGGCACGAACGGTGCCAAGCCGCATAAGCCAGCGCCGCCCGCACGCTCGATATTGGCCGGGCCGGGATTGCTGATGGCATCCAGCGTGAGCTCAAACGTCAGGCGATCGGTCAGGCCAATGGTGACATGGTCCACGAAGCGGCCCGGACACAGATCCTGCAACAGCAGGTTGGTGACCTTCGGGTTGTCAATGCCGGCGTCCAGGATGGAGGACTCCACCGGCTGCACCAGTTCATCGAACTGCGTATACAGGCTGGTATAGGAAATATCGCCCGGCGTTTCATCGCCGGCATTCAATGCAGCGATGAATTTCGAGCTCGAGGAGAACTGGTAGCTGGCGGCGGGCTGTCCCATCGGATTGCTGCCCTGGCTTGCGAGCAGGAGACCATGGTGCGGGCCAGCGTGCATGACGAAGTCTTCCACCACGTCACGCGCCGATGGCCACCACTTGAGCGCCCAGCGCGGCATGGTCGCGCCCTGGCTGTGGCCGATCATCGCCACCTTGCGCCCGGTTGCCGCGTACATCGTGTGCAAGGCATGAACCACATACTCCGCCGAGACTTGCTGGTCGCCAAGACCTCGATCCGGGTAGGTCACCACGCAGACATCAAAACCGCGCTCGCTCAACAATGGCAGGTAGGTCCAGTCGTACTGCTCCTTGCCATTGGTGAAGGTGCCATGCACCAGCAAGACCGGCGGCTTGTCCGGATGCGTGAAGGGGGTACAGACCAGCGCGGCATCGAGCTTGGCCGGGTCTGTTTCCAGCGCTGGGCTCGTGGCATTGGCACGCGCGCTGCCCAGTGCTTGATCATCATCATGGTCGGGGGTGGCGCAGGCAGCCAATGCCAAAGCAGCAACAGCCGCCACGACCAAACGTAACTCTATGCGGTACATGAACAACCTTCCCCTCGGGTGGCCCCGGGACGGTCATTCGCCGCGGTAGACAACCCAGTTCTTGTCGGTTTCGCGCAGGCGAACCTCGTGCATCAGCTCACCAAAACGCTTGTGCAGAACGGTCCAGAACAACACCACCAGGTTTTCTGCCGTCGGGTTGATCCCCCGGCATAGCTCCGAGTTGTGGTTGAGGTGCCGATGGTCGGTATCCTCGACGATGAGTTCCTTGATCGCATCCCTCACCTGGGTGAGATTCACGATAACACCGGTATCCGGGTCCACCTCGCCGCGCAGGGTGACTTCGATCACATAGTTATGGCCGTGGCCATATTCACGGGCGCAGGGGCCATACAGCTCGTGGTTCTGCGCGTCGGTCAGGCTTTCGGACCACAGGCGGTGCGCCGCCGAGAATCGCTCACGGCGCGTCAGGTAAACGATGGGTTTCTTTTTAGTCGTCATTGCAATGAATCTCCACCGTGGTTCCGGTCAGGGCACCGGATTGCGCACGGTCCAACAAAAATTCTACCGTCGGCACGATGTCCTCCGGCTTGGTGTTTGGCTTCAGGCCCAGCGCCTCGGTCATGGCAGTGTGCAGGGTGCCCGGGGCAATGGCATTGGCGCGAATGCCGTGGGGCTTGCCTTCCAGCGCCAAGGCTTCAGTCAGGCCGACGATGGCGTGCTTGGAAGCCACATAGGCTGCAAAGCCCGGGAACTTCTGCTGACCACGAATCCCGCCCAATGACGAGACATTGACGATGTCGCCCTGCAGGGCCGATTCGCGCCACAGGCGCATGGCCGTCCGACAGGCGTTGAAGCTGCCCGACACGTTGATTGCCATCACCTCGGCAAATCGCGCCGGTGTCAGCTCGTCGAATACGCTGCCCTGCCCGAGGATGGCCGCGCAATTGACTAGCGCATCGGGCCTGAAATCACGGATGGCCTGATCAAGCACCGCCGCATCGCTGACATCCAGCGGATAACTCCTGGCCCGCTCACCCAGCTCAGTGGCCAACTGCGCCAGTACTTCCGGTCGGCGCCCGGCGATGGCGACCTGCCAGCCCCGCTGCACCAGTCGCTTTGCCAGCGCTGCGCCCAGGCCAGAACCGCCACCGGTAATGAAAACTGATCGGCTGACATCTTTCATACAGCCATTATCGCGCCATTTGCCCAATTCTTCTCAGTGCCGAGTCAATGACTTGCACGATACCTGCGTTGGCCGGATCACTGCTTGGGCCCCGATAGAAGAAATGAATAGCTAGGGCAAGTGCAGCCTGATGAACTGCAGGATCTCCAGGCGGGCCTGGCGCACCTCGGGGAATATCATTTCAAACAGGGGGAAGGCATGCGGCAGCGCCGGCCACACCTCCAGCGTCGTCTCGATGCCGGCCTCGCGCAGGCGACGCGCCAAAAGCACCGTGTCGTCCAGCAGCACCTCGCTGTCGCTGGCCAGCAGGTAGATGGGCGGGAACCCGGTGACATCGGCATACAGTGGCGACAACTCCGGATCGGAGGCATCCCAGTCGCCGGCATACATTTCATCTACCCGCTGCAGGGACGCCATTGGCAGCAAGGGGTCGCTCTTCATCTTGAGCGCCCGCGAGGGCGGCGCATGCATGCGGCCCAGTTCGGTCGCCGGCGAGATGGACACCGCGCATGCCGGCATCGGCCAGCCGTTGTGGCGGATGCGTTGCAGCAGGCCCAGCGTGAGATTGCCGCCAGCCGATTCACCGGCAATGACAATGCGCCCAGGCCTGAAGCCCAGATCCAGCAAGGCGCGATAGGCGCGCTCGCAATCGTCCAGCGCGGCGGGATGCTTATTAAAGGGTGCCAGCCGGTAGTCGACCATGAAGCCGACCGCGTCCAGGTCCTTGCACCAGCGGGCCATCATGCTGACATGGGTCTCCGGCACCGCCGGGATGATGAATGCGCCACCGTGCAGATATAGCACTGCAGTCTTGTCGGTATCGGTGAGCTTGCCGACGACATGGCCGGGAACGCGCCCGATCACGCAATAATCCAGCGGCAAGCCATAACTGTTCTTGCAGGTGCGTGCGGCCAGGAACAGCTGCACGCGCGCGATGCGGTCATAGGAACCATGAATTGCCCAGCGCAGCATCGGCTTCAGGAACCGACGCATCAGCCAAATGAATATCCGGCTGCGCAGGCTGATATGGACATCCTTGATCTTGACCGTGCGCGCCTCATCCGTGGTCGGCAGCTTGCGCTGGCGTTCGATCGGCTCGGCTTTCATGTCCATGCATTACATCCGGAAGATGCCGTAGCTCGGCTCGGCAATGGGCGTGTTGAGCGCGGCGGACAGGGCAATGCCCAGTGCGTTGCGGGTATCAGCCGGGTCAATGATACCGTCATCCCAGATCTCGGACGTGGACCAGTAGGCAGACTGCTTGCGCTTGAACTCGCCCAGCACCGGATCACGGATGGCGGCGATGTCAGCCTCGCTCAGTTTCTTGCCCTGCTTCTGCATCTGGCGAATCTTGACGTCAGCCAGCGTATTGGCAGCCTGCTCCGCGCCCATCACCGAGATCTGGTGGTTGGGCCATGTGAAAACGAAGCGTGAGTCAAAGGCACGGCCACTCATGCCGTAGTTGCCGGCGCCAAAAGAGCCGTGGCACATGACGGTGAACTTGGGCACCTCCGAACAGGACACCGCCATGATCATCTTGGCGCCGTCCTTGGTGATGCCGCGCTGCTCGTATTCCTTGCCGACCATGAAGCCGGTGATGTTCTGCAGGAACAGGATCGGCGTCTTGTTCTGGTTGCACAGCTCGATGAAGTGGCAGCCCTTGAGCGCGCTGTCGTTGAACAGCACGCCGTTGTTGGCGAGGATGCCGATCTTGTAGCCCCACAGGTGCGCATAACCGCAGATCAGGGTCTTGCCGTAGTTGGCCTGGTACTCGTGGAAGCGCGAGCCATCCACGATGCGTGCGATGACCTCACGCATGTCGAACTGCTGCTTGATGTCGCGTGGCAGCACGCCGTACAACTCCCTGGCGTCATACGCGGGTTCCTCCGGCGGCTGCCACTCGATGTGCGTCTTCTGCGGCCGCTTGAACTGGCCGACAATGTCGCGTGCGATGGCGATGGCTTCTTCCTCGCTGGAAGCCGGGTAATCGGCGACCCCTGAGGTGCTCGTGTGCATGTCACAGCCGCCGAGCTCTTCCAGGCCCACGTCCTCGCCCGTCGCCGCCTTCACCAGCGGCGGACCCGCCAGGAAGATCGCACCGGTCCCACGCACGATCACGTTGTAGTCGGACAGGCCCGGCACGTAGGCACCACCGGCGGTGCAATGCCCGAGCACCACGGCCACCTGCTGCACGCCCATCTTCGACAGGATGCACTGGTTACGGAAAATGCGGCCGGCATAGTACTTGTCGGCAAAGATTTCCGCCTGCAAGGGAAGGAAGCCGCCGGCGGAGTCACACAGGTGCACCACCGGCAGGCGG
>JBFKCG010000155.1:0-5547 GCA_041620675.1 Nevskiales bacterium
AATAACGATTTTGTACGGCTTTTATGAAGACTTTTAACTGCCAATGCGGCAATCGCGTGTTCTTCCTCAACTCCCATTGCGAGCAGTGCAAGCGGGAACTGGGGTATTTCCCGCGCCTGGGTCTCATGGGCGCGCTGGAACCCGCAGGCCAGTACATCTGGACCTCACCTGGCATCACCCCGGACGGTCGGCATTACCGCAAGTGCAACAACTACTCCATGGAAGACGTCTGCAACTGGATGGTGGAAGTCAGCGATCCGGAACTGTTCTGCTGGGCCTGCCGCCTCAACGAAATCATTCCTGACCTGTCCAGACCGCGATTTCGGTATTTCTGGTACAAGCTCGAGAGCGCAAAGCGTTACCTGATGTATGGCTTGTACCAGCTGCGACTGCCGGTGGTCAGCAAAAGACAGGACAAGGCAAAAGGCCTGGCATTCGCGTTCCTGGCTGACCCGGATCCCGAGTCCGGTAACGACAGCCGCATCCATACCGGACATGCGAATGGGCTAATCACCATCAATGTGTCAGAAGCTGATGATGTTGCACGTACCCAGATGCGCGAACTCCAGCGCGAGCGCTATCGTACCTTGCTCGGTCATTTTCGCCATGAAGCCGGTCACTACTACTGGGACCAATTGGTTCGCGACTCACCCGAGACCCTGGCCGAGTTTCGCGAGCTGTTCGGCGATGAGAAGCGGGACTATCGTGCTGCCCTGGACCTGCATTACAGCAATGGCCCGCCCGCCGGCTGGCAACAGCACTACGTTAGTAGCTACGCTTCCGCCCACCCTTGGGAGGATTGGGCAGAGTGCTGGGCACATTACCTGCACATGATCGATACCCTGGAAACTGCGCACGTCTTTGGCCTGGTGCCTGGCGGCGTCAGCGAACTCGAGGCAGAGCGTCAGCAGATCGAGTTCAACCCCTCGCACGAAGCCTTCGCCAGTCTGATTGAACGCTGGGTGCAGCTCACGGTTGCCATGAATGCATTGAGCCGCAGCATGGGCCTGCCAGATGCGTATCCGTTTGTTCTGCCCGCGATCACCCGGCGCAAGCTGGAGTATATCCATCACTTGATTGCAGCCAATTCCGTCGACAACGGAACAACCTGAGCCAGACTCCCAGCGGCCAAGGGATTCTTGGCTGTTGTTGCTGCTGTTGGGTGCATGGCAGACTCGTGGACTACTCAGCCCGATTTCTACCGGAGCCTCCATGACCAAGCCCCTGATCGAATTCTTCTGGGATCCCGCCAGTCCCTACACTTACCTGGCTGCCACGCAGATCGAAGACATTGCCGCCGACTGTGGCGCGGAACTGGCTTGGAAACCCTTCCTGTTGGGTAAGGCATTCGAGGCCTGTGGCAACCGGCCACCTATCACGGTGCCGGCCAAGGGCAAGCACCTGCCAATTGACCTCAAGCGCTGGGCCCGCTTTTATGGCATCGCGTTCCAGTTCCCAAAGAGCTTCCCGGTCAACAGCGTCGCGCCGGAACGTGCTGCCATTGCCGCAGACCATGCCGGCAAAGGTGCTGAATTTGCCAAGGCGGTGATGGCCGCGCATTGGGGCGAAGGGCGCGATATCAGCCAGCCTGATGAGATAAAAGCGGTCGCGGCCAGCGTAGGGCTGGACGGAGACGCCATCGTGGCCGCCACCCAGCAGCCAGCGGTCAAGGACGCGCTCAAGGCCAACACTGAAGATGCCATCAAGCGTGGCGTGTTCGGTGCACCCACCTTCTTCGTCGGTGACGAAATGTTCTGGGGCAGTGACCGCCTGCAGCTCCTAAGCGCATTCCTCAAGGGCAAGCTGGCCAGCTGATGAAGGAAAGTCGCTCCGAATACCTTAACGCCCGCGGCCTACGCCATCACATTCGCCGTTGGGGGTCAGACAAGGGCCCAACTCTTTATCTGCTGCACGGTTTGCTGGATGTCTCCGCTTCCATGCAATTGATGGTGGACGCCTTCCAGCAAGACTGGAACATCATTGCACCAGACTGGCGGGGCTGCGGCCTGAGCGAGTGGCCGGCGGACGGTTACTGGTTTCCGGATTACGTCGCCGACCTCGATGCCATCGTCACGCATTACAGCGCGGACAGGCCGGCGTTCTTTGCCGGCCATAGCCTCGGAGGCCATGTCGCCAGCCTCTATGCCGGCATTCGCCCCACGCGTGTGTCCAAACTCGTTGTTCTTGACAGCCTGGGGATCCCGGACATGCCGCCCGATCTTGCGCCCAAGCGCTACTTGCGCTGGCTGCAAGAGCTGGCTGACCCGCCGCAGAACAAGGTGTATGACTCGTTTGAGGCGCTGGCCGAGCGCATCCGGCACAGGCACCCAAAACTCTCAGCGGAACGCGCGGCTTTCGTCGCACACTGCTGGGGCAGGGAAGTCCAGCCGGGGCGGGTCGAGCTACTGGGTGACCCCAAGCATCGGCTGCGCATGCCGACCTTGTACCGGGCCGCGGAATCCATTGCCATCTGGAAACAGGTCACCGCGCCAGTGCTATGCCTGGACGCAGGTGACTCTTGGCTGGACAAAATGCTGCCCGCCGAAGAAAAAAAGCAACGCCGCAGCGCATTCCGGCACCTGCACAGCGGGGTGGTTCCGGATGCCTCCCACATGCTGCACCATGACCATCCGGAAGAAACTGCCCGGCAACTGGAAGCTTTCCTCATGGAACCCGGCGCATGATCGAGACGCCTGACCACAAGCTGACGCCGCTTGCGATTGCCGCCGGCTGGCTGTCCGTCGCCGTCTTCCTGCTGCTGGTACTCAAGCTCAGCCTGCTGCCCGCCCTGCTCGCCGGATTGCTGGTTTATGAACTGACCAATGTGCTGGTTCGCCTGATTTTGCGCAGCTCGATCAGCAGTGTCCGTGCCAAATTGCTAGCGGTCTCGCTGGTTGCAATAACGATCGTGGGCCTGATGGTGATGATGGGCTATGGCATCACGACCTACCTGCAAGGCAGCAGCCTGGCTGAGTTGTTGCGCAAGATGGCCGAGATTATCGAAGGCTCACGCCACATGCTGCCCGAATGGTTGTGGGCTTATGTGCCAGCCAACCCGGATGAACTCAGCAACGCACTGGTCGATTGGCTGCGCCAGAACGCCAAGACCTTGCAGGCCGCTGGTGCCGAACTGGGACGGGCCTTGGCCCACATCCTCATTGGCATGGTGATGGGTGCCTTGCTATCGCTGCATGAGATCGCGAACCCGAGCGACTACGTGAAGCCGATGACCAAGGCACTGGTGGAGCGCGCGACCCGACTGCGCCTGGCCTTCCGCAACATCATCCTTGCGCAGGCCCGCATCGCCGCCATCAATGCCTTCTTTACCTGGCTTTACCTTGGAGTGGCGCTGCCCCTGTTTGGCGTCGAGCTGCCGCTGGTCAAGACCATGGTCGCGGTGACCTTTGTGGTGGGCCTGCTGCCCGTCATCGGCAATCTGGTCTCCAACACCATCATCGTGACAGTCAGCCTCAGTCATTCGATGATGGTCGCGGTGGCATCCTTGAGTTACCTGGTCATCATTCACAAGCTGGAATATTTCCTGAATGCGCGCATCATCGGTGGACGCATTCACTCGATGGCCTGGGAGCTGTTGTTAGCGATGCTGGTGATGGAAGCCGCCTTCGGCATTCCTGGCCTGATCGCCGGGCCGATGTATTACGCCTATGCCAAGGATGAACTCAAAGCCAAGGGTCTGGTTTAGACCTGGGCAGCAGCGGGAGAACTTCATGAACAATGTTGCGCGTGCACTGACGATCTTTGCCCTGTCACTGGTTGTGGCTGGCTGTGGTGACCGGCAGGCCGATGACAGTGCGGATGCCAACGGCCACAGCGCACCGAGCCCTGCCACCCGCACAGCCAATACCCAGCTTGCCAAGGCACTCAATCTCCAGGATCCGCAGGATTTCGAGGATGCCCGCCGCGGCCTGGTTGCCAGTGACCCTGAGTTGGTGGTGGCTGGCCCGGAATCAGGCCCGGTCTGGGATATGCCGTCATATGACTTCCTCAGTGGCGAGGCACCGGACAGCGCCAACCCAAGCCTTTGGCGACAAGCCCAGCTGAACAACATCCACGGCCTGTTCAAGGTAGTGGATGGCATCTACCAGCTGCGCGGCTTTGACCTCGCCAACATGACGATCATCGAGGGTGCCACTGGCTGGATCATCGTGGATCCACTGACAGCGCAGGAAACCGGCAGTCGCGCGATCGCCTTTGCCCGCCAGCACCTCGGCGACAAACCGATCGTCGCTGTCATCTTCACGCATAGCCACGTCGATCATTTTGGTGGCGTACTTGGTGTGCTGACGGCGGAACAGGCCAGGCAACAGAAAGTGCGTGTCATCGCGCCCGTCGGCTTCATCGAGGAAGCCACCAGCGAGAATGTGCTCGCCGGCGTCACCATGATGCGGCGCTCAATGTACATGTATGGCAAGCCGCTGGCGCGCAGCCCACGTGGCCACATCGATACCGGGCTGGGCAAGGCGCCAGCCTATGGCACCATCGGCGTGCTGGAGCCGACCGAGATCATTGATCGCACCGGCCAGACACTGACCATTGATGGCGTTCCCTTCGTGTTCCAGAACGCACCGGGTTCCGAAGCACCCGCCGAACTCACTTTCTACCTGCCCCGGCACAAGGCCTTCTGCGGCGCCGAGGTGGTTTCGCGCACCTTGCACAACCTCTATACCCTGCGGGGTGCCAAGGTTCGCGACGCGCTGAAATGGTCGGACTACATCTCCGAGATCATCGAACTCTTCGGCGAAGCAGATACCTACTTCGCGAGCCATCACTGGCCAGTCTGGGGTCAGGCGCGTGTCAGGGAATTCCTCGAGTCACAGCGAGACACCTACAAGTACATCCATGACCAGACTTTGCGCATGGCGCTGGATGGGCTCACGCCACGGGAAATCGCCGAGCAGTTGCAGCTACCCGAAAAGCTGCGCAACACCTTCTCCAGTCGTGACTACTACGGTACCGTGCGACACAACGCCAAGGCGGTATACCAGTACTACTTCGGCTGGTACGACGGCAATCCCGCCAACCTGAACCCGCTGCCGCCCGAGCCGGCCGGCAAGAAATACGTCGAAGCCATGGGTGGTGCTGGCTCGGTCCTGGACAAGGCACAGGCCTCGTATGATGCCGGCGACTACCGCTGGGCGGCGGAACTGCTCAACCACCTGGTATTTGCCGAACCGGGCAACGGCAAGGCCAAGTCCCTGCTCGCCAAGACCTATGACCAGCTGGGTTATCAATCCGAATCCGGGCCTTGGCGTGATGCCTACCTGACCGGCGCCTTTGAATTGCGCCATGGCGCACCCGAGGCTGGCTTCAACATGACCAACACACTCGGCATGCTGCGCCACACGCCCGTACCCCGTTTCCTCGATGCGATGGCGGCACGCCTGAATGGGCCCAAGGCCGAGGGCAAGGATTTCGTCATCAACCTCGTGCTCACCGACCTCAACGAGAGTTACGTTCTCACGCTCAAGAACGCCGTGCTGCACCATGCAGCGCGCGCGCCCGACCCCAAGGCCAACGCCACCTTGC
>JBFKCG010000156.1:0-5508 GCA_041620675.1 Nevskiales bacterium
TGCCGTGGTGCTGGATGGCAGCAGCCACGTGGATGAGTCCATGCTGACGGGTGAGCCCGATCCTGTGCGCAAGGCTGTTGATGCAGCGGTGACCGGCGGTACGCTCAATGGCTCGGGCAGCCTGCTGGTGCGTGCAGAGAAGGTCGGCAGTGGCACGCTACTGGCGCAGATCGTGCAGATGGTCGCCGAGGCGCAACGCAGTCGTGCACCGGTGCAACGCCTGGTGGACCAGGTCTCGGCCTGGTTCGTGCCGGCGGTCGTAATCTGTGCCGTGCTGGCCGCAGCGGTCTGGGCAATCTGGGGACCCCCGCCGACGCTGGCGCATGCACTGGTAATGGCCGTGTCGGTGCTGATCATCGCCTGTCCCTGCGCGCTGGGACTGGCCACGCCGATGTCGATCATGGTGGGCGTCGGCCGTGGTGCGCAGGAAGGCGTGCTGATCAAGGACGCCGCCGCGCTGGAGACGCTGGAGAAAATAGACACATTGGTGGTGGACAAGACCGGGACGCTGACTGAGGGCAAGCCCAGCCTGCAAAAAGTGGTGGCGCTGGAAGGCTTCAGCGAAGACGAGGTGTTGCGATATGCAGCCGCTGCGGAAGCCTCCAGCGAACATCCGCTGGCGCGCTCTATTGTCGAAGGGGCGAAATCACGCGAGGTGAAAATCACGGTATCGGCGCAGGAGTTTGAATCAGACCCGGGGCTTGGCGTGTGGGCAAATGTTGACGGGCGTCGCGTCACCGTCGGCAACCTGCGCCTGATGCAAAGAGAAGCGATAGAAGATCGCGAGTTGCAGGCACTGGCCGAAAGTGCGCGGGAACAAGGCCAGACTGCCGTGTTTGTCGCAGTGGATGGCAAGCCGGCTGGACTGCTGTGCGTGGCAGATGCCATCAAATCCACCACTGCCGAAGCCGTCGCGGCGCTGCACAAGGAAGGCATCCGCATCATCATGCTGACCGGGGATAACGCGCGTACCGCCAAGGTCGTGGGAGAGGCCCTGAAGATCGATGAGGTGGTGGCTGATGTGCTGCCGGCCGACAAGGCTGCGGTGATCAAGCGCCTGCAGGCAGAGGGACGCGTGGTGGCGATGGCGGGGGATGGCGTCAATGACGCGCCCGCCCTGGCGCAGGCTCAGGTCGGCATTGCCATGGGCACAGGCACCGACGTGGCCATGCAATCCGCTGGCGTGACCCTGCTCAAGGGCGACCTGCGCGGGATTGCCAAGGCCGTGCGACTGTCACGTCGCACCATGAAGAATATTCGCCAGAACCTGTTCTTCGCCTTTGCCTACAACGCGCTGGGCATCCCGGTGGCGGCCGGTGTGCTGTATCCGTTCTTCGGCATCCTGTTGTCGCCGATGATCGCCAGCGCCGCCATGAGCCTGAGCTCTGTGTCGGTGATCGCCAACGCCCTGCGCCTGCGCGCGGCCAGGCTTTGAACCCTGTTTGTTGCAGAAGCGGACGTAGGGGCCTAGAGTCATCACTGTAATGAAACGCGACCGAAAATCCTTAAGCCTGCTGCTGGGGCTGGTGCTCATGGTGCAGGGCGTGGCTGTGTCCGCGGCCCCCTGCACGATGACGCATGAAGCGCCCGACGCCGCGACCAGCGTGAGCATGGATGCCGACATGCCCTGCCATGGGCAGAAGGATGAGGCGCCCGCGGCAGCGACCAGCAATGCCGACCTGTCCTGCTGCGGCAGTGATTGCCCGAACATGGGCAACTGCATGCTGGGCCATGCTGCGATTAATCCCGGCTTCCTGATGACCACGGACCATTCTCCTGACGTCGCACCACGCCTGGTACCGGTGCGCGTGATTAGCCTGTCTCCTTCTTCCCTCCTGCGACCTCCTATCTCACTCCACGGTTGATTGCTTGACGCGGCGCACTGCGCCGCACCCGGGTTCATTGGAGCCCACCGTGGAGAAGACACATGAACGTTCGATTGCGCCGCGCCCCTGCGTGGCCTCTATACACCCTGGTCATGGGGTTGCTGCTGATCGCGGGCCATGCCCATGCCACTGACCCGGTCAGTGTGCCGGCAAATACCGGCCTGCTGACACTGGAAGAAACCACGCGACTGGCCGTAACCCGCCAGCCCCTGCTGGAAGGCCTGGCGGCACGGTCACGCGCAACCCGCGAAACGGCGATCCTGGCGCAGCAACTGCCCGATCCCAAACTGTTCGCGGGCGTCACCGACCTGCCGATCAATACCGGTGACGCCTATTCGTTGCAACGCGATGGTGACACCCAATTGCAGGTCGGTGTGATGCAGGAATTCCCGCGAGCTGAGAAACGCCGGCTGCGCGGTGAGTTGGTCGCACGCGAGGCTGAGCGGCTGGATGCCGAGCAGTCTCTGACCCAGCGCGCCGTCAAGCGTGATGCCGCGCTGGCCTGGCTGGATGTCTGGCGCTATACACAGTCACTGGAACTGGCACGCGCCAGCCTGCGCGAGGCAGAGACGCAGGTGGCGGCGCTGGAAATTGCGCTCAAGAACGGCGGTGCCAGCCAGGCGGAGTTGCTGTCTGCACGTGTAGACGCGGCGCGCTTGCAGGATGAAATCGCCGGCACCGAACAAAGCATTGCCCATGCACGCAACCAGCTGACACGCTGGATTGGAGAGGCGGCCCTGCGCCCGATCGCAAGCACGCCGCCCGAGCCTCCCTTCGAGCCGACCCTGAGCACGGCGCTGGAACGCGTGCGCCAGCATCCACACCTCGGCGAGATCCATGCACAGATCGCGGCCACGCAAACCGGCATAGAGCTCGCCAAGGCGGACTACGCACCGGACTGGCGCGTGGAGTTGGCCTACGGCTATCGCCCGGCCTTTTCGGAGATGCTGATGCTGCAGGTGGGTATCGACCTGCCGTTCTTCACCAGGAATCGCCAGGACCGTGCGTTGGCCAGTGCGCTGGCCAATGAGGATGCCGCCACCGCGGCGCTGGAAGACGGGCTACGCCAGCACGAGTCCGAGACCCGAGTGAACCTGGAAGACCGCGCACGACTGAAAGACCGGCTGAAGCACTATGACGAGCAGCTATTGCCGCAGGCCCAGCAACGCGTAGAAGCCGCGCGGCTTGGCTGGCGTTCGGGACGTGGAAGCCTGGCGCAGGTACTGGAAGCGCGTCGTGCCGCTCTCGACCTGGCCCTGTCGCGGCTCGACCTGCAACACGACTACGCAAAACATTTCGTGCAACTGACCTACCTCGGCGCCTACGAGACGCGGGCCGCCGGTGCGGAGAACCTCCATGAATAAGAAAAGCATGCTCATTGTCCTGCTCGTGGTCGTGATTGCCGCCGCCGTCGGCTGGTGGATTGCGCCGATGCACGACGGGGGACACATGTCCCCTGCCGAACATCAGCACCTGCTGCTGCCCAAGACCGATGCAGAGGGCAAGACCTACTACACCTGTCCCATGCACCCACAGGTGCGGCAAGACAAGCCGGGCAACTGCCCGATCTGCGGCATGAGGCTGACCCAACGCGAGGACAAGCCTGCGGCCAAAACATCGGCAGACACGAAAGCGCATGGCGACCGCGAGATTCTTTATTGGTATGACCCGATGAAGCCGGACCAGCATTTCGACGCGCCGGGCAAGTCGCCGTTCATGGACATGGATCTGGTGCCGAAGTATGCGGACGACAACGTGAGTGCTGAGGGCGCGATGATCGTGGAAATTGACCCGCGCATGGCGCAAAACCTCGGCATGCGTACCGCCGCAGTCAGGATCGGCAGTTTCTGGCAGCGTGTGGACGCGGTTGGCAGCGTCGCCGTGGACGAAAACCGCATCGTGACCGTGGAAGCACGCGCAGCCGGCTGGGTAGAACGCCTGGATGTGCGCACGGCCGGCGAGACGGTAAAGCGCGGGCAGGTGTTGGCTGGTGTGTATGCGCCGGACATCCTGGCTGCACAGGAAGAACTTGCGCTCGCGCAGAAACTGGGTGATGCCGCCCTGATTGACGCCGCGCGTTCGCGCCTGAGCCTGTTGGGCGTCAGTGGTTCTGGCCAGGGCGGGCCGCAGCGTCGTGTGTCCATCGTCGCGCCACAAGCGGGTGTCGTCACCGAGCTGCTGGTCAGCGAGGGCGCGCAGGTCACGCCCGGCATGCCGTTGATGAAGCTGGCCGACCTGTCAAAGGTCTGGATTCTGGTGGAAGTGCCAGAGGCACAGGCAGCTTGGGTTGCCGAAGGTCGTCCGGCCGAAGCGCGCCTGAAAGCGCTGCCTGGCAAGGTCATCGAGGGCCGGGTGGATTACGTGTATCCGATGCTTGATGCACAAACCCGCACGCTGCGCGCAAGACTGACATTCGACAACGTCGACGGGTCACTCAAGCCCGGCATGTACGCGGATGTCACGATATTCGGTGGCGAGAGAGCTAACGTGACCTTGGTGCCAAGCGAAGCCGTGATCCGTACCGGCACGCGTAATGTAGTGCTGGTGGCCGAGGGCGAGGGCCGCTACCGGCCGGTGGAAGTCACGCTCGGCGCTGAACGCGCGGGTGAAATGATTGTATTGGGCGGGCTGCAATCGGGGCAGCAAGTGGTGGTGTCCGGGCAGTTCCTGATTGATTCCGAGGCCAGCCTGCTCGGGGCTTATCGCAGGCTTGAGCAGCGCGATTCCACGGACGATTCGCCTGCCGGGCGCACGCGACTGATGGGCGCGGAAGGTGACCCATCTCCCGATCACAGACACGCGGCTGAAACCGAGGGAGACAGGCCATGATCGCGCGACTGATCCACTGGTCGATCCACAACCGCTTCCTGGTGCTGCTGGGCACGACGATGCTGGCGGCTTGGGGCGTCTATTCGGTAAGCAACACATCACTGGATGCCATCCCGGATTTGTCTGATACACAAGTGATCGTGCGCACCGTGTATCCAGGGCAGGCGCCGCAGGTGGTCGAGGACCAGGTGACCTACCCGCTGACCACCACGCTGTTGTCTGTACCCTACGCCAAGACCGTGCGTGGCTACTCCCTGTTTGGCGAGTCCTTTGTCTATGTGCTGTTCGAGGATGGCGTGGACTTGTACTGGGCGCGCTCGCGCGTGCTGGAGTACCTGTCGCAGGTGCAGAGCCGCTTGCCGGCCAGCGCGCGTGCGGAACTGGGCCCCGATGCGACCGGCGTCGGCTGGATCTATGAGTACGCACTGGTGGACCGCACGGGCGCCAATGACATCTCGCAACTGCGGGCGCTGCAGGACTGGTTCCTGAAATATGAGTTGAAGACGGTGCCCAACGTGGCCGAGGTCGCCACCATTGGTGGCTTTAATCGCCAGTACCAGATCGTGCTCAACCCCGATCGCCTGCGCGCCTATCGCATAACGCTGGAAACTGTCGTCGCCGCGGTGCAGGCCGCCAACAGCGAGGCGGGCGGCTCGGTGCTGGAGCTGGCGGAAGCCGAGTACATGGTGCGTGCACGTGGCTACCTGAAAACACTGGATGATTTCCGCGAGATACCGGTCGGCCTCGGCCAAAGCGGCACGCCGATCCTGCTGCGGGATGTGGCGACGGTGAA
>JBFKCG010000157.1:0-5496 GCA_041620675.1 Nevskiales bacterium
ATTGACCTTGCGCAGGGTCCCCCAGAAAGTCAGGATCGCGAGGATTAATATCCCGTAAATCAATGCGTTATGGATTTGCAGTAACATGAATCCCCCGACAGTTCGCTGTGTCCTGAGCACGGACAGTGTATGCCGTCGGGTGGGGGTGCGGGCCTAGTCCGCATGGGGGAGGGTGTTTGCGAAGCTATTTGCGAAACTCAATCGCAAATTAGTCTGGCATATCCCCATGAGCATCAGCGCGGCGAGCAAACAGGAACCGCTTCAGGCGCCGGCCCCGCGTCCGGGTCGGCCTGCGTTGGTGAATACGCAGGCGATTATCGAGGCTGCCATCGATATTGGCCTGGATGGAGTCACCCTCAAGCAGGTGGCTGACCGGTTGGGCGTGGCGGTACCGACCTTGTACCGACATGTGCGTAACCGGGATGAGCTGGTGCGGCTGGCCGCCTTCCAGATCACCCTGTCTCGGGTCATGCCCTGCAAGCCCGGCGCGCACTGGTCTGAATTGGCCCTGCATTATGCCGAAAGCCTGTACGAATCCTTTATCGCCGAGCCACAACTGATTGGCGAACTGCTCAAGGGTCGACTGGGACCACATGCCGAGGTGGATGTGCTGGACCAGTTCCTCTCCGCGCTGGCGCCGCACGGGTTCTCGCTGGAAGAGGGTGCACAGTTATTCCACGCCATTGGCATGGTTACCCTTGGCGCGGCAGCAGGCGCCATTGGCCTGAATGCGAGTCGCGCCGAGGGTACGGCCTGGAGCGACGAGATGCGGCGCACGCTGGCCGCGCGTGACCCGGATGAACTACCGCGGGTGCGACAGGTGCTACCGGCGTTGCTGGAAGTGGAAACGATTGCCTGGCAGCCCACGTTGCGGCGCCTGATAGCTGGCATTGCCGCGGCCAGGGGCGAAACGCTAACCATGTCCTGCGGACAGGAAAAGGGCCATGCCCATGGCCATCAGTAAATTGATCAAGAAAATGACTGGAGGAAAGTGAGCATGACTACGACCGAACCGGCCCGCATCGAGATCGACAGCCGCATCTTCAACCCCTACTCGAAGGATTACATTCGCAACCCGGACCCGGTGTGGCAGGTGCTGATGCGCGACTATCCCATTGCCTGGCACAAGGAGCTCGGCATGTGGCTGGTCAATACCCACGAGCTGGTCGACAAGCTGCTCAAGGATAACCGCTTCTCTCCCTTCTTCGGTCACTGGGAACATGCGCCGCCGCCCAAGGCGGATGCAGACAAGAATGACTTCGAGAAGGCCTATGAAAAAGGTTTCTTCGCAGTCTCGCCCAAGGATCACCTGCGCCTACGCAAGCTGACGATGCCGGCATTCTCGCGCCCGGTGATGGCCAAGATTGACGAGAAGATCCGTGACCTTGTGATGGAGTGCTTCGAGAACATCGGCGACAGCGAGGAGTTCGACGTATACGAGGTATTCGCCAGCAAGATCCCGGTGCGCGCGATCTCGCGCATGGTGGGCGTGCCGACGAACATGGAGGAGTTCTTCCATGACTTCGCGGTCAACATCATCAAGGCCACGCGCATCAACCTGGGTCCGAAGGAGCGGGATGCCGCCATCCAGGCCACGTTGCCAGGCTTCGACTACTTCAAGAAGGTCATTGCCGAAAGGCGCGCGCAGGCGCACCCGGGCGATGACTTCATTGGTAACCTGGTTGGTGCCTCGGATAACGGCGAGACCCTGGATGACTACGAGATCCTGTCGGTGATCTTCGCGCTGATTACCGCCGGCTCAGACACCGCGACCGACCTGCACACCTTCCTGATCAAGTCCTTGCTGGAGAATCCCGATCAGTACGCGCTGCTCAAGGAGAAGCCCGAGCTGATGGAAAACGCCATTGTCGAGTGCCTGCGTTATGCCTCGTTCGGCAAGATGCCGTTCTTTCGCTTCGCCACCGAGGATATCGAGTTTGCCGGCCAGCTCATCAAGAAAGGACAGGGCATTGGCGTCAACCTGATGGCAGCCTGGCATGATCCCGCCAAATGGGAAAACCCGACCAAGCTCGACATCACGCGCAGGCTGGATGGAAACATCGTGTTTGGCGCCGGTGCGCACTTCTGCATTGGCACCTATCTGGTGCGCGTGCAGGGCAAGCTCGTGCTGAGCGAGTTCATGAAGCGCTTCCCGGATGCCGAGCTGGCCAATGGGGACGGCAACATTGATTACGAATGGACGCACCACAATGCACGCCGAATCAATCGCCTGATCGTGAAGACCAATCGGAAAGTCGGCGGCAAGTCCGGCCAGAAGGCGGCCTGAACCATGAACAAGTGGATTTGTGTCATCTGCGGTTTTATCTATGACGAGGCCAAGGGGCTGCCTGATTACGACATCGCACCGGGCACCCGCTTCGAGGACTTGCCGGAGGACTGGATCTGTCCGGAATGCGGCTCGCCAAAATCGGCCTTCGAGCCATACACTGAATAACGAACCAACAGGGGGAGACAGGCATGAAGCAGAAAATCGAGGCGAAGTATCCCGCCTCATCCGACGTGGTCATCAAGATGATGACGGACAAGAAATTCTATACCGATCGGCTCGACCTGCAGGGCATCAAGGATTACGAGGTGCTTAGCCACAAGTCCGACGGCAAGAATTTCAGCATCGCCATCAAGCGCAAGGTGTCGGCGATCAACGTAACCACGACCGAGACCTGGAACGTGGCCAAGAAGGCCGGCACGATCGCGGTGGAACTGCAGGGCATGCCGATCGAGGTGAACTGCAAGACCTCGCTGGCCGACAAGGGCAAGGACTGCGTGCTGACGTATGACTGGGACTTCAGCTCGAAGGTGCCATTGGTCGGTGGCAAGCTGGAAAAGACCTTCGCAGGCGAAAACGAGAAGGCCATCCCGGAGCAGACGCAGTTGGGCATCAAGCTGCTCAAGAATTACGCTTAATCAGTCCATTTTGGGAGCAACACGTACTCGGTTTGGACTAGGCCCCATTGCCGGGGGCAGGGTAACGTATAGTTGGATACGGGTAGGGAGACCGAGTCAGGCAGCGTTCAGCCCTGGCACGGGATAGTCCCCGCGAACCAGCGAATAACCCGACTAACCTTCCAGCGTTGTGAGGAGATCAAAATGAAGTTCAGACCGTTTTTCCTGGTGGGCTTGTTCGCAGGCCTGATGCTGCCGGCGCAAGCTGTCATTGCCAAGGCGCCTCCTGAAAAGATCGCCGAGCTGGATGGGCCCAAGCTCACCTGCTTCGGTGCCGAGAAAGCGGGTTCGCCCACGGGTGTGGCTGAATACACCGGCAAGTGGTTCAAGACCTGGCCGGGCCAGACCAAGCCATTCGGCTATGAGCCGGGGCCGTACAAGGACGAGAAGCCGCTATACACGATTACCGCGCAGAACATGTCGCAGCATGCCGACAAGCTGACGGAAGGCCAGAAAGCCCTGTTCAAGAAGTACCCGCAGGACTACAAGATGCACGTGTATCCCAGCCACCGCGATTTCAGGAATGCGGACTGGACCTGTGATGTCGCCAAGAAGAATGCAGCCACCGCCGAGCTGGTGGACAACGGCCTGGGCGTCAAGGGATTTGGTGGCGCGATTCCGTTCCCGTTCCCGACCAGTGGTGCCGAGGCGGTCTGGAACATCATCAACCCGCATCGTGCCTGGACTGAAAAGGCCGTCACGGATATCGCTGACGTCTATTCAAACGGCAGCATTGCCTGGGGTCGCAACAAGTTCAAGACCATGAACCTGATGAACAACCCGGATGCCAGCCAGCGCGGTAACTACCAGGACAAGATCAACGCGTACTTCTACACCAGCTACATCCTGCCGGAGCGTGACAAGGGCTTTACCGCGGTCGGTTACCAGCCCAACAACTTTGCCAATGATGGCACGACGTCCTGGCAGTACCAGCCCGGCATCCGTCGCGTGCGGCAGGCACCAGAAGTGTGCTGCGATTACCCGGTGCCGCCAGCCGGCCTGCGTACCGTGGATGATGACTACGTCTTCAACGGATCGCCCGAGCGTTACACCTGGAAGCTGGTCGGCAAGAAGGAAATGCTGATTCCGTACCACAACTTCAAGTTCAACGACCCGTCGCTCAAGTACACCGACCTGATCAAGCCGAACACGCCGAACCCGGACTACATCCGTTATGAGCTGCATCGCGTGTGGGTGGTCGAGGCCAACCTGAAGCCGGGCCAGCGCCACATCTACAAGAAGCGCACGCTGTACGCGGATGAGGACACCTGGATTGCCATGTGGGCCGACAACTACGACGGCCGTGGTCAACTCTGGCGTACAGCTTTCGTGAACTACTTTTACTCGCAGGAATCCGGTGCCTTCCACCGTGGCGCGTCGATCTACCACGACCTGACCTCGGGCGCCTACGAGGCCGGCTACCTGACCAACGAGCGTGGTGACGACTGGTGGCGCATCAACACGCCGCTGCAGCCGGAAGAGTTCAGCCCGCAGGCTGCTGCTCGCGGCGGGCATTGATCAAGCCCCACGGGCACCTTTCAAAACAAGCAAGACAGTCACGGGGCGGACGAAAGTCCGCCCCGTCATTCCTAGGGAGAGTTACTTAACATGAAGACCGCATTCATCACCGGCGCTAACGTCGGCCAAGCCAACCTGCTGGTCAAGGCGCTCGACAAGCGCGGCTGGCGCGTATTCGCCGGCGTGTTGCCCGGTGCGCCGACCGACCTCAAGACCGGCGGCAACATTACGGTCGTGGATCAGGACGTGTCGGACACCGAGTCGGTGCGCAAGAGCGCCGAGGTTGTGACTCAGGCCTTGAACGGCGGGGGGCTGGATCTGTTGATGAATGTCGCCGGCGTGGCCAACATCGCCACCGGTGTGATGGAGACGGTCGACCTGAAAGCAGCGGAGCGCATGTTCCACATCAATGCCTACGGACAACTGCGCGTCGTACAGGCTTTCCTGCCACTGCTGCGCAAGAATGCGCCCGGCTCGCGTATCGCCAACTACAGCTCGGGTGCGATCATCGCCAGCCCGGTCGGTGCCGGTGTATACAACATGACCAAGCATGCGATCCACGGCATGACCCTCACGCTGCGGCTGGAACTGGCACCGCTCGGCATCCAGGTCACGTCCATCATCCCGGGTGGTGTGTTGACCGACATGTCAAAGAACTCGCACAAGATCACGCGCGAAAGATGGAACGAGCAACCCGAGGAAATCAAGAAGGCCTACGGGGCGCTGGCCAATACCTACATGCAAGTGCTGCCCGACATGCTTGAGAAGACCGGCAGCAGCCCCGAGCAGGCCTTGGAAGGCACGCTTGAGATCCTCGACAAGAAGAACTGGAAGCCCATGGAGTTCCTCGGCAAGGACGTCAAGCCCATGGGCATCATGCGTAGGCTTTTTTCCGACAGCCAGTTGGAGTCGATGATGCGCATGACCTTCAAGATTCCAAAATTCAAGGGCTAGACAGAAAGTCCGTGACCCTGGGTGCTGATCTCGCAGGGTGATGGTTATTGCAATGCAAGG
>JBFKCG010000158.1:0-5452 GCA_041620675.1 Nevskiales bacterium
ATTGGCATTGCTGGCCTTGGCTTTATCTGGACTGACTCAATTACCCATGATTGTCTTGCTTGGCTTGGCACTATTCTGCACGTGCCACTTTGCATTACTCGCTGAGGCCAAGCGCCCAGCGCGCTTTCGCGCGGCACTGGCGGTGATATTCGGGCTTGTGCACGGTTTTGGTTTCGCCGGCGTCATGGCTGAATTGCAGTTGCCGAAAGACCAGTTGGCGCTGGCACTGTTCGGGTTCAATTCCGGTGTGGAGCTTGGCCAGTTGCTGGTGATAGGGTTGGTATGGCCAGTATTGCAGTGGCTGGGACGCTGGCCTGTCCAGCGGCTCTGGGTGAATGACCTTGGTGCCGCGGCAATCTGCGCACTGGGGACATACTGGTTTGTGATACGTAGTGTCGGCTGAATAAATCTGGAGCATTGACGGCTTTGGCTAATAGCGCCCACGTCAAAGCTTGCACACATAAGAAGGAATAGGGGAGAACAATGAAAAAGCTTCTACTGGGTCTGCTGCTTTTGATCGTTGTGCTGGTATTGTTTGTGCTGATTGATGCGCGTGGCAAGCCAGAGGAGCCCGGCGAGATCACTGCGACAGCGATGTCTGCCGCGCGTGTCAGCAAGAGCATTGCTGACCAGAGGGCGGCGGGTGTCCGACCTGACAAGCAGATCCTGTTCGGTGACCTGCATGTGCACACCACGTATTCGGTGGATGCCCATGCCTGGAGCCTGCCCATCTTCCACGGCGAAGGCGTGCATCCCCCGGCCGAAGCCTGTGACTACGCGCGTTTCTGCGCCAACCTGGATTTCTGGGGTACTACCGAGCACGCCGAGTCACTGACCCCGCGACACTGGCGCGATCTCAAGGACATGGTGCGCCAGTGCAACGCCGTCTCTGGTGATCCTGCAAACCCGGACATGGTGACTTTCCTCGGATGGGAATGGACACAGATGGGTAACACGCCGGCCGATCATTACGGGCACAAGAACGTCCTTTTTGTCGACACCGCGGACGACAAGGTGCCGACACGGCCAATCGGTTCAGGGGGCATTGCCGCACGCAACATGCGCAATTCCTCAATTCCGTTCTGGCGCAACCTGATCAGCCCCTACCTTGACTGGGCCAGTCGCCAGACCCAGTTTGACCAGCAATACAAGATGGATGATCTAAAGTCGCAACCCCTGTGCCCGGATAACACGCCGGTGCGGGAGATGTCGGCGGATTGCGTGGAGTTCGCCGAGACTCCTCAGGAATTATTCGCCAAGCTGGATGACTGGGGCTATGACAGTCTGGTTATCCCGCATGGGAACACCTGGGGGTACTACACGCCACCCGGCTCGAGCTGGGACAAGCAACTTTCGCTCGAGCAGCATGATCCCAAGCGCCAGAAGCTGATTGAAGTCATGTCCGGCCATGGTAATTCCGAGGAATACCGTGACTGGCGCGAGGTCGCCTTTGATGCCGAGGGCAAGATGGTTTGTCCAGAACCCAGCAAGGACTACCTGCCATCCTGCTGGCGTGCCGGTGAAATCATCCGCAGTCGCTGTGGTGACCTGCCCGCTGCCGAATGTGAGGCCCGTGTATTCAAGGCGCAGCTGGATTATCTGGCGGCCGGGAGAGCAGGCCACATCACCATCCCCGGCGTGCAGCCAGAGGATTGGCTCGATGCCGGCCAATGCAGGGATTGCTACCTGCCCGCGTTTAACTATCGACCCAAGGTTTCAACCCAGTACGCGCTGGCTATCAGCAACTTCGACGAAAAGGACGAGCAGGGCAAGCCGCTGCGCTTCCGCTTTGGCTTCATTGCTTCCAGCGACAACCATGCCGCGCAGCCAGGCACAGGCTTCAAGGAGGTGGGGCGTCATGCCAATACGGAAGTGGCCGGGCAGGAGGGGGTGATCAGGGAAAACTTCCTGGATGCGGCCAAGCCCAAGGGCACTGCCGCCGAATCCGTGCCCTACGATATCAACAATTCGCGTTTCAACTTCATGCAAATCACCGAGACCGAGCGCCAGCAGTCATTCTTCTATACGGGTGGGCTGGTGGCGGTGCACAGCGCAGGACGTAATCGCGAGGCGATCTGGGAGGCCATGAACAAGCGCGAGGTCTATGGCACCTCAGGTGAACGCACCCTGTTGTGGTTCGACCTGGTCGGCAGGGACGGCCAAATCGCACCCATGGGTTCTGATGTCGTCGTGCAGGGTGCGCCTCGATTCCGTGTACGGGCGGTGGGCGACTTTGAACAGCTGCCCGGTTGCCCGGATTACAGCGTGAGTGCGCTGACCCCGGAGAAGGTGGATCGTATCTGCCGTGGCGAGTGCTACAACCCTTCCGACAAGCGCAAGCCAATCGATCGCATTGAGGTCGTCCGCATCCTGCCGCAGGCAACACCCGGCGAGAATGTCGCCGACCTGATCGAGGATCCCTGGCAGACCTTTGCCTGTAGTGGGGATCCCAATGGCTGCACGGTCGAATTCAGCGACACTACCCCGGCACCCGCCATTCGTGAGGCCATTTACTACGTGCGTGCGGTCCAGAAGGCCGAGCCGACCATCAATGCCGACGGATTGCGTTGTGAGTTCAACGAGAAGGGCGAGTGCATCAACGTGAAGCCCTGCCACGGGGACTTGCGTACTGACCTGGCAGACGACTGCAAGGCACCAGCCGAAGAGCGGGCCTGGTCATCGCCAATCTTCGTGAGGCCGATGTAATCTGAGCTTGTGTCTACCAAAGCCTATTAGGCTTGGCAGGGGGGCAGGATGCGATGAAAACCCATGACCGCATTATCTGCTGGCTTGGTCTCGTTGCGTCTCTGATGCTGCTGGGTTTGTCCATTTGGTTTCATGTGAGCATGGATACCATCATCCGAATTCCATTCGTGCTGGGCACTGCCGTAATCGGGCTTATCATTGGATTAAACTGCTTATTCCGATTGATAACCAACCGATAACAGGCCAAGACGCGTTTATGCAACTTGCCCGGCTGCCTGTGCCGAGGCCCAGGCCCACTGGAAGTTGAATCCACCCAGGTGGCCGGTTACGTCTACTACCTCACCAATGCAGAACAAGCCAGGCTGGCGCTTGCATTCCATCGTCTTGGATGAAAGTTCGTTGGTATCAACTCCGCCCAGTGTGACTTCAGCGGTGCGGTAGCCCTCGGTGCTGGCAGGTTTGAGAACCCAATGGTTCAAGTGTCGTGCGATCGTCATGAGTAATTCATTAGGCAGCTCCGCCAACGGTTTCTCGGCGTGGCTAGCCCAGTCCTGCGCTTCCAGCTCCAGCACCAGCGCTCGTGGCAGGTAATCGCAGAGCAATGTCCTGAGCAGCAGCCTGGGTTTGGCAATTTTCTTCTCCAGCAACAATGCGCTGGCATCACGGTCAGGCAGCAGGTTAATCCAGATATCCTCACCCGGTTGCCAGTAGCTGGAAACCTGTAATGCCGCCGGTCCGCTCAGCCCACGGTGCGTGAACAGGATGCTTTCAGAAAAAACCGTGTCCCGTGTACCCATCATGACGGGCAGGCTGACCCCTGAGAGGCGCTCCATCTTGTCGCTGACGCTGCCGGAAAAAGTGAAGGGCACAAGGCCCGCCCGGGTCGGCAGCACATTCAAGCCAAACTGGCGTGCCAGCCGATACCCAAAGTCCGTTGCACCCATCTTCGGGATCGATAGCCCGCCGGTGGCGATGACCAGCGATTGGCCGCTGAAATTGCCCAGGTTGCCGGTCACGTGATAGCGGCCATCATGAAGTACAGCGCTGATTTCATAGTGGGTAAGGATTTGTATATTGGGCTGGGCGCATTCCGCCAATAACATGTCCAGGATTTGCCTGGAGCTATCGTCACAGAACAGCTGCCCCAGGGTTTTCTCGTGATAGTTAATGCCATGTTTCTCCACCAGGGCGATGAAGTCCCACTGCGAATAGCGACTCAATGCCGAGATGCAAAAATGGGGGTTGGCTGAGATAAAGCGCGAAGGTTCGCAGTGCAGGTTGGTGAAATTGCAGCGGCCACCACCCGACATGAGAATCTTCTTGCCGACCTTGTTCGAGCCTTCCAGTACCAGCACACGCCGCCCGCGCTGGCCAGCCACGGCAGCGCACATGAGTCCCGCCGCGCCGCCGCCCAGGATGATGACGTCAAAGTCCTTCACGGCGCGAATATAACAGGAGCCGCCCGTCGCCTGGTTCAGTTGTGCAGGGGAAATGGAACTGGGTACAGTCTTGTCAGCCAGCCACGAACTGCAATGGCTAATGGAGGGGCTACTCATGGACGACCGTAATAAAGGCCTGGATTTTGAGCAACTGTTTCCCGCCATGTCGGCATTGGCAGCGTTGCCCGCACTGCAAACCTTTCGCGCCAGGGATGGCCAGGCCATGCCGTATCGCCATTACCCGGCCGATACGGATCTTGTGTTAATCCTGATTCATGGCTCATCAAGCCACAGCGCCTATCTGTGCAAGTTCGCCACCCATATCAGCCGTACCAATGCCGCGCAGGTCATTACCCCGGATTTGCGTGGCCATGGCTTCGACCCCGTTCGTCGCGGTGATATTGATTACTTTGAGCAACTGGATCACGACCTGGCGGACCTGATCACGCACCTCCGGCAGTCGCTTGGCGACAAAATCCGGATCGTGCTGGGCGGCCATTCCTCTGGTGGTGGTTTCGCCATGCGTTTTGGCGCCAGCATGCTGGGGCCATCGATATCCGGTTTTCTGTTATTAGCCCCTTACCTCGGCCACAACGCGCCCACCACGCGCAGCGGTTCGGGCGGTTGGGTCAAAATTAGCCTTGCTAGGATTGTTGCCCTGTTTTTTGCCAATGGTTTCGGGATTACCCGCTTCAATGGCACACCGGTATTGCGCTTTAACCTGCCGAGGCGGTACCAGACCGGCACGGAAACGCTTAGCTACTCTTTTCGCCTGATGATGGGCTTCAATCCCAATGATTACCGCAAGGAGCTCGCCGCCATCCGGCAGCCGCTGCTGGTGGTGATGGGTGCCGAGGATGAGGCGTTCAAGGCCAAGACCACCGAAGCCACGATCAAGCCTTGGGCGCCGCATGCGGATATTCGTATGGTTCCGGGAGCAACGCACTTGGGGGTGGTGGCAAATGAGGAAGCAACTGCCGTGAGTGTGGACTGGCTGCGTGGCTTGGCCGTGCGCTAGGCATCAGGACATGCTGCAGTTTGTCATCAAGGTGGCCGTGACTGCCACGATCATCGTCGCCATCTCAGAGATTGCCAAGCGGAGTTCATTCTGGGCCGCGTTGCTGGCATCACTGCCACTGACTTCGTTGCTGGCTTTCGTGTGGATCTATCTGGAAACAGGTAACACCCAGGCCATTACCGCACTGTCGCACGGCATTTTCTGGCTGGTGCTGGCCTCGTTGCCTTTATTTCTTGTCTTGCCTTTGCTGATTCGTCTTGGCTGGGCGTTCTGGCCGAGCCTCGCAATC
>JBFKCG010000159.1:0-5444 GCA_041620675.1 Nevskiales bacterium
CAGTGGCTTGTGTCGAGGCCGGTGCTGACATGATCTTTCCGGAAGCCATGACGGAACTGGCCATGTACAAGCAGTTTGTTGCCGCAGTCAAGGTCCCCGTCCTGGCCAACATCACAGAATTTGGCTCAACGCCGTTGTTCACGACTGAAGAGCTCCGGAGCGCCGACGTGAGTCTGGTTCTGTACCCGCTCTCGGCCTTCCGTGCCATGAACAAGGCGGCAGACAACGTGTATAAAGCCATTCGCAAGGACGGCACGCAGAAGCAAGTGCTGGAGACCATGCAGACCCGTATGGAGCTGTATGAATCCATCGGTTACCACGACTATGAGCAAAAGCTCGATGCCTTATTTGCCAAAGGGAAGCAGTGATCATGAGTGAAGAAACAGTTAAAGCAGGCTTCAAGCCCAAGAAATCCGTTGCGTTGTCTGGCGTTGCTGCCGGTAATACTGCGCTATGCACGGTCGGGCGCAGTGGCAATGACTTGCATTACCGTGGTTATGACATCCTGGATATTGCCGAGCAATGTGAGTTCGAGGAAATCGCCTACCTGTTGGTTCACGAGAAATTGCCGACTTCGGCCGAGCTTGCTTCCTATAAGAACAAGTTGAAATCGCTGCGTGGGCTACCCGCTGGCGTCAGGACGGCCCTTGAAGCCTTGCCCAAAACCAGCCACCCGATGGATGTGCTGAGGACGGGCGTTTCCGTTTTGGGCTGCATCGAGCCGGAGCAGGAAGACCACAATCATGCTGGTGCCCGTGACATTGCGGATCGGCTACTGGCCTCACTCGGCTCCATGCTGGCCTACTGGTACCACTACAGCCACAACGGCAAGCGCATTGACGTCGAAACTGATGATGACTCCATTGGCGGCCATTTCCTGAATCTGCTGCATGGTAAGAAACCTTCTGATCTCTGGGTGCGGGCCATGCATACCAGCCTGATCCTTTATGCTGAGCATGAATTCAACGCCAGTACCTTTACCAGCCGCGTCGTGGCAGGTACGGGGTCTGACATGTATTCAGCCATCTGTGGCGGCATTGGCGCTTTGCGTGGTCCCAAGCACGGCGGTGCAAACGAAGTTGCCTTTGTAATCCAGCAGCGCTACCAGACGCCGGATGAGGCAGAGGCTGATATCAAAGCGCGCGTTGCCAAGAAGGAGGTCATCATCGGTTTTGGCCATCCCGTCTATACGATCTCTGATCCGCGCAACAAGGTCATCAAGGAAGTTGCTCGCGAATTATCCAAGGCAGGTGGGGACATGACAATGTTCGACATTGCCGAGCGACTCGAGACAGTGATGTGGGATATCAAGAAAATGTTCCCCAATCTCGACTGGTTCAGTGCGGTCAGCTACCACATGATGGGCATACCGACTGCAATGTTTACCCCATTATTCGTGATGGCTCGAACGGCTGGTTGGAGTGCGCATGTTATTGAGCAGCGCATCGACAACAAGATAATCCGACCTTCCGCGAACTACACGGGGCCAGAGAACCTCAAGTTTTTGCCGCTGTCTAAACGATAACCCAGTAACCATCATGAACACCGCCTACCGTAAACCCCTGCCTGGCACGAAGCTTGATTATTTCGATACACGTGCTGCTGTAGATGCGATCAAGCCTGGCGCTTATGACAAGCTCCCGTATACCTCGCGTGTGCATGCGGAAAACCTGGTGCGCTGTTGCGACCCGGGCATCCTCACGGACTCATTGAAGCAGTTGATCGAGCGCAAAAGGGACCTGGATTTCCCTTGGTTTCCTTCGCGTGTTGTCTGTCACGACATTCTGGGCCAGACCGCATTGGTCGACTTGGCGGGATTGCGCGATGCCATTGCCGAGAAAGGTGGCGACCCGTCCAAAGTTAACCCGGTGGTTCCCACGCAGCTGATTGTGGATCACTCATTGGCCGTCGAACATGCAGGATTCGAGAAAGACGCATTTGATAAGAATAGGGCGATTGAAGATCGCCGCAATGAGGACCGCTTTCACTTTATCAACTGGACAAAGAAAGCCTTCAAGAACGTGGATGTCATCCCCCCGGGGAACGGCATCATGCACCAGATCAATCTGGAACGGATGTCGCCGGTCATTCACTCGCGAGATGGCGTGGCATTCCCCGATACTTTGGTGGGAACCGACAGTCATACACCACATGTAGATGCCCTGGGCGTGATTGCAATCGGGGTGGGTGGTCTTGAGGCCGAAAGCGTAATGTTGGGCCGCGCGTCATGGATGCGACTGCCAGACATCATTGGCGTTGAACTGACTGGAAAGCGCGCGCCAGGGATCACCGCAACGGACATTGTTCTGGCGATCACTGAGTTCCTGAGAAAGGAAAAAGTGGTTTCCAGTTACATCGAATTCTATGGGGAAGCCGTTAACGACTTGACGCTGGGTGACCGAGCAACGATCTCCAACATGACTCCTGAGTTTGGTGCAACGGCGGCGATGTTCTACATCGACGACAAGACCATTGATTATCTCCGGCTGACAGGACGTGAGGACGAACAGGTCAGGTTGGTAGAAACCTATGCCAAGCAAGCGGGTTTGTGGGCAGACAGTCTCAAGACCGCTGAATACGAACGGGTGCTAAAGTTTGATATGTCTACCGTTGTTCGCAATATGGCCGGGCCATCCAACCCACACAAGCGTGTCGCGACGACAGATCTGGTCACTCGCGGAATAGCGGCGAAATGGGAAGATGTCCCGGGCAAGATGCCCGATGGTGCAGTCATCATCGCCGCAATTACCAGCTGCACGAACACCAGTAACCCGCGTAACGTGATTGCAGCCGGTCTGCTGGCACGCAATGCCAACCGGCTGGGCCTGAAGCGTAAATCATGGGTAAAGAGTTCATTGGCTCCAGGCTCCAAGACTGTACAGCTATATCTTGAAGAAGCCAGACTGTTGCCCGAATTGGAACAACTTGGCTTTGGCATCGTGGGCTTTGCCTGCACCACCTGCAATGGCATGAGTGGGGCGCTGGATCCCGCCATCCAGAAGGAAGTGGTCGAGCGCGACTTGTATGCAACGGCAGTTTTGTCGGGCAATCGAAATTTTGATGGCCGAATTCACCCTTACGCCAAGCAGGCATTCCTGGCATCGCCACCGCTGGTGGTCGCTTATGCCATCGCAGGCACCATTCGTTTTGACATCGAAAAGGATGCACTTGGTTACGATAAAGGTGGCAAGCCCATCACATTGAAGGATATCTGGCCAAGCGACGAGGAGATTGATGCGATCGTGGCGCAGAGCGTGAAGCCAGAACAGTATCGTGCTGTCTATGAGCCAATGTTCAAGCTCAGCGTGGATTCTGGCGAGAAGACCAATCCACTCTACGACTGGCGGCCACAAAGCACCTATATCCGACGGCCTCCATACTGGGAAGGGGCGCTGGCCGGTGAGCGCACTCTCAAGGGCATGAGACCATTGGCAGTGTTGGGTGACAACATCACTACAGACCACTTGTCGCCATCGAACGCTATCATGCTCAATAGCGCGGCTGGTGAGTACCTGGCCAAGATGGGACTGCCTGAGGAAGACTTCAATTCCTACGCTACCCATCGTGGTGATCATCTCACCGCGCAGCGTGCGACATTCGCCAACCCAAAGCTGATTAACGAAATGGCAGTCGTTGATGGCAAGGTCAAGCAGGGTTCGCTGGCACGAATTGAGCCCGAAGGCAAAGTCGTGCGCATGTGGGAAGCGATTGAAGCTTATATGCATCGCAAGCAGCCACTAATCATTGTGGCGGGGGCTGACTATGGTCAGGGCTCATCAAGGGACTGGGCGGCCAAGGGAGTCAGGCTCGCAGGTGTAGAGGCCATTGCCGCCGAAGGTTTTGAGAGAATCCACCGAACCAACTTGATCGGCATGGGCGTACTGCCGCTGGAATTCCAGCCGGGAACGACACGCACTACCTTGGGTATTGATGGCACAGAGACGTTTGATGTTGTGGGTGAGAGAAAGCCACGGGCGACTTTGACGCTCGTGATTCATCGCAAGAACGGAGAGGCAATTCAGGTGCCGATGACCTGCCGACTGGATACTGCCGAAGAGGTTTCGATCTACGAGGCTGGCGGGGTATTACAGCGTTTTGCGCAGGACTTTCTTGAATCGACCCAGGCAGCCTGAAGTGGTGCACCCTCCACAGATCAAGGTACCCGCGACTTATATGCGGGGCGGCACCAGCAAAGGCGTATTCTTCAAGCTGGAAGATTTGCCCAAGGCAGCGCAAATGCCAGGCGAGGCCCGAGACAAGCTGTTGTTGCGCGTCATAGGCAGCCCTGACCCCTATGGCAAGCAAATTGATGGCATGGGAGGCGCAACCTCCAGTACCAGCAAGACAGTCATCTTGTCCAAAAGCAGTCGCCCCGATCATGACGTTGATTATCTGTTTGGACAGGTATCCATCGACAAGCCATTCGTAGACTGGAGCGGAAACTGCGGAAATTTATCAGCCGCGGTTGGACCGTTCGCGATAAGTAAGGGCCTGGTTGATGCCGCACGCATCCCCAAGGATGGCCTTGCGACCGTGCGGATTTGGCAGTCCAATATCGGCAAGACCATCATTGCCCATGTGCCGATGACCAAAGGAGCCGTGCAGGAAACCGGCGACTTTGAGCTAGACGGTGTGACGTTTCCCGCTGCAGAAGTGCAATTGGAGTTCATGGAGCCAGCGGCAGAGGAAGAGGGCGCTGGTGGATCCATGTTCCCGACCGGTAATCTGGTGGATGAACTTGACGTGCCTGGCGTTGGCAGATTGAGGGCCACAATGATCAATGCGGGCATTCCAACCATCTTCGTTAATGCGAAAGACATTGGATACGATGGCACGGAACTGCAGGAGGCCATCAATGGAGATACCAAGGCCCTCGCAATGTTCGAGACAATCCGAGCCTATGGAGCGGTACGGATGGGGCTGATCCAGCACATCGACGAAGCGTCCAAGCGCCAGCACACACCCAAGGTCGCATTTTTGGCGCCGCCAGTTGACTATGCTGCCTCGAGCGGCAAGCGCATTTCTTCAGCTGATATCGACCTTCTTGTACGTGCGCTATCCATGGGCAAATTGCACCATGCGATGATGGGAACGGCTGCCGTGGCGATTGGAACTGCCGCTGCCATTCCCGGTACATTGGTGAATCTTGCCGCTGGTGGAGGCACTAAATCGTCGGTTTGCTTTGGCCACCCTTCGGGGACATTGCGTGTCGGTGCAGAAGCAAAACAGGTCAACGGGGAGTGGACAGTCACCAAGGCTATCATGAGCCGGAGTGCTAGGGTGTTAATGGAGGGATATATACGGGTACCTAGTGATAGGGGTTGACTGGCAGCATACGCAGTTAATGTTCTCTGGTTGTACATTGCCATTTGCCTGTAGACGAGATTACCTGCCTATCAAAAGTACACATAATGTATAAGAGAAATAACGATATATTTAGGCCC
>JBFKCG010000160.1:0-5393 GCA_041620675.1 Nevskiales bacterium
AGGCCGAAACCGGAAATACCTTGCAGCCGCTTGGGTTGTGACAATACACGCATGTGCCGCACCCCGATATCCTTGAGGATCTGGGCGCCGATACCATAGGTACGCAATACCGACGATTGATCCGTGGTTTCGGGCTCCGGGCTCAGGTTGAGGGTCCTGACCCTTTCAACCAATTCCGGGATCGATTCCTGCTTGCGCAGCACGACGACGACACCACTTCCTTCTTCCGAGATCCTGCGCAGTGCGCTGCGCAAGGGCCAACTGAATTCCGGATGCCGTACGCCTAGCATGTCATTGAGCGCATTGCGCACGTGGACCCGCACCAGCGTTGGTTTGGTTGAATCCACCTGCCCCCGCACCATTGCGAAGTGCAGCGCACGTTCCAGCCGATCCTCGAACGCAATCAGCCTGAATGGGCCGAACTCGGTTTCCACGTTTTGCTCGGCGACGCGCTCCACGGTGTGTTCCGTGGCGACCCGGTAGCGAATCAGGTCCGCGATGGTGCCGAGCTTTAGGTTGTGCGTCTTGGCGAACACTTCAAGGTCCGGCCGCCTTGCCATGGTGCCATCCTCGTTGAGGATCTCGACAATAACGCCTGCAGGCTCAAGCCCGGCCAGTCGTGCCAGGTCGCAACCCGCCTCGGTATGGCCTGCACGGGTCAGCACACCGCCGGGCTGCGCCATCAGAGGAAAGATATGGCCCGGCTGCACCAGGTCTTCCGCACGTGCATCCGGGCGCACGGCAGCCTGGATGGTACGTGCACGATCTGCGGCTGAAATACCTGTCGTCACCCCTTCCGCAGCCTCGATGGAAACGGTGAATCGTGTCTTGTGGCTATCCTCGGCGTGGGCCACCATCAGGGGCAGGCGCAGTTGCCGGCAACGTGCCTGCTCCAGGGTCAGGCAGATGAGGCCGCGACCGTAGCGCGCCATGAAATTGACGTCTTCCGCGCGCACATGCACCGCCGACATGATGAGGTCACCCTCATTCTCGCGGTTCTCGTCATCCATCATGATGACCATGCGGCCCTGGCGGATGTCGTCAATGATTTCTTCAGCGCTATTCAGTGACACGAGTCAGTTCCCTTCTTCTGTCGTTGGTCTATCCAACAGACGCTCAATGTAACGGGCAATCTGGTCCACCTCGAGGTTGACGCGGTCGCCGGGCTGCAAGCGCGACAAGGTGGTCACCGACTGCGTATGCGGCACGAGGTTGACACCGAATGTCGCTCCATCCACCTCGTTGACGGTCAAGCTGACGCCATTCACGCAGATTGAGCCCTTGCGCGCAATATAACGGGCAAGTCCGGCAGGTGCCTCGAAGCGATACCGCTCGGAGCGCGCGTCGGGCTGGCGAGACAGCAAGCGCCCCACCCCATCGACGTGGCCACTGACCAGATGTCCGCCCAAAGGCTGGCCAAGTGTCAGCGCTTTCTCGAGATTGACCGCTGAACCGATGGCCAACTCCCCAAGTGTGGTTTGGTTCAGGGTTTCCACGGAAACATCGGCGCTGAAACCCTGACCATCCAGGGCCGTCACTGTCAGGCAGACCCCCTCGACCGCGATGCTGTCACCAATGGCAGTTCCTTCCAGGGGCAAGCCTGCACACTGGAATTGCAGGCGCAGATCTCCCCCAACGGACGCCTTGGCAGTCAGTTCTCCGAGGGCTTGGATGATTCCTGTAAACATGAATAGAACGGCTAAGCTGCGGGGCGCGCAATGATACGCCAATCCGCGCCAATCGCGCGGATGTCGTCTATCTGCAGGGACAGTCGCTTGTCGAGCGTGGTCACGCCAGGCAGGTGGACCAGTCCGCGCGCGCTGTCACCCAGCAAGCAGGGCGCCACATAAAGGATGAGTTCATCAACCAGCCCGGCCTTCAGCAAGGCACCTGCCAAGGTCGGACCCGCCTCGACCAACACCTCGTTGATTTGGTGCTGGCCCAGATAGGCCAAGACCTGGTCCAGTGGCAACTGTCCCTCCACCACATCAAACCGATGTATTTCAGCACCTGCACGCTGCAAGGCCCTCCAAGTCGCGCTGTCCTCCGTTTCCGCAGTCAATACGAGGGTCTTGCCTGGCTGGCTTAACATGTCCGCCAATTCTGGCATTCGCAAATGGGTGTCCAGCACGATTCGGGTGGGTTGGGTCCAGCTACCCGGCAACCGAACCGTCAGCGCCGGATCATCCGCCAGCACGGTGCGGATCCCAGTCATGACGGCACCAGCCTCGGCCCGCAGGCGGTGCACATCGGCCCGCGCTTCCTCACCGGTAATCCAGCGGCTCTCGCCATTGGCAGCGGCAATCCGGCCATCCAGACTCATGCCCAGCTTAACCCTGACCCAGGGTCGGCCCCGCGTCATGCGACTGATGAAGCCTGGATTGAGCGCACGTGACTCGGCTTCCAGCACGCCGCTTTGGGTTTCTATGCCAGCGGCCTGCAGGCTGCGCAACCCGCCGCCGGCTACCAGTGGGTTGGGATCCTGCATGGCGACCACCACGCGTTTGACGCCGGCAGCAATCAGGGCCTCGCTGCAGGGTGGCGTTCGCCCATGATGATTGCAGGGTTCCAGCGTGATATAGACCGTGCTTCCACGCGCCCTCTCACCCGCCAGTGCAAGCGCAGCGGCTTCGGCATGCGCCTCACCCGCGCGAACATGCCAAGCCTCGGCAATGACCTCGCCATCACGCACGATCACGCAGCCGACACGGGGATTCGGGTGGGTGGTATAGAAACCTTCCCGCGCCAACTCCAGCGCACGGTGCATGTGTCGCAGGTCGTCGGCGTTTGGCGCGCTATCAGTAGTCCTTGTCATCCTGCTCGACAGGCTCGATCAGGGGCATTTGCTTGCGCTTGAGGTCAGCGCTGGGAATATTCTCCAGGCGCTCGATCTCGGCACTGAATTCACTCACGTCCTGGAAGCTGCGATAAACGGAGGCAAAGCGCACATAGGCGACCTTGTCCAGGTCACGCAGTTCACGCATGACCCAATCACCGAGCTTGCGCGCCGGCACTTCGCGCTCACCCTGCGTGCGCAGCTTGTGCGTGATGTGATTGATGATCGTCTCAATGGCCTCAATGGATACCGGCCGCTTGTACAGCGCATGTTCCATGCCACGCCGGAGCTTGTCTTCGTCAAAGGGCTCCACGGTGCCGTCGGCCTTGATGATGCGGGGCATCACCAGTTCCGCCGTTTCAAAAGTCGTGAAGCGCTCGTTGCAATCCGTGCATTCTCGCCGGCGGCGGACCTGATGGCCTTCTGCGGACAGACGCGAATCTATGACTCGTGTATCGGCGGCATCGCAGAAGGGGCAGCGCATAGGGCCTCCGGATTACCCGGTCTTGGTTCCATAAACCGGGAAGCGGGCACACAAGGCCTCGGCCTGTTGGCGGACGCTCTCTATGACGGGTTCCGACTGACCACTTTCGAGTGCATCAAGCACGTCACAGATCATTCCCGCCACCTGTTGCATCTCTGCCTCCTTGAAGCCACGGGTCGTAGACGCTGGCGAACCGATGCGAAGGCCCGAGGTTACGAAAGCTGAACGCGGGTCGTTGGGGACGGAATTCTTGTTGACGGTCAGGTGTGCCCGGCCCAGCGCGGCTTCCGCATCCTTGCCGGTGGTGTTCTTGCCGATCAGGTCCACCAGGAACAGGTGGTTGTCGGTGCCCCCCGACACGATCTTATAACCGCGCTTCAACATGATCTCGGCCATGGCGCGGGCATTCTTGACCACCTGTTTCTGGTAATCCTTGAAATCCGGCTGCAGGGCTTCCTTGAAGGCCACTGCCTTGGCGGCGATCACATGCATCAGGGGTCCGCCCTGAATGCCTGGGAACACGGCCGAATTGAGCTTCTTGTTGAATTCATCACCCTGCCCCTTGGACAGGATGATGCCACCACGCGGCCCACGCAGGGTCTTGTGCGTGGTGCTGGTCACCACATGCGCGTACGGTAGTGGGCTGGGGTATTCGCCCACAGCGATCAGGCCAGCCACATGGGCCATATCGACCCAGAACAGCGCGCCCACCTTGTCGGCGATCTCGCGCATGCGCTTCCAGTCCTTGATGCGCGAATAGGCAGAGAAGCCACCGATCAGCATCTTGGGCTTGGTTTCCAGAGCGATGCGCTCCATCTCGTCATAATCGATGACACCCGTGACGGGATCGAGGCCGTAGGGGACGACCTTGTAGTGCTTGCCCGAGAAATTGGCCGGATGGCCATGCGTGAGGTGCCCACCCTGGGCGAGGTTCATGCCCATGATGGTGTCACCTGGGTTGACCAGCGCGATGAACACCGCGGCATTGGCCTGTGCGCCAGAATGTGGCTGGACATTGGCATAGTCACAGTCAAACAGCTGCTTGACCCGGTCAATGGCCAGTTGCTCGGCCACGTCCACATGTTCACAGCCCCCGTAGTAACGCTTGCCGGGGTAGCCTTCCGCGTATTTGTTGGTCAGCACCGAACCCTGGGCCTCAAGGACGCGCGGGCTGGCGTAGTTCTCCGAGGCGATCAGCTCGATATGGGCTTCCTGCCGCTGTCTTTCGGCGCTGATGGCCGCAGCCAATTCGTCGTCATAACCGGCAATACGCAGGGACTCGCTGAACATCCGTCGAAACTCCTGATTTTCTGCGGGCCGCAGGACCCGTCTGAGGCGCGCATTTTACCCTGTGATCCGGCAAAAATCCCAGATAAACCCCCAGATGTAGGGGTCTGGCAGTGGAATAGCCTCAATTTGGAGGGTTTAGTCGACGGGCAGGCTGGGTTTGGCCGGACTGGTCATGCGCGCAGACACTTCCAGCATCAGATCCAGTGCCTTGCGGGCCTCGATGGCATCCGCCTCGGGAACCTTGATCTGGTTGACGACATGGCCTTCGACCAGGTTTTCCAGCACCCAGGCCAGGTGCTGGGGGTCGGTCCTGAACATGGTCGAGCACATGCACACTACTGGTGACATGAACTGGACCTTCACGTTCTTGGCCTGCATTTCATGGTGCAGGCGATTGACCAGGTTGAGTTCGGTGCCAACCAGCCAGTGCATGCCCGGTGCCGAGGCACGAACTGTGTTGAGGATGTACTCGGTCGAGCCGACATAGTCCGACTTCTCACAGACTTCGAACGCGTTCTCCGGGTGCGAAATGACCTTGCCATCCGGATGTTGCTTGCGGAAGTTGTCGATATGCGCCGGCTGAAACATTTGATGTACCGAGCAATGCCCCTTCCACAGGATCATCCTGGCCTTGCGGATTTGCGCCTCGCTCAGGCCACCCATCGGCTTTTCAAAATCCCACAGCACCATCTCGTCCAGCGGGATGCCCATGCGATGGTCAGTATTACGACCCAGATGCTGGTCAGGGAAAAACAACACCTTCTCTCGGCGCGAGAAGCTCCA
>JBFKCG010000161.1:0-5381 GCA_041620675.1 Nevskiales bacterium
TAGAGCTTGGTCGGCGCGATCATGGGCGTGCGCACCAGCGGCATGTAGATGGTGCTGATCTCGATGTTCCAGGCCTTGACCTCGGCGGACAGGCAGCGCGAGAACGCATCCAGCGCCGATTTGCTGGCGACATAGGCCGAGAAGCGGGCGGCATTGGCCAGCACGCCGATCGAGGAGATGTTGATGATCTGCCCGCGCTTGCGCTTGGACATGGACGGCAGCAGCTTCATGATCAGGCGCACGGCGCCGAAGTAATTGAGCTGCATGGTGCGCTCGAAATCATGGAAGCGGTCGAAGGACTCGAACACCGCGCGGCGGATGGAGCGACCGGCATTGTTGACCAGGATATCGACATGCCCGTGGTCACGCAGGACCTGCTCGGCCATCTTGTCGATGGCTTCCATGTTGTTGAGGTCGCAGGCGTAGTAGTAGGCCAGTCCGCCATGGCGCTCGATGATCTCCTTGGTTTCCTTGAGCTTGTCCTCGGTACGCGCCACCAGGATCACGCGCGCGCCTGCGGCCGCCAGTTTCTTGGCAGAGGCAAAGCCGATGCCGCTGGAGCCGCCCGTGATCAACACCACCTGGCCCCGGACACGCTGTGCCAGCTTGCGCGACACATCGTCGTCATAGTCCATGTGGTACTCCCAGTACTGCCATAGCGTGCCGGCATACTCGTGCAGCTCCGGGCACTTGATGCGAGAGCCTTTCAAGGCCGCTCGTGTCTGGCGGTCATCAAACACGGCCTGGTAATTGATCGTGGTGAGCAGCGAGATGGGCACGCCAATGGCTTTGGAGATCTCGCGTGAGAGGTTGTCCAGCGGTAGCTTGTCCATCAGGTCGCGCGCCATCTTGGGCAAGCGCGGCAAGTTGGGCACGCGAATGCGCTTGGCGATCTCAGGTCCGTGGCCGGCTTCCAGGAAAGTGGCCAGCACGTCGCCAATGGTGGGCGGGGGTGACTGGACCAGATGGAACGTCTGGCCATCCAGGTTCGGCTTGTGTGCGATATGCACCATGGCTTCCGCCACGTAATCCACCGGCGCCACCGGCATGCTGCCTCCCTCGATGCCGAGGAACGGTAGCCACTTGGGTACCTTGTCGCGAATCTTCTGCAGCGTCTTGAAGAAATAGTAGGGACCGTCGATCTTGTCCATCTCGCCGGTCTTGGAAGAGCCAACCACCATGCCGGGACGGTATACGCGCCAGGGCACCGTGCACTCCTCGCGCACGATGGCCTCGGATTGGTACTTGGTGCGGTAGTAGGGATGGTCGAGCGACTGGCCCTCGTCAAACATGTCTTCCTTGAACACGCCGACGAAATGGCGGCCTGCGACTGCAACCGAGCTGACGTGATGCAGGGTGACCTTGTCGCCCAGGCTATTGGCCAGCTGCACGACGTTGCGGGTGCCTTCGTTGTTGAATTTGTCGGCGGTGGCGTCGTCCATGTTCATGTCATAGACGGCAGCCAGGTGAAACACGTGGTCAATCTTGCCCTTGAGCTTCTTCATCGTGGCGGGCGCAATCACGCCTTCCTCGGTGATGTCGCCCCAGACCGGGACCAGGTTCTCCTCGGTCCCGCCCGTGCGCTTGCGCAGGTCCTCAAGCTTGTCCTTGGAGGATTCGCGAATCAGCGCATGGACCACGGCACCCTTGCGGGCCAGCAGGTTCTGGATCAGAAAGCGGCCAATAAAGCCGGTTCCACCGGTAACGAGATAGTTCACGTTTGTAGCTCCCGGAAATGCAATTGGAAACATCTTGTGCCCGCCAGCACCGCTGGGGGCGTTACAGACTGCCTAGTAAACCCCCGGGGCGCAGCCGGCGCAAGCGCAAGACAGCATCGGCAGGCGAAAAACCGGCGGGATATATGGGATATATGGGGGTGCTTGGCACCGGTTCAAGTGCTGCGCTACCCCGCCCAAAGCACATGATGCACAATCACGGGCGGGGGAATTGCCATGCTGTCCTGGTCTGAAATCATCGCTGATGTGCAGCAGAACTGGCTGCTGTACCTGTCCATGCCGATTGTGGCGGCCATCATCGGTTATGTCACCAAGCTGGTGGCGATCCGCATGATGTTCGAGCCGCTGGATTACGTCGGCCTGCAAACGCGCATTTTTGGCTACCGTATCTTCGGTTGGCAGGGCATCGTGCCGCGCAAGGCCAAGGACATGGCCGAAATCGCCTGCGACACCATGACGCAGCGCCTGCTGACCCCGCGTGACGTGTTCGACAAGCTGGATCCGGCGCGGATCGCGCGTGAAATCGAAAAGCCCATGCTGGATGCGGTGGAGGACATCACGCGTGACGTGATGGAGCGCCTCTCGCCAGGCTTGTGGGAAGCCTCGCCGGAATTCGTGCGCAACATGCTGATCCGGCGCGTCAAGGCTGATGCGCCGGAGTACGTCAAGCAGATCATGGTGGATGTAAAGCACAACATCGACCATGTCTTCGACCTCAAGGAGATGGTGGTCAGCAACCTGCTGCGTGACAAGAAGCTGCTCAACCGGATCTTCCGCGAGATCGGCGACAAGGAGTTCCAGTTCATCGCGCGCTCGGGCATCCCGTTTGGTTTTGCCATCGGTTGCGTGCAGGCGCTGACCTGGGCGCTGACCCACAACATCTGGGTCATGCCACTGTTTGGCGCGTTCACCGGCTGGTTTACCGACTGGCTGGCGCTGAAAATGATCTTCCGCCCCAAGCAGCCCACGCGCTACCTCGGCATCTTTGAGTGGCAGGGGCTGTTCTTCAAGCGCCGCCGTGAGGTGGCTGCGGAATACGGTGCGCTCATCGCCAGTGAGATCGTCACGCCGCGCAACGTGATGGAGGCGGTGCTGAAGGGGCCGATGTCTGACCGGCTGTACGGCATGGTGCTCAAGAACATGCAGCGCATGGTGGACGAGCAGGCTGGCATGGCCAAGCCGCTGGTGGTTTATGCCGTGGGCAGCGAGCGATTCAAGGAAATGAAGCGGCTGGTCGCTGAAAAACTGATGGAGCGCATGCCGGATACCATGCGCCATGTCGAGAAATATGCCGCCGATGCGATGGACCTTGAGAACACCTTGCGGGCCAAGATGCAGGACCTCAACGAGGACGAATTCGAGAACCTGATCCGGCCCGCCTTCCAGCAGGATGAGTGGATCCTGATTGCGGTGGGCGCAGCGCTGGGGTTCCTGGTTGGCGAGATGCAGGTGTTTATCATGCTTCACGCGTAAATCGCGCTGATAAACAACAACATACCACTTGGTCAATTACATCTACATACGTGCCGCACTGCCTCCTCTAGCCTGTGAGCTGCATTCAAACGTCACACTGTGACGAGAGGAGAGAGGCGCCATGAACAGCGAACTCGATACCTGCAAGGAATTCATCCGGTACTGCCTCGAGCACATAGAGAAGAACGGGGGCCTGCATCTGACCTACCATGACGGGGCAATCCAGACGCAGGGCGGCTCGCAAGCCGCCTCGAGCATGCCGCTGTTCTACAAAAGCGACTATGAGCGTCAGGTGTCGTCGAGCTCGGCAATGAATAACAAGGATGAGCTTGCGATGATCCGCGACTTGTATGAAGCAGAGCTTGTTATCGCCTTGCTTGAGAGCATCGAGAACCGCAAGCAATTGCACTGAGTCCCGCCATCCCAGATTGAGGTTTCATCGTGGCTTGCCGCCCTCCCGGAAAGCACTTCCGGGAGGTTGGTTTGTGGCCGAGACCTGTTATTCCGCGATTGCCTCAACCCGCAAGGTCGTGCCATCCACGCCCGTCACCTGAACCCGCCGACCCGCCGGCAGATCAGCGCCACTGATGCGCCAGGTCGTGTCATCCACCGACAGCTTGCCGACGCCATTTACGATCGGCTCGGTCAGGGTGAAACTGCGGCCGACATATTGCTCGCCGCGCCGGTTCAGGCTGGGTCGATCCGTCGCCGCCAGGGGTGGCCGGTACTTTTTCCAGGCCACCACGCTGCTGACGGAAAGGATGGAGAAAAAGAACAGCTGCCATTCCCAACCCAGGGTGGGAACAAGCAGTAACAGCACGCCGACGACAGCCGCCGACACACCCATCCACAGGAAAATTGCGCCTGGCATGAAGGCCTCGAGGATCAGCATGGCGAGGCCCAGCACCCACCAGTGCCAATAGACAACCTGATCCAGCTCGTTCATGAGGGTTTGTTGTCCTTGCCAAAGGCGGCTTTGGCCAGGTCGCCGATGCCGCCAATTGCGCCGATCACGCTGGATGCTTCCAGCGGCATCAGTACCAGCTTCTGGTTGGGTGAGGCGGCGATTTCCTTGAGTGCATCAACGTATTTCTGGGCGACAAAGTAGTTGATGGCTTGCACATTGCCCTCGGCGATCGCCTTCGACACCATGAAAGTTGCCTTGGCCTCGGCTTCGGCCAGACGCTCACGCGCCTCGGCTTCGCGAAAGGCGGCTTCTTTCTCGCCTTCAGCTTCCAGGATCGCCGCCTGTTTCTGGCCCTCGGCCTTGAGTACCGCGGCTTGGCGGAAGCCCTCGGCTTCGAGCACATTGGCGCGCTTGTCACGTTCGGCTTTCATTTGCCGGGCCATCGAATCCACCAGATCCTTCGGCGGGTTGATGTCCTTGATCTCGATACGGGTGACCTTCACGCCCCAGGGCGTGGTCGCTTCGTCCACTACGTGCAGCAGCTGTGCGTTGATCTTGTCGCGTTGCGACAACAGCTCGTCAAGGTCCATCGAGCCCATGACGGTACGCAGGTTGGTGGTGGTCAGATTGACGATGGCGTGTTCAAGATGGCGCACTTCGTACGCGGCCTGGGCGGCATCCAGCACCTGGTAGAAGACCACGCCGTCGACTTTCACCATGGCATTGTCCTTGGTGATGACCTCCTGCGACGGCACGTCGAGCACCTGCTCCATCATGTTCATCCTGGCGCCGATGCGGTCGACGTAGGGGATGATGATGTGAAGTCCGGGCTTGAGCGTGTCGCGGTAGCGACCAAAGCGCTCGACGGTGAATTCCATGCCCTGGGTGACGGTCACCACGCCCATCCACAGCGTGACGATGGCGAGAATGACCAGAATGATTGCAAACGTACCGAATCCCATGAGACCCCCTCGTCGAACAATTTTCTTGTCTTGGGATAATCGGCCCTGTTCAGCGTTCGCGCAAGCGCGGGATCAACTCGGCAAAGTTGCAGGGCTTGGTCCGGCTGTCGAGCTGTGGCTGCAGGATTTTTTCCCAGCCCAGGCGACAGGCGCCGGATGAGCCAGGCAGGCAGAACACGAAGGTACCGTTGGCTACGCCGGCAAGGCAGCGCGACTGGATGGTCGAGGCGCCAATCTCGGCATAGGACAATTGCCGAAACAGCTCGCCAAAGCCCTCGATGGTTTTCTCCAGCAGGGGCGTGA
>JBFKCG010000162.1:0-5316 GCA_041620675.1 Nevskiales bacterium
AATGCCTTTCTCGGCAAATTCGCGGGCGTGCTGGATCATGGCCTCGCGGCCGTTCGGCGAAACCATGCCCAGGCTGATTCCGGTGTCCGGCACGGATTGCGTGTGCGCGTAATTCATGGCGCCGGGGTGGAATGCCGTGATCTGGTTGGCATCCAGGTCAGTCGTGATATAGGCCTGTGCGGTGAATGCCTCATCCACAGGCTTCAGGTACTGGCGACTGATTCCGTTGCTGTCCATCCACTCGGCATAGGCATCGAAGTCCTTGCCCACGGTCCCCATCGGCGCGCCCTTGCCTTCGAGCAGGCGCAGGTTATAGGCAATATTGCCGGCACAGCCGCCAAATTCACGCCGCATCTCCGGCACCAGGAATGACACGTTCAACATGTGCACCTTGTCCGGCAGGATTTCGTTCTTGAAATAACCCGGGTACACCATGATGGTGTCATAGGCGAAGGAACCGCAGATCAAAGCACTCATGGATATTTCCTAATTGTTCGTCATGACAGCCGCAGGGCATTGAGCCAGCCGACTGTTCGTTATTGGTACCGGATGCTACATGACATGAAGCAGCTGCCTCACTTGCCTGCACTGGCAGGGCACGGATGGCTCAGCAAAGTTCAGGCCGCATTCCCGCTCCACTTGATGTCGAGCTGGCGTACGGCTCGCACGTCATCCAGGCGCCGCACCGGCATTGTGTAGGGCGCGCCCTTTAGCTTCTTAATATCGGCCTTCGCCTCATCATAAATAGCCGCCATCGCGTCAACGAATGCATCGAGCGTCTCACGGGACTCGGTTTCCGTCGGCTCGATCAGAAGGCATTCCGGAACCAGCAGCGGAAAGTACACCGTCGGCGCATGGAAGCCATGATCAAGCAGTCGTTTCGCGACATCCGTCGCCGTCAGATCTAATGCCTGCTTCTGTTTCCTCAGCGTAATGATGAACTCGTGGCTGGCACGCCGTGACGGGAAGGCCAAGTCAAATCCCTTGGCGCGCAGGCGTGCCATCAGGTAATTGGCATTGAGGGTGGCGAATTCGGCGACGCGGTGCATGCCGTCACGACCCAGCATGCGCGCGTAGACATAGGCACGCAGCAGAACACCTGCGTTCCCCATGAATGCCGACAGGCGGCCTATGCTTTGGGGCAGGTCGCGCTCGTCCAGCCAGCGAAACTTACCCGCCTCCTTGCCCACCAGGGGAATCGGCATGAATGGCAACAGGCGCTGGCTCACGCCAACGGCGCCTGAACCCGGACCACCTCCGCCATGCGGTGTCGAGAAGGTCTTGTGCAGGTTCATGTGGATGACATCAAAACCCATGTCCCCTGGCCGCACCTTGCCCAGTATCGCGTTGAGATTGGCTCCGTCGTAATACAGCAAGCCACCGGCCTCGTGCACGGTCTTGGCGATCTCGACAATACGCCGCTCAAACACGCCCAGCGTTGAGGGATTGGTCAGCATGATGCCGGCCGTCTGCGGACCCACTGCCGCCTTGAGCGCCGCAAGGTCTACGTCGCCGTTGGCATCGGTGGGAATCTCGCGCGCGGTGTAACCACACATGGTGGCAGTGGCCGGGTTCGTGCCATGCGCCGCATCCGGGACAAGCACCTCGGTACGCGCAGTGTCACCCCGCGACAGATGATAGGCACGGATCATCGCAAGTCCCGCGAACTCCCCTTGGGCACCTGCCATGGGCGTCAATGAGACACCCTTCATGCCGGTCACTTCCTTGAGGATTTCCTGCAATTCATACAGGCAGGCCAGGAAGCCCTGGCTGTGAGACACCGGTGCCAGCGGGTGACGTCCGATAAAACCCGGCAGCATCGCCAGCGACTTGCAGGCGCGCGGGTTGTACTTCATGGTGCAGGAGCCGAGCGGGTAAAAATGCGTGTCGATCGAGAAATTGCGTTGCGACAAGCGCGTGTAATGGCGCACGACATCGAGCTCGGACAGCTCCGGCAAAGGCGGTGCTGATGCCCGCAGGAACCCAGCCGGAATATCAGTCACCTTGGCTGCCTGTGCGGGAGATTGCGCAAAGGCCCTACGGCCCGGCCGGGAATGCTCAAATATCAGTTTTTCGCTCATCGATCGTTCCTTAAGCCTCTATTACCTGAATCCTCATTGCCAGCGCGTGCCACCATAAGTGCGCCGTACAGGTTCCTGTCTTCACTCAAGCCAACATAAGCTAGCCAAGGGCCTTTAGTGCGGCCTCGTAATCCGGTTCGTCGGCAATTTCAGATACCAGCTCGGTGTGCATGACCTTGTTACCCTCATCCAGAACCACCACGGCTCGTGCAGTCAGGCTGGACAGCGGGCCGTCCTGGATCAGGACACCGTAGTCCAGCCCAAAATGACGGTCGTGCATCATCGACAGGGTTTCAACGTTGGCAATGCCTTCCGCGCCACAGAAACGCTTTTGCGCGAATGGCAAGTCCGCCGAAATGCACAGGACGACCGTATTGTTCAGTGCCGCAGCACGCTGGTTGAACTGCCGTACCGAGGTGGCGCAGGTCGGCGTGTCAATCGAAGGGAAGATGTTCAGTATCTTGCGCTTGCTCGCGTAACTGGCAAGCGTTCGTTCAGCCAAGTCCGTGCCCGTGAGCTTGAAATCCGGCGCGACGCTCCCCGGCTTCGGCAAGTCACCATTGGTGTTGACGGGGTTACCCTTGAGCGTGATCTTGGCCATGGCTGCTTCTCCTGTAGATGACTGTCAATCAGTTCGATGGATGGACGACAAGCCTGCTAGGCGGTTTTCTTGACGGGACGCTGCATGATCTCAGCCAGCGCTGTGGCATAAGCGACGATATCCTCAGCCGTTCGCGTCTCGGTAGCGCAGACCAAAAGGGCGTTCCCAAGCTCCGGGTAGTGCCGCGATAGGTCAAAACCGCCCAGGATATTGCGATCGGCCAGCGCCTCGAGCAAAGGCGCCACCGGACGATCCAGTTGCAGCACGCACTCGTGGAATACCGGCGACTTGAACACGGCCTTCACGCCACTGATGCCGGTGAGGGCTTTCAGCAGGATGCCTGTATTGTCGTGGCAAGCGGCCGCCGTACGCCGCAGGCCTTCCGGTCCCAGCAGCGCCATGTGGATGGTGGCTGCCGTTACCAGTAATCCCTGATTGGTGCAGATATTGGAAGTCGCCTTGGCACGACGGATGTGCTGTTCACGGGCCTGCAGCGTGAGGGCAAACCCCGTGTTTCCATCCAGGTCAACGGTGCGCCCGACAATACGACCCGGCATCTGGCGTATGTGCTCCTGTCGGCAACACAGGAAACCAAAATACGGTCCGCCCGATGACAAGGGTGAGCCCAGTGGCTGACCATCACCACAGACAATATCAACCCCCTGACTACCCTCGTTCTTGCCCCACTGGCCGGGCGGCTTGAGCAGGCCCAACGTCAGTGGGTTGACGACGGCGATGGCCAATGCGTTGTGGGAGTGGGCCCAATCCGTCAGCGCATCCACGTCTTCCAGGCACCCAAAGAAATTTGGCTGAGGAATGACCAGTGCCGTGATGTCCTCGCCCTCGAAGCGCTTGAGGGACTCAACCAGGGTGGTGCCCGTCTCTGCGCAATACGGCAACTCCTCCAGGGTGATGCCCTGTGAGCTCACGATATTGCGTGTCGTCTCGCGATAGTAGGGATGCACGGTGGATGGCAGCAGGATACGTGCTGACTTTGACTGCCGGTTGGCGCGCACTGCCATCAGGACGGCTTCGGCCAGGCCTGAGCCTCCGTCATACAGCGAGGCATTGGATACATCCATGCCCGTCAGTCCCGTCATCATGGTTTGGTATTCGTAGATCAGCTGCAGTGTGCCCTGGCTCGCCTCGGCCTGATAAGGCGTGTAAGCGGAGTAAAACTCGCCACGCGAAACAATCTGCCATACAGCAGCCGGGATATGGTGCTCATAGGCACCCGCGCCAATGAAGCACAGGGGCTGGCCGTCCTGCGCCGCGTACTTCTGCATCACGCGACCGACTTGCATCTCGGTCAACCCTTCTGGAACCCCGTCGAGGCGACGCGAGATCAGCTCACGCGGAATTTCATCAAACAGATCATCAATGCTGGACACGCCAATGGCGCCCAGCATCTCCTTGATGTCAGTCTCGGTATGTGGAATGAAAGGCATCAGTTCCCCTCGTCTTTCAGTTGCTGGGCATAACCCGCAGCATCCAGCAGCCCGTCCACATCCTTGGCATTGTCTGGCTTGATGCGAAAAAACCAACCTTGCCCGTAACTGTCCTGGTTCACGGTCTCTGGCGCGTCAGCCAAAGCAGAATTGCCTTCCAGAATTTCGCCAGCTACGGGTGCATAGATGTCCGAGGCGGCCTTGACCGACTCGACCACGGCGCAGGCTTCGCCGGCCTTGACCTTGCGGCCAGCTTCGGGCACTTCAACGAACACGACATCGCCGAGTGCGGCCTGGGCATGATCCGAGATGCCGACACGCAAGCTGCCATCGGCTTCAGCCTTGACCCACTCGTGGGACTTGGCATAGCGCATATCATTAGGAATATTGCTCATCGAAAAATCTCCCTGTCTATAAATCAATCAGAATCTGGCCATTGCGCACGAACGGGTACTTGACGACACGTGCTGGCACCCATTTATCGCGGATACTGACTTCCACTTGGCCTTCACATTCCTGGGGCACACGTGCCAGCGCAATCGAGCGCTTGAGCGTGGGGGAGAAGCTGCCACTCGTTACCTCACCCTCGCCTGCAGACGCAGTCTTGCCACAGCGTACGAGCTGATGTGCACGTAACACACCCTGACCCTCCAGTAGCAGGCCCACCATCTTGCGCTTACCTGTCAGGCGGGCACGGACAAGTGCGTCCTTACCCATGAAATCCCGTTCCTCTGGCACCCAGGCCACGCTCCAGCCCAAGCCAGACTCCAGCGGCGTGGTGTCATCCGTCATGTCCTGGCCATACAGGTTCATGCCAGCTTCCAGTCGCAGCGTGTCACGCGCGCCCAGGCCGCATGGCCGCACACCGTCACTGAGTAGCTGTTGCCACAAGTCCTGCGCGGATTTGGCATCCAGCATGATCTCGAATCCATCTTCGCCGGTATAGCCAGTGCGCCCGACAAAAGCGAAGCCAAGGTCCACTGCCTCGAACGGCTTGAGCGCCATCACCTTATTGCGCGCCTGGCCGTCAATCAGCTGGCTGGCGACTTTCTCGCGTGCATGGGGGCCCTGCACGGCAATGATGCACAAGTCACGTCGTGGGCTGATCTCGACCTCAAAGCGCCCGGATTGCTCGCGCATCCAGGCCACATCCTTGTCGGTGGTGCCTGCATTGACCACTGAGCGA
>JBFKCG010000163.1:0-5308 GCA_041620675.1 Nevskiales bacterium
CACGCTCGTACCAGTTGGCATTCGCCCACAACTTGGTGATGGAAGGCACGGCAGGCTGGTCGCCCTTGGTGGCCAGCTTGATGCGAACGTCCTTGTGACGGGTAAAGGAGCTCAGGTGGTAAACCACCGTGAAGTCCGAATCGGGCTGTCCCTGGCGGTTCTGCCGTACCCGTTCATCGATGGCGGTGAGGTCGTACAACATCTCATAAGGATGATGGATGTCGTGCTTGAGGTAATTCAGGACGTCATGCAGCCGCTCAGGGCCAACCCACAGCGTGGGTATACCATCTGCGGTGTGCTGTTCGGTCAAGTGTTCTTGGCCAAAATGACGAAGCAGCTCTTGTGCAACGCTGCCCTTGCCCTGCACAGCGCCGGACTCCTGCATGACCGCGCTCATACCTCGTCCATCCCGCGCAGGTTGGTCACCAGCTTGCGCTCGGGCGTGCGCTCATCGCGCAGGCTGCGCTTGGGCGCCTTGGTCACGCCTTGCGGGCCGATGCTCCAGGAGAACGGCCGCCGTTCCTGGCCGATGGATTCCTGCAGCAGGATCAGGCCTTGCAGGAATGCCTCGGGCCGAGGCGGACAGCCGGAGATGTACACATCCACCGGCAGGAATTTGTCGACACCCTGCACGACAGAATAAATGTCATACATGCCACCGGAATTGGCACAAGAACCCATGGAGATGACCCACTTGGGCTCCATCATCTGGTCGTAAAGACGCTGGATGATAGGCGCCATCTTGATGAACACGGTGCCGGAAATGACGATCAGGTCGGCCTGACGGGGTGACGCGCGGATGACTTCAGCGCCGAAACGCGCGATGTCGTGCGGGCTGGTGAAAGCGGTGGCCATCTCCACATAACAACAAGACAGGCCGAAGTTATAAGGCCAGACCGAATTCTTGCGGCCCCAGGCAATCATGTCCTCGAGCTTGGCCGTGAAGATATTGCGCTTGACCTCTTCCTCGCTGACCGCGTCGGTCTGCGGGGCGTCCACGCGGCGCAGGGGCCGCTCACCAGGCGCAGGTTCGCCCGGACGAGTCAGTGTCCAGCGGCTCATGGACGTCGCCTCCCGTCACGCGTTGGTTGATGACGGGGGCGATGCGGACCCCAGTCCAGGGCTCCCATGCGCCACAGATATATAAGTCCTGCCAGCAGGATGCCTACAAACACCAGCATCTCGATATACCCCGGCCAACCCGTCTCTCGTACGGTCAAGGCCCAGGCAAAAATGAAGACGGCTTCCAGGTCGAATATCACAAAAAACATCGCCACCAGGTAAAACTGCGCGGATATGCGAAAGCGACCCTCGCCCAGCGTGACGATGCCTGACTCAAAGGGCTCGCCATGACTGCGGTGCTTTTCGCCTGCAAAATAAGACAGGCCCAGCATGGCAAGGACGATGAACAGCACCACGGCCCCGTACAGGAACAGCGGCCACAGGGCATCGACAAGCATGGGTGTCCCGCTCAAGTTGTTCTCCCCCGTTCTGGAACTACCGCCACGGCTGACTCATTCAGGCGGCGGGAAGACCCTGACATATAACCCCTTTACTACAACATCCTGATGCAGCACTGACAAGCCCCAAGCTGCCGATTTTGCTCGTTAAACCTTGTATCCGTGGTCACGTCGCGGGCTTCATGTGCTCGGAACACGCCAGAGCTGATCCTTCAAAGCAACAAACCAGCTCCTGGACAACACTATATCTACCGGCAAGCTCGGGCCGCAGGCCAAGTTCGTAGATAATAACCTGAAAGCCAATCTCACCTACAGCCAATTTCCCTACAGATGCCGGTACTTGGAGTTGCCGATAGCGATTCAATCGCACTTTCCGCGCTGCTACAGCGATATGGCCTAACCCTATGCATGCTGGCGCCAGGCGAGACTATTCCGGGCAGCCATTGGGGTGAGTCCGAAGCAGGCCTTGTCGGCTCCCGGCTTTACGCGCGCCCCGACACACCCCTGCACTCGCTGTTGCACGAGGCCTGCCATTACATCTGCATGACAGAAACCCGTCGCAACGACTTGCACACCAACGCGGGCGGGGATGACGCCGAGGAAAACGCTGTTTGCTACCTGCAAATCCTGCTGGCTGATCTTGTACCGGGCTTCAGTCGCGCGCGCATGCTGTCGGACATGGACGCCTGGGGCTACAGTTTTCGCCTGGGCTCTGCGCAGAAATGGTTCGAGTCCGACGCGGAAGACGCGCGGGCCTGGTTGATCAGCCACGAACTGATTGACTGTGACTGCGCGCCCACTTGGCAAATCAATCGTCAGCCCTGAGGCAAATCCAGCCGCAACGCGCTGCCTGTTACTTAATTAATCCTTCTTGGCCTGTGCCTGTTTGGCGACGGCTTCCGCCGCAGCCTTCACCTTGGCCTCGTCACCCAGGTAACGCCGGCTCACCGGGCGCAGGTTGTCGTCCAGCTCATACAGCAGCGGTATTCCGGTCGGGATATTGAGCTCGATCACTTCGGACTCAGTCAGGCCATCCAGATACTTGGCCAGTGCACGCAGGCTATTGCCGTGCGCCACTACCAGGACGGTCTTGCCTTGCCGCAACTGTGGGGCGATTGCGTCATGCCAATATGGCAGGGCACGATCCAGCGTGGTTTTCAGCGACTCCGTGGAAGGCAGTGCCAAGGGATCGAGCCCGGCGTAGCGCGCATCATTGCGGGGATGGTTGGGATCAGTCTCGGCCAGCGGTGGCGGCGGGATGTCGTAACTCCGGCGCCATACCTTGACCTGGTCTTCGCCGTGCTTTTTCGCCGTTTCCGCCTTGTCCAGGCCCGTCAACGCGCCGTAATGACGCTCGTTGAGTCGCCAGCTGCGATGCACCGGGATCCACATCTGGTCAAGCTCATCCAGCGCGATCCAGAGCGTGCGGATGGCGCGCTTGAGCACCGAGGTAAATGCCATGTCGAATCGCAGGCCCTCGGCACGGATCTGTCGGCCGGCCTCGCGTGCCTCGGCACGACCCTGCTCAGTGATATCCACGTCCACCCAGCCGGTGAACCGGTTATCCAGGTTCCACTGGCTCTGGCCATGTCGCAACAAGACAAGCTTGGCAGTCATCGCATTAATTCCTTCAGACCAATTTGCCAGGACGGAAGTCTAGCGGTTGCAGTAGGGGATTGAAAAGCAAGGCTTTTGCATTATCTGCCCGATCAGGCCTGTGACACGACGACGGCGCACGCCACACAAGCCGATTGGTCATTATTATCCATTAAAAATACAAGACCTTGCCCAGCCCAAGGGCTATATTGAAAACTTGAGACCCGTCATAGCCTAGGGAAATCGACTCTCGTGCAGGGCACTTACAATACCGACCTCATCATCCTCTCTTTCGTGGTAGCGATGATGGCGTCTTATACGGCGCTGGACCTAGCAAGCCGCGTTTCCAAAGCACGCGGGTATTCAATCCCGATCTGGCTGGTGGCCGGTGCCTGCGCCATGGGAGGCGGCATCTGGTCAATGCACTTCATCGCCATGCTTGCATTCAAGCTGCCCATGGCGATGGCATACGACTTCAAGATTACGCTGTTATCGCTTCTGATCGCGATCGCCACGTCGGGATTTGCCCTTGCCGTGGTCAGTCGCAAGAAGCTCGGCACCAGCAGCCTGCTCGCAGGTGGCGTGTTGATGGGCTTCGGTATCGCCGGCATGCACTACACCGGGATGGCAGCCATGCGCATGTTCCCGCGCATCCAGTACGACCCCCTCCTGTTTCTGCTATCCATCATTGTCGCCATCCTGATTTCGATCGCGGCACTTTGGTTGGCCTTCACCCTGCGATCCGGCACTACGAGCAAAACCGTATTTGCGAAACTGCTGGCAGCGGCCATGATGGGACTGGCCATCTGCGGCATGCACTATACGGGCATGGCCGCGGCGATCTTTGACCCCAACAGCATCAGCAGGGCCGTAGCCAGTTCCCACCTCTCCAATGAGGGCCTGGCCTTCAGTATTTTCGGCCTGATATTCGCCATCATTGGCGTGACCCTGACCGCAGCCGTATACGATACGCGTTCCGAAGTTTCCAAAAAGACTGAGGAGTATTTCCGCGATCTTCTTGATACGGCACCCGATGCCATGATCATCATTGACGGGGTGGGTCGCATCTCACTGGTCAACACCCAGGCGGAACACATGTTTGGTTATAAGCGCAAGGAAATGCTAGGGCGAACGGTCGAATTATTGATCCCGGAACGTTATCGCGCCCTGCACGCCGGGCATCGCACGGGTTACTTCTTGAAGCCGAAAGTGCGGCCCATGGGCGCGGGCCTGGAGCTTTCCGGGCGACGCAAGGACGGCACTGAATTCCCCATCGAGATCAGCCTGAGCCCATTACGCACGGAATCCGGCACCTTTGCCACCGCCTCCGTTCGTGACATCTCGGAGCGAAAAGCCACCGAGAAGAAACTGGCGCACTATGCCGACAACCTCAAGCAGAGCAATGAAGAGCTCGAGCAGTTTGCGTATGTCGTATCGCATGACCTGCAGGCACCGCTCAGGAATATCGTGAGCTTCACGCAGTTGCTCGAGAGCCAGTATACGAATCATCTTGATGACAAGGCTCGTGAATTCATGGCCTTCATCACCCAGGGTGGCACGCAGATGCAGTCGCTGATCAAGGACTTGCTGACCTTTTCGCGTGTCGGACGCCAGAATGCCTCATTTGAGCACTGCGATTGTGAGGCGGTTTATCGGCAAGTCGAGTCGCAAATGACAACGATAATCGAAGAGCGTCAGGCAACACTGACCCACGACCCCCTGCCCGAGGTTCACGGTGCCAGGCACGAACCGGTTCTAATGCGGCGTCCGTTCCTCCGACACCTCCCATCCAACAATCGCGGACTTAGGGGCGGGCCTTGTCTTGGTCCCGTGCATGCCGGCGCATGGTCGTTCGGCATGAGACTTGGATTAGAGCGTGGTGGCTGCGGGCCGTTCGATCAACAAAGGACAAGCCGCTTGGTCGCAGACGCTCTCCGCTCGCGCCAATTACGATAGGACGATCATGAGCGAGCGGCTCACGCGAAGCTTGGGATGGAGGACACAATGAATGAACAGGGCAGGAGCCTCATCGAGCTCATCACCGTCATGGCGATACTCCTCAGCACGATGGCCTTTTCAGGGGCGGGCCTGCTGGCCGCGACCGCCAAACAGCAGGGGCGGGTCGTGGCCACGGACCTGGCGAACGAGCTGCGCGCCGCCCGGTATCTCGCGATCATGCGGCGTGAGCCCCTTCGCGTGGTCCTCACGCCGGGCACGTCGACGATGCGGGTCGAACCGGTCCTGGCGCCCGG
>JBFKCG010000164.1:0-5268 GCA_041620675.1 Nevskiales bacterium
CCGCTGTTCATGCTGACCGCTGCTGCCACACGGCTCGACGAGATCGCCGAGAAAAGTTACCAGGCATTGCCCGATCAGCTTGCCCGAATCGGCCAGGCCATTGCGCATGAGCTGGATCCTGCAGCCAAGGCCGCGGGCCACCTGAATGCAGATGAGCAGGCTTTGGCGCAGCGGATTGCCGGCACACTCAAGAATGCCAAGCGCCCACTTGTGGTGTCCGGAACCGGCTGTGGCAGCGCCGCAGTGATCCAGGCAGCCGCCAATATTGCCCGAGCCCTCAACCAGGCGGATCGGCCGGCCAGCCTGTGCCTGGTGACGCCTGAGGCGAACAGCCTGGGCGTGGCCATGCTGGGCGGCATTGACATGGATTCTGCACTGGCGGCTGTGCGCCAAGGTACGCTGGATACCCTGGTTGTGCTTGAGAATGATCTTTATCGTCGCGCATCTGCCGATAACGTGGACACCGCGTTATCAGGCCTGAAGCAGCTGGTCGTCCTGGACTACCTGAATACACCGACGGCACGGCGTGCCGACGTGCTGCTGCCTGCGGGCAGTTTTGCCGAGGCAGATGGTAGCTGGGTCAATTACGAGGCACGCGCCCAACGGTCATACCAGACCTATGCCCCAGATTCGGAGGGGCCCTTGGCAGACGTGCAGGAAAGCTGGCGCTGGCTGCGTGACGCCCAGCAGGCAGCGGGGCGCACAACTCCAGAGTGGAAGAACCTTGATGCGATCACGACAGACTGTGCCAATGCCATCCCGGCACTGGCAAGGATTGTGGATGCTGCACCCAGCGCAGCCTTCCGCCGCGCGGGCCAGAAGATGGCGCGACAGTCCCACCGTTACAGTGGCCGCACGGCGATGCGCGCCAATATCAGCGTGCACGAGCCACGTCCGAAGCTGGATGCGGATTCCCCCTTGTCCTTCTCGATGGAACAGGCGGATGCATCGCGAGTGGCCCAGCAAGGCCGCCTGACAGACAAGGCCCTGACTGGGCCGGCTGTCGCAGGCAGCAGCGAGTCGTCACACAAGAATGTCGTGCCGCTGGTGTGGATGCCGGGCTGGAATTCCAACCAATCCATCACCAAGTTCCAGGACGAGATCAATGGCCATCTGCGCGGTGGCGATCCTGGAGTTTGCCTGTTCGAGCCCCGTCGCGACGGTAGCTATCTGGACATTGAACTTGGCAAGTCAGCCGGCGACGCCTTGCGCGTGCTGGCCTTGCATCACATCTTCGGCAGCGAAGAATTGAGCGCCAGGAGCAGCGCGGTGGCCGAGCGCATGCCTGCCAACTACATCGCGCTAAACTCGCGCGAGATAACAAGGCTGAAGCTTCAGCCTGGACAAACCGTGCACCTGAACTGGGAGGGTGGCTCCTTCCACAAGCTGCCTGTGCAGGTGAATGACAGCCTGCCGGATGGTGGCGTCGGCGTTCCGCAGGGACTGCCCGGCATGCCGATGATCAGCGCAACACACCTGCAGCTGGAGAAGGCCTGATGTTCGACACGCTGCTCCAGACCGTCACGCTTTACCTGCCGCTGATCCTGAAATCAGTGCAGGTCGTGGCGATTCTGCTGACGGTGGTGCTGTCGGCTGCGATGTTGATCTGGCTTGAGCGTCGCCTGCTGGGCCTTTGGCAGGATCGTTACGGTCCCAACCGTGTTGGCCTGTTCGGGCTTGGCCAGGTCGTGGCCGACATGATCAAGATTTTCACCAAGGAAGACTGGATTCCGCCATTTGCCGACAAGGTGGTATTCGTGGTGGCGCCGGCGATCATCATGGTCACCCTGCTGCTGGCATTCGCGGTGGTGCCCATCGCGCCGGGCGTCGGCGTGATCGACATGAACCTGAGCCTGCTGTTCTTCCTTGCCATGTCCTCACTGGCTACCTATAGCGTGATGCTCGGTGGCTGGGCCTCCAACAGCAAGTACTCCTTGCTTGGTGCGCTGCGCGCGTCCGCGCAAATGGTCAGCTATGAAGTGTTCATGGGCCTGTCATTGATGGGCGTTGTGGCGTTGGTGGGCTCCTTCAGCCTGCGTGAGATCGTTGAATACCAGGCCCGCGAGGGCTGGCTGATCTTTCCCCAGATCGTTGGCTTCTTTGTTTTCCTGGTGGCCGGAATCGCGGAGTCGCACCGCACGCCGTTTGACTTGCCAGAGGCCGAACATGAGCTGGCCGCCGGCTTCCATACCGAATACTCCGGTATCAAGTTCGGCATGTTCTTCGTTGGTGAATACATCGGCGTGGTATTGGTCTCGGCCATGCTGGTGACCCTGTTCTTTGGCGGCTGGCTGGGTCCAACCTTCGGGCCCGACTGGTTGCAGATGGTGCAGCCGGTCATGTGGTTCGCCCTGAAGACCTTCCTGTTTATCTGCTTCTTTATCCTGCTGCGGGCCGCATTGCCGCGGCCACGATACGACCAGTTGATGGCCTATGGCTGGAAGGTGATGCTGCCGCTGGCGTTACTGAACGTGATCATTACCGGCGGCATCGTGCTGGCGGGGCAGGGCTGAGTCATGTGGGAGTCAATCAAGGAACAACTGGACCTGGTGTGGAGCTCGCTCCGCAGCCTGGCCATGATCTTCATGCACGCGTTTCGCAAGCGCGACACCATCCAGTACCCGGAGCAAAAACCCTACATCCCGCCGCGCTACCGTGGCCGCATCGTGCTTACGCGAGACCCGGATGGCGACGAGCGCTGCGTGGCCTGTAACCTATGCGCGGTGGCCTGCCCGGTTGGCTGCATCGCCTTGCAGAAGACGGAGCGCGAGGACGGACGCTGGTATCCGGAATGGTTCCGCATCAATTTCTCGCGCTGCATTTATTGTGGCTTCTGCGAGGAAGCCTGCCCGACCTATGCGATCCAGCTGACGCCGGATTACGAGATGGCAGAATACGAGCGCAAGAACATGGTGTACGAGAAGGAGCACCTGCTGATCAGCGGCACCGGCAAGTATCCGGGATACAGTTTTTACCGCGTGGCCGGCATGGCCATCGAGGGCAAGGGCAAGGGCCAGGCAGAAAAAGAGGCTCCCCCCGTGGACGTGAAGAGCTTGCTGCCCTAGGCGGCAACCCAGTCACCATAGTCAGGACTTAGGGAAGAAAAAAGGGATGGAAGTTTTGTTCTATCTGGCATCCACCATCGCGGTGTTCTCCACCGTGATGGTCATCACGCGCATGGCGCCTGCGCATGCGTTGCTTTACCTGATTGTGTCCCTGCTGGCAGTCGCGGTGGTGTTCTTCACGCTCGGCGCGCCATTTGCCGCAGTGCTGGAAGTGCTGGTGTATGCCGGCGCGATCATGGTCCTGTTCGTGTTCGTGTTGATGATGCTGAATTTGGGGGATGCGGCTGCGGAGCAGGAACGCCAGTGGCTCAAGCCTTCGATGTGGATTGGACCTGGATTGATGTGCACGGTGCTGCTGGTGGAAATGGCCTGGCTGATGGCCAGTGGCAGCCTGCAGGACGCGGCCAAGGTCGTGGATGCAAAGGCCGTGGGCATGGCCTTGTATGGTCCCTACCTGCTGGCGGTTGAGCTGGCCTCGATGTTGTTGCTGGCTGGCCTGGTCGCGGCCTATCACATCGGCCGACGTGACCCTGACGAGAGGCGCGGCTCATGACTGCCATCCCGATGGAACACGCATTGCTGCTCGCGGCCACGCTGTTTGCGCTCGGCCTCGTCGGCGTCCTGGTGCGACGCAACCTGATCTTCATCCTGATGAGCCTTGAGATCATGCTCAATGCAACCGCGCTGGCCTTTGTGGCGGCCGGCTCCCGCTGGGGCCAGGCCGACGGTCAGGTCATGTTCGTGATGATCCTGACGCTGGCTGCCGCCGAGGTTTCGGTTGGCCTTGCGCTGGTTCTGCAGATCTACCATCGCTTCCGCACGCTGGATGCGGATGCCGTCAGTGAGTTGCGCGGATGAACCCAGGAATCAGCCTAGACCTGCTGGCCTGGATCCCCGCCAGCCCCCTGATCGGTGCACTGCTGCTGATCGCCAGCCGCGGGCGCATGCCCGAGCGCATGGCCACATGGGTCGGCGTCGGTTCGGTCGGTATCGCTGCCTTGTTGACGCTGCTGGTCGGACTGCAATTTTTGCATTCACCACCGGCGGGTGATGCCCATATCCAGGTGCTGTGGACCTGGTTCACGGTGGAAGGCCTGACCCTGCAGTTCAGCTTGCGCCTGGACGGGCTCTCGCTGGTGATGATGGGCGTGATTACCGGCGTCGGCTTCCTGATCCACTGGTTTGCTTCCGCCTACATGCACGACGACGATGGCTTCGCGCGGTTCTTCGCGTACATGAACCTGTTCGTCGCCAACATGCTGGTGCTGGTGCTGGCTGACAACCTGCTGCTGCTCTACCTCGGCTGGGAAGGCGTCGGCCTGTGCAGCTACCTGCTGATCGGCTTCTGGTATCACGACCTTGCCAACGGCATGGCGGCACGCAAGGCGTTCATCGTGACGCGCATTGGCGATACCGCGATGGCGATTGGCCTGTTCATCCTGGCCACCCGCTTAGGTACGCTGGACATCCAGTTGCTGGTGGAGCGGGCGACCGAGCAGTGGCCGGTGGGTTCAACCATTGCCACCGTCACGGCCTTGCTGTTGCTCGGAGGTGCAGTCGGCAAGTCCGCGCAGCTGCCGCTGCAAACCTGGTTGCCCGATGCGATGGCAGGCCCTACGCCGGTGTCGGCACTGATCCACGCCGCGACCATGGTCACCGCGGGTGTCTACCTGATCGCGCGCACGCATGGCATCTTTGAGCTATCGCCCTTCGCGATGCAGGCGGTGGGCTGGATCGGCGGGCTGACCCTGCTGCTGGCCGGATTTACTGCGCTCACGCAGACGGACATCAAGCGCATCCTTGCCTATTCCACGATGAGCCAGATCGGCTACATGTTCCTGGCGCTTGGCGTTGGCGCGTGGTCCTCGGCCATCTTCCACCTGATGACCCATGCCTTCTTCAAGGCACTGCTGTTCCTGTCAGCGGGTGCGGTCATCCTGTGCATGCACCATGAGCAGGATATTTTCCGCATGGGTGGGCTGCGCCGTCGCCTGCCCCTGTCGTTCTGGAGCTTCATCATCGGTGGCTCGGCGCTGGCCGCGCTGCCCCTGGTGACAGCGGGCTTTTACAGCAAGGACGCGATCCTGTGGGGTGCCTGGGCAACCGGCAACAAGGCACTGACGTTCATTGGCCTGTTCGGTGCCTTGCTGACCTCGATTTACACCTTCCGCCTGATCTTCATCGCGTTCTTTGGCATCCCGCG
>JBFKCG010000165.1:0-5261 GCA_041620675.1 Nevskiales bacterium
GCCAGATGAATGAGCCGCCGGGCAACCGCCTGCGCGTGGCGCTGACCGGCCTGACCATGGCTGAATTCTTCCGCGACGAAGGCCGTGACATCCTGTTCTTCGTCGACAACATCTACCGCTACACACTGGCCGGTACCGAAGTGTCCGCGTTGCTCGGCCGTATGCCGTCAGCGGTGGGTTACCAGCCGACCCTGGCCGAGGAAATGGGCGTGCTGCAGGAACGCATTACCTCCACCAAGACCGGCTCGATCACCTCGATCCAGGCCGTGTACGTACCGGCGGACGACCTGACTGACCCGTCGCCTGCCACCACCTTCGCGCACCTGGATGCGACCGTCGTGCTGTCGCGCGACATCGCCTCCCTCGGTATTTACCCGGCCGTGGACCCGCTGGACTCCACCAGCCGCCAGCTGGATCCGAACGTGATCGGCGAGGAGCACTACACCACCGCCCGTGACGTGCAGGGTGTGTTGCAGCGTTACAAGGAACTCAAGGACATCATCGCGATCCTGGGCATGGACGAACTGTCCGAGGACGACAAGCGAGTCGTCGCCCGTGCGCGTAAGATCCAGCGCTTCCTGTCACAGCCTTTCCATGTGGCCGAGGTGTTCACTGGCTCGCCTGGCAAGTACGTCTCACTGAAGGAAACCATCCGTGGCTTCCGTGGCATCGTTGACGGTGAATATGACGCGCTGCCAGAGCAGGCGTTCTACATGGTCGGCACCATTGACGAAGCGGTCGAGAAGGCCAAGTCCCTCTAAGGCGCAGCCATGAAACTGCAAGTTGACATCGTCAGTGCCGAAGGCCACATCCACGAGGGCGAGGCCACCATGGTCTTTGCTCCGGCAGAGATGGGCGAGGTAGGCATCGCCCCGCGGCATGCGCCTTTGCTGACTCGGCTCAAGCCGGGCACGGTGCGGGTGCAGCAAGCCAATGGCGAGGAATTGTCCTTCTTTGTCGGTGGCGGCATCCTTGAGGTGCAGCCCCATCTTGTGACGGTGTTGGCGGATACCGCACTTCGCGCCAAGGATGCTGATGAGGCCGCTGCCGCCAAGGCCAAGCAGGATGCCGAGGAGAAACTCGGACAAGCCAAGAGCGACATGGATGTGGCGCGTGCGCAGGCCGAGCTGGTTGAGGCCGCCGCACGCCTGCAGTTCGTGAAGAAGCTCAAGAACATCCGCTAGCCTCGGACATGCCACGCGTGCTGGTCACACGTGTCAGCCGCGGTTAGGCTACTGGAATGAAGAAACCCCTGCATATCGTTGTCCTGGCCGCCGGCCAGGGCACCCGTATGCGCTCGAACCTGCCCAAGGTGCTGCATGTCGTGGGTCAAAAGCCCATGCTTGGCCATGTCCTGGATACGGCGCGCGCGCTCAACGCGGATACCATCCACATCGTGCAGGGTCATGGCGGCGAAGCCGTGCGGACACAATTCGCCGCGGCTGACGTGAAATGGGCGCATCAGGCGCAACAGCTGGGTACTGCGCACGCCGTGCAGCAGGCCATGCCAGGCATTCCTGATGATGCCACCGTGCTGGTTCTGTACGGTGATGTGCCACTCATCCAGCCGGGGACGCTTCAGGGTGCAGTGGATGCAGCTGACAAGTCCCTTGCCCTGGTGACCGCGCAGGTCGTGGACCCATCAGGCTATGGCCGTATCCTGCGTGACAAGAAATCCTCGGTTAAGGGCATCGTTGAAGAAAACGATGCCAGTCCTGCACAGAAGAAGATCCGTGAGATCAATACGGGCTTTGTGGCGGCACCTGCCAAGCGCATGCGGACCTGGTTGTCGAAGGTCAAGAACAATAATGCCAAGAAGGAGTATTACCTCACGGACATTGTTGCGCTGGCAGTCAGGGACAAGGTCAAGATTGTGACCGTGAGTGCTGCTGAGTCGGAGATACTCGGGGTCAATGACCGCCGCCAACTGGCACAGGTCGAACGGTTGTTGCAGCGTCGGCAGGCAGACAAGCTGATGCGTGACGGCCTTGCGCTCAGGGATCCTGAGCGATTCGACCTGCGTGGCGAACTCAGCGCAGGGAGGGATTGCAGGCTGGACGTCAACATTGTACTGGAAGGTCGTGTCGTGCTCGGTGACAATGTCAGCATTGGTGCTGGCTGTTACCTCAAGGACTGCGAAATATTAGACGGTAGCGAGATCCTGCCGAATTCTGTGCTGGAAGGTGCACGTATTGGGCGTGGCTGCCATGTCGGCCCCTTCGCAAGATTGCGACCCGGTACCGTATTGTCTGACAGGGCGCGCGTTGGCAATTTCGTCGAAACCAAGCAGGCCGTCATCGGGGAGGCTAGCAAGGTCAATCACCTGAGCTATGTGGGCGATGCCGAGATTGGTCGTGATGTTAATGTCGGCGCAGGCACAATAACCTGCAACTACGATGGTGCAAACAAGCACAAGACCGTGATTGAGGACGGTGCTTTCATCGGTTCGGACTCAGCCTTGGTGGCACCCATCAGGATTGGTGCGGGAGCGACGATTGGCGCGGGTTCCACCATCAACAAGGATGCGCCGCCCGGCAAACTGACCCTGAGCCGGGCCAAACAATTCACGCTGGATGGCTGGAAGCGTCCAGCCAAGAAGTCAAAGTGAGCCTTTTATGTGCGGCATAGTCGGAGTCGTTGCGAACCGGGACGTAGTTCCAATCCTCATTGAGGGGCTGCGCCGCCTTGAATACCGTGGCTACGATTCCGCAGGGGCTGCGGTGATTGATGGCGCAGGCAAGCTTATCCGTAGCCGCGCCATCGGCAAGGTGCAAAAACTGGCCGACGGTATCGCAGCCAGCCCACTCGTGGGCAACATCGGGATCGCCCACACTCGTTGGGCTACGCATGGCGTTCCCAGTGAGCGTAATGCACACCCGCATTTTTCCGAAGACGGCCTTGCCATCGTCCATAACGGCATTATCGAAAATCACGAAGGACTGCGGACTGAGCTGACGGAAAAGGGGTATCAGTTTGATTCTGATACGGATACGGAAGTGGTTGCACACTTGGTTCACGACCAGGTCAAGCAGGGCATGGACCTGCTGCAGGCCGTGCAGACGGCGGTCAAGCGCCTGCATGGCGCATTTGCCATCGCCGTCATGTCGCGTCATGAACCTGAGCGTCTGATCGTCGCGCGCATGGGCTGTCCGGTGGTACTGGGGCACGGCAATAACGAAAACTATGTGGCCTCCGATGTGCAGGCCCTGCTGCAGGAAACCCGCAGCTTTCAGTTCCTGGAAGAAGGCGACATCGCCGAGATTCGAAGTGACCGGATCAGTATCTTTGATAACCAGGGACGGCCGGTGGAGCGTGTGAAGCGTGAATCTGAGCTCTCGGCCGACGCCGTCAAGCTCGGGCACTTCGATCACTACATGCTCAAGGAAATTTTCGAGCAGCCAAGGGCGATCGGAGACACGCTGAGCGAGCGTCTTGCCAATAACCGGATCCTGGAGGCCGCGCTGGGTCCCAAGGCACAGGCGATCCTGCCCAAGATCAAGAATGTGCATATCGTGGCCTGCGGTACCAGTTACCACGCAGGGCTGGTGGCGCGCTATTACATTGAGCAGGGTGCGCATATCCCCTGCACAGTCGAGGTGGCTAGTGAATATCGCTATCGCCAGCCCGTGGTTCCCGAGGGCACCTTGTTCATCGCCATTTCACAGTCGGGTGAAACCGCGGACACCCTGGCTGCCCTGCGATACGCAAAACAGAATGGTTACCTGGCGACTTCCGTCATCTGTAACGTGCCGGAAAGTTCGCTGGTCCGCGAAGCGGACATGGTGCTGATGACGCGCGCGGGGCCTGAAATCGGCGTGGCTTCAACCAAGGCATTTACTACACAGCTGGCTGCCTTGGCCTTGCTGGGGCTGGCGATTGCGCGTCATCATGGAATGAGTGCACTGATGGAGCGGGCGTATGTCCGCCAGCTGGCGCATATTCCCGAGCTGCTGGAAAAAACCCTGCAGTTGGAGCCTGCGCTCAAGCTATGGGCCGAGCGCTTCGTGGACAAGCGACACGCGCTGTTCCTGGGCCGTGGTCCGAGCTATCCCGTGGCCATGGAGGGCGCACTCAAGCTCAAGGAAATCTCCTACATCCATGCCGAGGCCTATCCCGCCGGGGAACTGAAGCATGGCCCGCTTGCCCTGGTGGATGCTGATATGCCGGTGATTGCGGTTGCGCCTAACAACGCCTTGCTGGAGAAGCTCAAGTCCAACCTGCAGGAAGTCCGTGCGCGCGGTGGGCGCCTGTTTGTGCTTGCGGATCCCCACACGGGTATTCAGCCATCGGATGGGATTGATGTCATCACCATGCCGGAACACGTGGAAGCCCTGCAGGCACCGGTGGTATATACGCTGCCATTGCAGTTATTGGCTTATCATGTCGCAGTCCTGCGAGGTACCGATGTGGATAAGCCGCGCAACCTCGCCAAGTCCGTCACCGTCGAATAAGTATTGACTATGAAAGTTGCCGTCATCGGCGCCGGTTTCTGGGGCCGCAACCTGATCCGTAACCTGCACGAGATGGGGGTACTCGAGGCCGTGGCCGAGCACCACGGTGAGGCCCGCGCTGAATTGCAGGCAACCTATCCGGAACTCAGGCTTTACAGTGAGCCCAGCGAGATCTTCGCTGACGCGACGATCCAGGGCGTATTGATTGGCACGCCAAGCCCGACACACTACCAACTCGCGAAGCTGGCCTTGTTGGCGGGCAAGGATGCCTTCGTTGAAAAGCCGATGACGCTGAACAGCCAGGACGCCGAGGAACTGGTGCAGTTGGCCAAGCAGCACAAGCGCGTGCTGATGACAGGGCATTTGCTGTTATTCCAGCCGGCCGTACGCTGGATCAAGGAGTTTCTGGATTCCGGAAAGCTGGGCACGTTATACAGCCTGCATCAGGAACGCATGGACCTTGGCCGCGCGCAGCCGGTGGAGAACGTACTGTGGGCTTTGGGCGTTCACGACATCGCTGTCCTGTTGTATCTGGTCGGCGCTCAGCCTGAACGCATTCGCGCCAGTGGCCACCATGTCCTGACGCCTGGCGTAGAGGATGATGTCTACGTGCATATGGAGTTCCCGAGCGGCGTGCGCGCCAACCTGCACAATTCCTGGTTATGGCCGGTGAAGCGGCGGCGTCTGGTTGTGGTGGGTTCAAAAGGCATGCTGGTCTATAACGAAGTCCATCAGAAAGTGGTGCATTACCAGAAAAGCATAGGCTCCGACCTGAAAAATCGTGATGAAGGCGCTGAGTTGGTGTTCGAA
>JBFKCG010000166.1:0-5243 GCA_041620675.1 Nevskiales bacterium
AGGGATGAGGTGAGTTTTATTCGGCGGCCAAGTACCGAGCGATACCGGCTTCCGAGACCGGCACATGGATAGCACCCCGTACCCTGATCGATTCGGCTCCCTCCTGCGGTCCTGGCGAGAGGCACGCGGATTGAGCCAGCTCGACCTCGCGATGGATTGCGAGATATCCAACCGCCACCTGTCTTGCCTTGAAAGCGGCAAGGCCAATCCCACGCCCGCCACCATCCTCAGGCTGGCCGAGACACTGCGGATCCCGTTGCTGGAGCGAAACAACCTGCTGATTGCCGCAGGATTCTCGCCGAGATACAGCGATGCACCCTTCGACTCACCCGAAATGGCATCAACCCGACAGGCCATGGAACGTCTGCTACGTGTGGTCGAACCACAGGCAGCCATGCTGGTTGATCGCTACTACAACACCTTGCTGCGCAACAAAACGCTGCAGCGATTCCAGGAGTTCACGGCCAAAAGAGCCAAGCTCCGGACCTTCCCCGACAATGGTCTCGAACTGGTGCTTTCACCCCATGGCATGAAGCCATTCATCGAAAACTGGGATGAATTCGCGCGCTTCCTGCTGGGCCGGTGCCGGCAGCTTTTCATTGGCTTGCGCGACCCCAACGTAAAGAGCCTGCTGGATCATTTATTGTCGCTGCCTGACGTACGCCCGATCTGGGACACATTGCAGCCCGGCGATATCTTTCCGTCTTTCTTCAGTTTCCGCATGAAGCTTGCGGGTATCCGGCTCGACCTGCAGATGGTAGTGACAACCTTCGGCACGCACCAAGAAACGAATCTCGCTGAGTACCGAATCGTCACTTTTGTTCCAGAGTCGGAGTTTGTCTGGCGCTTTGCCGAATGGCTGAAAAAGCAGAAAGGCCCCATCCCGATGTAACTATCTGAATGAGCGGCAACCCTCCTAGATGTATTCACCCGCGCCGAGCACCACTTTGACCTCTGAGGTCATGGCCCGATTCTCAGCCCACCGCTAGTCTCCTGAAAAACGAATCAATCGGGCGGAAATGCGTGGCAATCGTGGTCCGATCATCGCCACGCTCGGGAGAACGACATGACAACAAGAATGCTGATGGCATGCCTGTCAGTCTTTGTGGTGGCATGCGGTGGTGAGCTAGGCACAGACGACGCAGGCTCATTGGCCAGTTCATCGGCCACATCAGGCAGTGCCTCCAGGACATATGAGGTTTGCCCCGGCCCGGAGGCACAGGACCAGCTTCTCGCCGCCATCTTCCATGCCCAGCAGGGCGACACGGTAATGCTATGTCCGGGGAGATTTGAATTCGATAGTGAGATTCCAATTCATGAAAAGCGCGGGCTGACACTCAAGGGCGCAGGCAAGGATCAAACGATTGTCAGTTTCCTTAGCAGTAACTACAGCGCTGGATTCTCGGCGGCACGGACAACCGGGCTCACGATCGAAGGCCTCACGGTCGAGGACGCCAACTCGACCGCTGTCTTTATCATGGACTCAAGCCAATTCACGGTGCGCGATCTCCGTACGCGCTGGAATGGCTACGACACATGCGACACCTCGCAAGAGGCAGAGAACAGCTGCTCGAAGCATGGCGAGATCGGCATGGTGATCGAATTCAGCCGCGACATTTTGGTGGAAGACTCCGAATTCTTCGGTGCTACCGCTTTTGGGCTTGGGTTCTCATTGCCGCATAACGCACTGGTGCGACGAGTACTCGCTGCGCACAACAACATTGGCGTCTGGTCCGACAATCCGCGTGCACTTACGGTAACTGACAGCGACATTGAAGCGAATGCCGTCGGTGTGCTGTTGACGGAAGACCGCGACTTCAGCCTGCCCGGGGCAAAAAGCGTCTTTACCGGGAATCGCATCAAGGCCAACAACACACCGAACTTTGCGCGTACGGGAAATGGATTTGCTGCCCTGCCTTCGGGGATTGGCATGCTGCATGTTGCGGTTGACCAACTTGAAGTGACCAACAACGAGTTTTTGGACAATGGCACCACGGGTTTGGCCATCATCAATGCGGCGCTATTGAATTCCACCCAAGCCAGTCACAAGTACGACCGATTCCCCGAGGGGATCAACGTGCATGCAAACCTGTTCCGGGACAATGGCGGCGAGCCGGGCCAACCCGACCCGCGCGCGGGCCCTGCTGCGGCCTTCGTACCGCTGGTCATCGCCAAGAATGGCGGCAAGGCCGCCCAGATTGCCTGGGACGGCGCGACAGACTCACCGAATGACTGCAAGGAAGTCCCGCGCGACGAGCGTGGAGTACCCCTAGACCAGCCAAACCCTGATAGCCCCCGTGACGCACCGCGTACTGACGAACGGGGTCGACCCAATTTCAGCGAAAACGATCCCGAGCCCAACTGTCGCTACACAATGTGGAAGTTCGATGAGAGTGGAAAGCTCAGGCCCGAAAATCTGATCTACATAGATAACAACAGATTCGAGAGCACGCGCCCTCAAACTGCACTGGTCGATGACTTTGTGAACTTCCACCTGACATCTTCGAACCAGCAGCAAGTCGTCCAGGATCTGCTTGTTCCTGCCTCGAATGACCTCTCACCGCACGCAGGAACACTCCCCAGTTGGCCTCTGGCGGAGCCAGCTGTTCCTTACAGGCTTGATCCACGCAGCGCATCAGACCGGGTCAAAAGCACCCAGGTCGAAAAAACCTGTGCAGGGGGGCCAAAAAATCAAGTCAACTGGGAGGCCCTGTTGCGCTACAACTGCCCTCGCCTAAGCGACTATGGACTGTTTGACGACCCCAAGGATCCCCGGCATTCGCCCCGCGAGCGGGGCATGCTTTACAAGATAAACAGCCCGCTGTTCTCGGATTATGCCGTCAAGTACCGCTTCATCTTTGTGCCGCCCGGCAAGAAGATCAGCTATGCCGATTACGAGGGTGATCCCAATGTCAGCTACGACAATAACCCGCAACGCTCGATGAACCTCCCGGTGGGCAGCGTGATCGTCAAGACCTTTGCCTTCCGAACCGACGACTCAGCTGGACAGACCGTAGACGAGCAGGTCATCGAAACAAGACTGCTGATCAAGCGACAGGAATACGACCGCGTCTCCTGGGTGGGGATGGCGTATCGCTGGATGGACACTCCGTCAGGCCGCATCGCCAAGCTTGCGCCTGAGGGTGCGTCAGTGCCGGTGAGTTTCGACTACCTGGACGAGGATCCGGACGTGGTAAACGCTGACGGCCAACGCAGGCGCTATACAGGTTCAACGGATATTTACTCCGTCCCATCCGCCTCCAGCTGTGCAGCCTGTCATGGCGGCACGATGCGCGACCCTGGAGCGAGCCCCATCAGCATTAAACCTCGCCACTTGAACCGCGAAGAACATTGCATCGCCACCGGCAGTAAACAGAACCAGCTCAATTGCCTTGTTGCCGCCGGCATGCTGGACACTCTGCCGGATGACCCAGCAAACCTTGAACGCACGCCACGCTGGAACGTGCCCGGCGACTCCGGACACGCGCCCGGATCCCCGCGCGACGTCCACGACAGGATGCGTGCATACCTTGAGATCAATTGCTCTTACTGCCATGCCCCTGACGGCTTTGCACGGATATCACGTGTGTCTCTGGACAGCTTCCGCCGGGTAGACTCGAACTACGGCATTTGTCGGCCACCTCTCCTGAGTGGTCGATTTGGTGATCGCCGCTTTGACATCGAGCCCGGCAATGCAGAAATGTCCGTTTTGCCGCACCGGGACAGCATCAGCTCGTTCCTGCGCATGCCGCCACTAGCGAGGTCATTGCACAACATGGAGGCTCATGAATTGATGGAAGATTGGATCAACCGTGCACTGATTGACCCATCGGTTGAAGTCCATGACACGGATGCCTGCAACCGGGGCGGACCACCGATCGCCCTTCCTTGAAAAGACTAGCAGGCTGCCTCGGCTCCAACCGGTTGCCCATTGCGCTCTGCGAACGGCTAGACTGGCTACGTGCGAATCGCACACAACTAAAGGCCCTTTAACCTGCTCGGGCCCGGTGGAGGCCCAATGAAGCTAGCCGTTTCCCTTGTTGTCGTATCCACGGCCATTCACCTACTGGCCTACCTGCTGCCGCAGGCCATGCCCGAGCATCTGGTGGATGGGAACTGGCCAGAGCACGCCCGCTTTCACATGTGGCAGGCGACGTTCTGGCTCATCAGCCTGGACCTCCTGATCCTGCTGATTGCCCTGCTGCCGTTCAGGCAAGGCCAACGCTGGGCTTGCTGGGCATTGTTTATCGGGCTGTTTGGTTCGCAACTGGGCTACTTCCTGGCAAGCAGTCTGGTGCCAGCCGGCAGGCCCGATACGGCCGGTGCTGATATGGGCCTGTTACTCGTCATGCTGCTGTATGTGGCCGGCCTGGTCCTGGGCTGGAAGCATCTGCGTTAGGTGGTTTCGGGCTAACCAGCCAGGCTTGGCAGCTTAAGCCGCATTCATGCCTAATCGGCATGGGTGTTGTTCCATTTTCTGGCGTACTCTTTATCCGTTGACTGCCACAGAATACCGGCCCTTTTGCCTATGCCCTTGCGCATAAGGCAGTTGACTAACACCAGATACAAGGAGCGTAACCCATGAGTACAGCCAGTTCAGCCGTCGAAACCTCCCCCGGCCTGCAGTTTCGTGCCGGCCAACCCTCGGATGCATCCGCATGTGGTCGTATCGTTTACGAGGCCTTCCGGACAATCTCGGCCAAGCACAACTTCCCACCTGACTTTCCCAATGTCGAAGCCGCCCAGGGCATGATCGCGGGCTTGCTCGAGAACCCGAGGTTTTATTCCGTCATCGCGGAACGTGATGGCGTCATTATCGGCAGCAACTTCATGGATGAGCGTAACGTGATCGCAGGGGTTGGCCCGATCACAGTAGACCCCGAATGTCAGGACGGCAGCGTGGGTAGGCAGCTCATGATTGATGTCCTGAACCGAGCCGAGCAGCAAGCGTTCGCGGGCGTACGCCTGGTGCAGGCGGCTTACCACAGCCGCTCGCTATCCCTCTATGCCAAGTTGGGATTTGATATTCGCGAGCCGCTGGCAACCATGCAAGGGCCAGCGCTGAATATGATCATTCCGGGTTTTGCCGTCCGAGCTGCCACTCCGGATGACCTGTCGGCCTGTAACCAGTTGTGCCATCGCGTGCACGGTCATGACCGTGGCGGCGAGCTGATTGGTGCCATCAAGCAGGGCACTGCTCGCGTGGTTGAACACAATGGCCGCATCACCGGTTATTGCACCAC
>JBFKCG010000167.1:0-5176 GCA_041620675.1 Nevskiales bacterium
CGGATCTGGCGTTGCAGCTTGTCCCACCACCACAACAGAGCGGCATGCGGGTTGGCCGCGAGATCCTCGCCCTTGTGGCTCGCGTAGTTGCTGTAGAACACGAAGCCGCGCGTGTCATGGCCCTTGAGCAGGACCATGCGCAGCGAAGGAATGCCGTTGGCATCGGCCGTGGCCAGTGCCATCGCCGTCGGCTCGATGAAGTCATATGCGAGGGCGTGCTCGAACCAGTGGTTGAATTGCTCGAAGGGGTCGGCTAGCGCGTCCGATTCCAGCAGGTCAAGTGCATTGCTCATGATTTGGCTTAATGGGCTGGTTTGCTTTCTTCAAGTGTGAAACCCAGGCGCAAGCGTACTTGCCAGTGGGCAACCAGTCCTTCTTCTATATGGCCCCGTGTTTCGATGACTTCAAACCAGCGAATCTTGCGTACCGTCTGTGCCGCTTCGTGGATGGCGACTTTGATCGCGTCCTCGATGCCATTGGTTGAGGAGCCAACCACTTCAACGATTTTATATACGTGATGGGACATGACGATCTCCTCCTGAGTAGTCTTTGATGACCAGTTTACGCCAGCCTGTGCTTTAGCGGGCATGGCTGAAAAACACCGTGTGGGCTAGGCTACGCGTCTTCCCAGCAAAATCGGAGTCCGCAATGGCCAAGGCCTTTCGCGCCCTGCGCGTCCATCGTGTCGAGAAAACAACCGAGGCGCGCTTTGAGAGCCTCACGCTCGACGAGCTCAATGCACAAGCCGCCGATAGCAGCGTGGTGATTCGCACGGCGTGGTCGGGAATCAACTACAAGGACGCGCTGGCCGTTACCGGCAAGGGCCGCATCCTGCGCCGTTACCCGCTGGTGGCCGGCATTGATGGCGCCGGCGTGGTGGAATCTTCGCAGGATCCTCGTTTCAAGCCCGGGGATGAGGTGCTGGTCACTGGCTGCAACTTGAGTGAAACCCTGGATGGTGGCTATGCCGAATACATGCGCCTGCCAGCCGAGGTGGTGATCCCCCTGCCGTCTGGACTGAGCCTGCAGGAAGCCATGCTGCTGGGCACGGCGGGATTCACGGCGGCGCTGGCGGTGCGCCGCCTGCTGGAAAACCACCAGACACCCGAGATGGGCCCGATTGCCGTGACCGGCGCCACCGGTGGCGTGGGCTCGGTGGCCATCCAGATCCTGAGTCGCCTGGGTTTCGAAGTGGTGGCGATTACCGGCAAGCCTGAGACAAGCGCCGACTATCTAAAGAAGCTGGGTGCCAATGAGGTTCTGGACCGACGCAGCATTGAGATGGGCAAGGCGCCATTGGAGAGCGCGCGCTGGGGTGGTGCCGTGGATAATGTCGGCGGTGAACTGCTGGATTGGCTGACCCGCACGGTCAAGCCGTGGGGCAATATCGGCAGCATTGGACTGGCCGGCGGGCATGAGTTGCACACCACGGTGATGCCTTTCATCCTGCGCGGCGTCAGCTTGCTCGGCATCCACTCGGTGGAATGCCCGATGCCCTGGCGCTTGGCGATCTGGGAAAAGCTGGCCGGTGAGTGGAAACCGGCAGCCCTGGGCGACATCGAAAATCGGCGTGTCGAGCTGGACGGCCTGCCTGCCGCCTGTGCAGACATCATGGCCGGCACCGTACAGGGCCGCATTTTGGTCAAAGTATGAGCAGAATTTTCGCCCTTTTTGGCGATGGCGCTGGAGTCGATAATGGCGGAGCCTGATTGGTCGCGCTGCCGGGCGATCCTGGATGACGGCATGCGGGCGACGGGGCTGACGCTGCCGGACACGCTCGGGGACTCACTGATCCAGTACCTGCAGGAATTGCTGCAGTGGAACAAGGCCTATAACCTGACTGCGATCCGCGAGCCGCAGGAAATGGTGACCAAGCACCTGCTCGACAGCCTGGTCGTGTTGCCGCATCTGCACGGAAGCAGCGTGATTGACGTGGGCAGCGGCGCTGGCTTGCCGGGAGTTGTACTGGCGCTGGCGGATCGCACGAAATCCTTCGTATTGCTCGACAGTAATGGTAAAAAAGCGGCTTTCATGCGACATGCCGTGCGCACGCTGGGGTTGAAGCAGGTGGAAGTCGTGCATGCCCGTGTCGAGGACTACGCGACAACGATGGGCCGCGGGCGATTTGATAGCGTGGTCAGCCGCGCCTTCACTAGCCTGGCGGAAATGCTCGAATTGGCCGGTCCGCTATGTGCGCTGCACGGCAAGGTGCTGGCGATGAAGGGGCTATTCCCGCAGGATGAACTGGAAGACCTGCGCCATGTGGCCAGCGGCTTTGAGGTTGAAGCAGTATTGCCGTTGCACGTGCCCGGACTCGCGGCCGAGCGGCATCTGGTGTTATTTTCGCGGGCCTAGCCTGCATTCTGATTGAAGCTTCAAGAGGCATTTCATGGGACGCATCATCGCGGTGGCCAACCAGAAGGGTGGGGTTGGCAAGACCACCACCAGCATCAACCTGGCTGCCGGCCTGGCTGCCACCAAGCGACGCGTACTGCTGGTCGACATGGACGCGCAGGGCAATGCCACCATGGGTGTGGGTGTGAACAAGACGGGCTTGAAGCTGACGGGCTGTAACGTCTTGTTGGGCGAGACCGACGCAGCGGCGGCGATCATTGACCTGCCGGAAGCCGGGATGGCGCTGCTGCCGGGTAATGCCGACATGACGGCGGCCGAGGTGGGGTTGCGTGGCAGGAAGAATGGCGAGGTTGCCTTGCGGAACGCACTGGCGCCGATGCGGGCCCGCTATGACTTCATCATTATCGACTGCCCGCCTGCGCTTTCGATGCTGACTGTCAACGCGCTGTCAGCCTGCGATGGGGTGCTGATCACGATGCAGTGCGAGTACTATGCACTGGAAGGCCTGGCCGCGCTGTTGGATACCATTGACAAGGTCAAGGCGGTGATCAATCCCGACCTGCAGGTCGAGGGCATCCTGCGCACGATGTTTGACCCGCGCAACAACCTGTCAGGCCAGGTTTCGGAGCAATTGACCACGCATTATCGCGATCTCGTCTACCGCACCATCATCCCGCGCAACGTTCGCCTGGCAGAGGCGCCGAGCCACGGGCTGTCGGTGCTGCGTTATGATCCGAGTTCAAGTGGTGCAGAAGCCTACCTCGCGTTGGCGGGCGAGGTCCTGCGGCGCACCGAGAAACGCGCGGCGTGAGCAGCAGGGAACAATAACAATGGCGGCCAAGAAACGGGGATTGGGTCGGGGCCTTGAGGCGCTGCTAGGCGCGGGCGTCAACGTGGAGCCGGTGTCGGGCGAGGCGCTGCGAGACATGGCGCTGGATGACCTCCAGCCGGGCAAGTACCAGCCACGCCGTGACATGAAACCGGAGGCGCTGGAGTCTCTGGCCGAGTCAATTCGTGCGCAGGGCGTGGTGCAGCCGATCGTTGTGCGGCCCATCGAGGGTGGGTTTGAGATCGTCGCCGGTGAGCGACGCTGGCGTGCAGCACGCATGGCGGGCCTCAAGCAGGTGCCTGCCATCGTCCGCGAGATTCCGGACCAGGCCGCCCTTGCCGTTGCGCTGATCGAGAACATCCAGCGCGCTGACCTTAATCCGCTGGAAGAGGCAGCTGCCCTGCAGCGGCTGCAAAAAGAATACAAGCTGACGCACCAGCAATGTGCCGAGGCCGTGGGCCGCTCGCGCGCCGCGGTGAGCAACCTGCTGCGCCTGCTGGACCTGAACGAGGACGTGCAGGTCCTGTTGCGTGACGGCAAGCTGGAAATGGGTCATGCGCGCGCTCTGCTGGCACTGGATGGCAGCGAGCAGTCGCGGTTCGCGCAGCGTGTCGTCAATCTGGGGCTGTCCGTACGCCAGACCGAGGCGCTGGTGCAGTCGCGCCGCAATGATGGCAAGCAGAAGCCCAAGCGCAGCGCGGCAAACCCGCGCCTGCAGGGAATTGAAAAGGATCTCGCCAAGAAGCTGTCCACCCCCGTGCGTATCCAGGCAACCGATCGCGGCCGTGGCCGGATTGTTATTGCCTACGGCAACCTCGACCAGCTTGACGCCATCATTACGCGGATCAAGTAAAGCCCGGGCGGCTGCAATCCGCCATGTCGCAGTGCAACATGGATTGACCATCTTCTGCCTATCCACTATAGTCTCGCGGCCGCGCGTCGGGAGGCTTCGGGTGTTATGAAACCACTCCGTTTGCGCGGAATGTCACTGGCTTATGGTCTTTGTGTGGCCCAGTTAGGGCTGGGAGTAGTGGCAGCGCTGGTCTGCTACGCATTTTCAGGGAAAGAATCTGCAGCGGCGGCGTTCTACGGTGCCTTGGTGGCAGTGATACCAAGTTTGTACTTTGCCGGAAAAGTCTTCTTCTCCGGTAGAAATGATCGGCCGTTAGAAGTTCTCGGCGCGGTTTATGTGGGTGAGGCAGGGAAGTTTGTCTTGGCAGCCTTGATGTTCATCATCGGCGCCAAACTGTTTCCTGCGCATTTTTTGGCTCTGATATTAACGTTTATTGCCTGCCTGTCGGTCTACTGGCTGATGCTGGCAATAAGCAGGTGATGGAAAGCAGCGGAAGGCGATTCAGGCATGGCCGAACAAGCGCATACGACTGGTGACTACATTGTTCACCACCTGACCAACCTCAAGCTCGATCTGAAGACCATGCAGATCGACGCTCACGCCCATGGTTTTTGGGTGCTCAATCTCGATTCCATCCTGTTCTCCATTTTCCTCGGTGCCGTGTTCCTGATCCTGTTTGTGATCGGGGCGCGCAAGGCATCGTCCGGCGTGCCGGGCGGCTGGCAGAATTTCGTCGAATACGCCATTGAGCTGGTGGACGGCCAGGTCAAGGAAAGCTTCCACGGCAAGGCCCAGTTCGTCGCGCCAATGGCGCTGACGGTGTTCTTCTGGGTGTTCCTGATGAACTTCATGGACCTCATCCCGGTGGACTTGCTGCCAATCGCGGCCTCGATGGTCGGCGTGGATTACCTGAAGGTGGTGCCCAGCACCGACCCCAACATCACCCTGGGCATGTCAGTCACCGTATTCCTGATCGCGTTTGGCTACAGCTTCGTTGCCAAGGGCTTCAAGGGCGTGGGAGCTGAGTTCTTCTTCCACCCCTTTGGCAAGTGGATGCTGCCGGTCAATTTCCTGCTGAAGTGCGTCGAGGAGCTGGCCAAGCCGCTCTCACTCGGCTTGCGACTGTTCGGCAACATGTA
>JBFKCG010000168.1:0-5162 GCA_041620675.1 Nevskiales bacterium
CCACGCAGGGACCACGCATCGTCAGCATCCAGAATCCCTACAACCTGCTCAACCGCAGCTTTGAGGTTGGTCTGGCCGAATGCGCCATACGCGAGCAGGTCGGCCTGCTGGCCTATTCTCCACTCGGCTTTGGAGTCTTGTCAGGCAAGTACCAGAACGGCCAGTGGCCAGCCAATGCACGCCTGACCCTGTACAAGCGCTTTAGCCGTTACACAAGCGAACGGGCCAATGCTGCGGTACAGGCTTACGTGGAACTGGCAAACCAGCATGGGCTGGATCCAGCCCAGTTGGCGCTGGCCTATGTAAACACCCGCGAGTTCCTCACTGCCAACATCATTGGCGCCACCACGATGGAGCAGCTGCGCAGCAATATCGCAAGCATTGATATCGAGCTTGCTGGCGAGGTTATGCAAGGCATTGAGGCGATCCACCTGCAAAACCCGAACCCAAGCCCCTAGCAAAACTCAGCCTTAATCTGCGCCATCGCATGCCCCTGCCCCCCCGCTTCCATCTGGCCTTTCCTGTGCATGATCTCGCGGCGGCAAGGCGTTTTTACATCAACACCCTGGGCTGTCACGAGGGCCGCTGCGCGGAACGCTGGGTCGATTTTGATTTCTACGGCCACCAGCTCTCGGCGCACCTGCGTCCCGAGGAGTGCAACCTCGCCCTGTGCAACGTGGTGGATGGCAAGGATGTGCCGGTTCGCCATTTTGGCTTGATCCTACCTTGGGATGACTGGCACCAGCTGGCTGCGCAATTGCGCAAGCTCAACGTGTCATTCGTGATCGAGCCGGGCATCCGTTTCGAAGGCGAGGTTGGCGAACAAGCCACGATGTTCCTTATGGACCCGAGCGGGAATGCGCTGGAATTCAAAAGCTTCCGTGATGATCGTCAAGTCTTTGCGAGAAGCTGACCTGCCAGTCAGAAAGATTAGTCGTTTTTCGAGGGAAATCTGCGCTTGAACATGCCGAAGTAAAGGCCTATATAGAAGCTGTGCGGTTAAGGAACCGCAGCCATTCATGCAATGCATTGGGAGGTAGGCTAACCATGCAAGGCTTAACGCAGAATGTCGTAGTCGGCGAATGGTATCGCACTGGCACGGAATCCCCCTTTGAGGTTGTCGCGCTCGACCTGGACCATGAAACCATTGAAGTCCAGCACTTTGACGGAACAGTCGAGGAAATAGACTTCGACAGCTGGGCCGAGCTCGCGCCAAAACCCACGGCAGCGCCCGAAGACTACTCAGGCGCAATGGACCTGGACCGCGAGGACTACGGCCTTGAGCCGGAAGTCATCCGCTCAGACACCCGTGACAACCCGCTGGATTATATCGACCAGCTCTGAGCCTGCGCGGTCGCGCAGGCCCATGCCCAAGCCCTTACCGCCAGCTCACGCGATATTCGAGCTTCGTTTCGCTCTTCGCCGGCACCTTCAACGTCCAGGCCGCGCGGTTTGCGTCCACCCGTTCGTGTGGGTGACTGGAGTTTTCCAGCTTCCATGCGCCTGGCATCGGCTCGATAACCCGCACTTCTACCGCACGGGTCTTGGCATTGCGGACAGTAACTCGCCAGTTGGCGGCATACTGGTTCTGCCCTGGCTGGTCCTGCTGGAGCTGCAAACGCTCTGCTGTCACGTCAAAAGACTGCCCTGCCAGTAATTCGATCTTGTTACCCGTGGGCACATGCGCGAGCGAATCCTCGCCGAGCAACTGCAACGACTCATCGCCGTTGCCATAAATGCGCACGACACCTGCCGGCAAGGGCCTGCCAGTCTCGTTCTTGAACTTGAAATAAACCGAGGCATTGGCATCTTGCTGTCCGTTCGACTGGTAACGCCAGCCCATGCCTCGGCTGGAATCCAGGCGATACTCACGATCCACTTTTATCGAGGTCGTTTCCAGCAAGGGCAGCTGGCGTGACTCGCGATCTGCCAACTGCACGGGCTTTGGCAGGTCATAGGCGTAATACTCGAACGACTGCACAGGTGCCATGCCCTCGGACACGGCATCTGCCGCCATGGCCATCGAGCGCATGACTTTCGGCGCAGGTGGCTGGCTGACGCGATGGATGCTGCCCGAGATGAGGCGAATCCGTGCATTGGCATAATCCACGCCACTGGCATTGCTCAGGCTGGCCAGCCCCGTGAGATCAATTTTACCGACCGATTCATCAAACACCGCCACGTAATCCGCTTTCCATGACAGGCCGCCCGTGATGTACGCCAGGTTGATTACCTGACTGCCAGTGCGGGCCGCCTCCAATTCGCCAATCAGCGTCGGTTTTTCGCGCAAGCCGGCTGGCAGTTCGGCGAAGCGCAGCCGCCAGGGTGAATTCACGCCGCCGGTCTCGATGTTGTTGTTCACGCGGAACACCGGCACACCACCCGCGACGCTTAATAGATGACCCGACTCCACCTGATCGGCACCCGTGGTGGGATGCCTGCGCACCAGTTGCACCTCACGCCCGACAAAGCGCTCAAGCAAGTTCTCAGGCGTGAGCAAGTCATAGGCAAAGCGTGTCTCGGCCAGGCGAATGCCGCTGCCGCTGATCTGCACGGTCTCCGGCTGCAGGCGCGCCGCGACATCCTGCAGCACCAGGCTATCCTTGCTTCCCTGGAGTCGGATGTTGCGCCGCTCGGATACCACCGCAAGATCGGACTCATAAATCGTCAACGACAAAGCCTCGCGATCCGTGGCTGTACTGGTCACTTCTGCGGCACCAACGCTGGCTGCCAACAGCGCTGTCAGCAGGCTGGCCGGTAAACGAGTATCCATGCTCATGTCTCCTTCAGGTAAACGTCATTTCCATCTTGTTCCAATGTCACGGGCGTGAGGCTGGCTCCGGCGCAGGGCCCGGAAAGGCAATAGCCGTCTTCAATCCGGAACAGCGCGCCATGCAGGCTGCACTGGATCAGGTCTTCTTCCGCATTCAGGAATTGCCCTGGCACCCAGTCCAGCGGGCCACCGGTGTGCGGGCAGCGATTCAGGTAACCGAAGACTCGCTCGCCCCGGCGGACAACGCAGAAACCATTGGAATGGGGCTGTGCCTCAAACTCAAAGCGCTCACTGCCCGGGGATGCCAGCTCGCTCAGGCTGCAGAGTCGTCGCCGTCCACGCATGAATCAGCCGCTGCTTGCAGCTTTTGGCTGCACATTGCGCGCCAGGTAGACCACCAACAGCAACGCAGGAATACCAAGCGCCGAGGTATACAGGAAGAACATCGGGTATCCGAAGCTATCCACCACCCAACCGGATCCGCCCGCCATCAACTTGCCGGGCAAGGTAAACAGGGAGGAAAACAGCGCGTACTGGGTGGCGGTGTATGCGGTATTGGTCAGCGAAGAGAGGTAGGCAATGAATGCTGTGCCCGCCAATCCCGCGCTGAAGTTATCCGCGCTGATCACCAGCATGAGGCCAGTGATGCCCGGCTGGTCTATGTAAGCGAGCAAGGCAAACGCCAGGTTGGTGAGTATTACCAGGATGCCGCTGGCAATCAGGACCGGAATCGAGCCAAACCGGAACACGGCAATGCCGCCAATGAAAACTCCCACCAGTGACATGACCACGCCGTAGAGCTTGGCAACCGCAGCAATCTCCTTGAGGGTGTAGCCAAGATCAAGGTAGAACGGGTTGGCCATGACGCCCATGGTGATGTCAGTCACCCTGAACAAGCCGATGAACAAGAGGATGATTGCGCCCACACGGACGCCATTGCGCGCGAAGAAATCCAGGAACGGACAGACCACCGCACCAATAAACCAGCCAACGATCGTTCGCCATAACTGCGGCAGGTGGGCGCTGCGCTCCATGTATTCCAGCACGCGAGCCTCGCGCAAGGCCGTGTCACGGCTGATATGTGCCTTGGGCTCGGCAATCACCAGCGTTGTGACGATGCCTACGCCGGCACAGACAGCCATGGCCAGGTACGCGGTTGACCAACTCCAGTCAGAGGCCACGAACAGCGTTCCGGCACCCGCGACAATCAGGGCGACCCGGTAGCCAAACTGGTAGGTCGCTGCCATGCTGCCCTGAAGCTCATTTGAGACTGCCTCGATACGCCAGGCATCGATGACGATGTCCTGGGTTGCGGACGCAAACGCCACCAGCAAGGCGAGCCAGACGATCGGTGCCAGCGAAACCGACGGATCCGATAGCGACATGCCGTACAAGCCGCAGCCAATGCCCACTTGCGCCAGCAACATCCAGCTGCGTCGACGCCCCAGCAACCTGGTCAGCAGCGGCAGGGGCAGCCGATCCACCACCGGCGCCCAGAAGAACTTGATCGAATAGGTGATCCCGATCCAGCTCAACAGGCCAATGTCGGTGCGACTGACACCCGACTGCGCCAGCCAGGCCGACAAGGTCGAGAACACCAGGAGGAATGGCAGTCCCGCCGAGAACCCGAGGAACAGCATCGCCAGCACCCGCGGACGGGTGTAGGTCGCCAGAGCCTGCAGCCAGTCGTGCCGTTTAGAAGTCACGCTGGTAGTCCAGTGTCAGCGGCGCATGATCGGAAAACCATTGATCCTTGAATATGCCAGCCTTGTGGATGCAATCCCGGAGCGACGGCGTGACAACCTGATAGTCAATACGCCAACCCACGTTTTTCGCACGCGCCTGGCCACGGTTGCTCCACCAGGTATAACAGGCGTCAGTGGCTTCTGGGTGCAGCACGCGATAGGCGTCAACCCAGCCGGCTTCGCCCAGCAGCCTGTCCATCCACTCGCGCTCATGCGGCAGGAAACCGGAATTCTTCTGGTTCGACTTCCAGTTTTTCAGGTCAATCGGTTTGTGGGCGATATTCCAGTCGCCACAGATGATGTAGTCACGCCCATTCTTGGCCCATTGCTTCAACAGCGGCATGAAAATCTCGAGGAAACGATCCTTCGATGCCTGGCGATGCGGACCGGAAGAGCCGGACGGCAGGTAGAGCGAGATCACCGACAGCTTGCCAAAGCGGGCCTCGATGAACCGGCCTTCGCCATCAAACTCCTCCACGCCGAGGCCGCGCAGCACATCGTCTGGCTCGCGCCGGCTATACAAGGCAACGCCTGCGTAACCTTTCTTGGCGGTGGCATCTTCATAAAAGGAATGCCAGCCCTGCGGGAAGAACAGCGGGTTGCCGTCCAGCTGCTCGATCTGTGCCTTGGTTTCCTGCACGCAC
>JBFKCG010000169.1:0-5146 GCA_041620675.1 Nevskiales bacterium
GGCGCATTGGATGCGATGTGTGCCAAGGTCGCTGACTTCTATGAAGCAGAAGTCGATAATCTCGTCGACAACCTGACCGCCCTGCTTGAGCCCATGATCATGGCCATCCTTGGCGTTCTGGTCGGAGGCTTGGTGGTGGCAATGTACCTGCCCATCTTCAAACTCGGTGCGGTCGTCTAAGCAATTACGGATTTTTAACCAGTGGATCTGATTTACGCATTGGAGGCTTCGTCCTTCTTTCTGGTTGCCTGCACGCTGGTTTTGGGACTGGTGGTAGGCAGCTTCCTGAACGTGGTCATCCTGCGCCTACCCCGCCGCATGGAACAGCAGTGGCAACGTGATTGCGCCGAAACCCTGAACCAACCCTACAACCATGACGAGCCTCTGGTCAGCCTCATTTATCCTGGCTCGCATTGTCCCGGCTGCAATGCGTCAATCAAGCTCCGGCACAACATCCCGGTCCTGGGTTGGCTCTGGCTGCGGGGGCGCTGCGCGAATTGCAAAGCCCGGATATCCATCCAGTATCCATTTGTTGAGCTGCTGACCGGCCTTGCCTCCGCCTGTCTTGCATGGCAGTTGGGTCCGGGACTGGCACTGGCCGCGGCATTGCCCATGACATGGGCACTTATCGCCCTGGCCGGGATTGATTTCCGTCATCAGCTGCTGCCCGATGTTATTACCTTGCCACTGCTATGGGCGGGGTTGTTGCTCAGCCTGACCGGCACGTTTGCGGACCCACGATCCAGCATCATCGGAGCTGCGGCAGGCTACCTGTCCTTGTGGTCAATCTTTCACCTCTTCAAGCTGCTGACCGGCAAAGAGGGTATGGGTTATGGCGACTTCAAGTTATTGGCCGTCTTTGGTGCCTGGCTGGGTTGGCAGATGCTCCCCATGATCATTCTGCTGGCATCCTTGGCTGGCACGGTCGTGGGTGTGGCAATGATCCTGTCGCGTCAACTCCAAAGGGGTATTCCCATCGCGTTTGGGCCATATCTCGCAATTGCAGGCTGGGTGGCCCTATTGGCTGGAGATGAGATCAATCGCCGCTACCTGCAGCTTTCCGGGTTGCTGTGAACCTGACCGTTGGCCTGACGGGCGGTATAGCCAGCGGCAAAAGCCTGGCTGGAGACCTCTTCCGCAGCCACGGCGTCGAAGTCATTGACGCTGATCAGGTTGCTCGTGACGTTGTAACCCCGGGCCACCCCGGTTTATTAGAGCTGGTTGATCACTTCGGACCGGATATCCTGGAGACCGATGGCAGCCTCGCTCGTCGCCGTATGCGTGAGCGGGTATTTAACGACCCAGAGGCGCGAAGGGAACTTGAATCCATTCTGCACCCCTTGATCCAGGCCGAGTTGGCGCGTCAACGGGATGCCAGTACGGGCATTTATTGCATCCTCATGGTGCCCTTGCTGGCACGCAGTGGCATGCGTGTCCTTGTGAACCGAATCCTGGTCGTCGATACCAGTGAAGCCAGCCAGATCAGCCGCCTGTGCAAACGCGACAATATCAGCCAGGAACTGGCAAAGAAAATGCTGGACGCCCAGGAAACCCGCCAAGAGCGGCTGGCTGTCGCCGATGATGTCTTGTTCAACTCTGGCGAGCCAGCCCTGCTTGATGCCCCGATCGAACGCCTGCACCAGCACTACCTGAAGTTGGCTCGCGGGCAGGTGGATTCCTCCCTGCGGCTACACTTGCCTGAATCCCACTCAGTCCCATAGTTGAAGCTCACGCCAGCCTCGTTACAATGGGGTTAGCGTTGGGGGCGCATATCCGTGATTGAATCTGGCGAAATCTGTTTTGAGCAACCGCTCAATGAGCACCTGCGCACATTCCTGCGCCTGGATTGCCTGTTCGACCAGTTTCAGCATTACATGCTGGATGAAAGCACCGCTGGGCGTCGTGCCGTAATCGCCACCCTGCTAGATATCCTGAGCCTGCTCACGCGCAGCGACCTGCGCACCGAGTTCATCAAGGACATCAATCATCAGCACCTCAATCTCAGTCGCCTACAGAACCGTCCTGGCATTGACCATGGGCGCTTGACCCAGATTCTCGAACAGTTAAAGCAGTTGAACGATGCACTGCAGAATATCCCGGCTCAGGCCGCGGGCACCCTGCTCAAGGAGAACGAGTTCCTGACCAGCATCATCAACCGTAGCGCCATCCCGGGCGGCACCTGCGGCTTTGACCTGCCTGTATACCACCGCTGGCTGGGGCAGCCTGCGGAACGGCAGCTCAAGGATATCGAGGGCTGGCACAAGGACATGCGGCCGTTCCGGGATACTGCCGCACTGATGGTCAAGCTGGTGAGAGAAAGTGCGCGCCCGGTGCCCAAACTCGCCACGGGCGGCATCTATATGCACACCATGGAAGGGCCCTGCCAGCTGATCCGTGTACTGCTGCCCGCTGGTACCAGCCTGTATCCAGAGATTAGTGCCGGCAAGCACCGCTGCACGATCCGCTTCATGGAGCATGGCAACGTCAATGTTCGCCCCAGGCAAACCACTGAGGATGTCAGCTTCGACCTGATGCTTTGCGTAGTTTGATGTCATGGCCAATACGACACGTATCGGGCGTTGCCCACGTTGTGGAAAATCCGTCCCGCTGAGCCCCGAGAACCCCTGGCGACCATTCTGCAGTGAACGTTGCAAGGCCGTAGATTTTGGCGACTGGCTGGACGAGCGGCACCGGATTCCGGGGGACGAAGTGAACCCAGATCCTGACAGTAACCAGGATTAGCTGTGATCGGATGGCCAAAAGGCACGGATAGCGGCTATTCCCTGTGCCCGGTGCTGCCAGGCCTCCGCTACATCCGCTGTCACCAGCCCCCCTATTCCGTAGACCGGTAGCGGCAGCTCCCCGACCATAGACGCAAACTCGGACCAGCCTAATGGCCGTGCCTGAGGGTGACTAGGTGTCGCCTTGATTGGACCCAGCACGGCAAAGTCGCAACCTAGCTTCACCGCCTGTTCCAACTCCGCACGGTCATGACAGGAAGCCGCTAGCAGGTAGTCCTTTGCTAATGGGCGCTCCCTGAGCTTGGTAGCTTCGGCTGCACTCAGGTGAAGGCCATCAGCGCCAAGGCCCATGACCCAGTCAGGCCTGCGATCCAGCAGCAGTCTGGCGCCGAATTGACGACACAAGGGGAGGCAGCTGCGCGCCAGTGCTTCATAGGCCCCATCTGCGACCGCTGGCGCCCTCAGGCGAACCATGCGCAGGCCAGATCTCAGGCTACGCGCCAATACCCGGAGAAACCCGTCCAGATCAGGGCCAGGATCTGGCGTGATCAGGTAGCGAGAAGGAAGCTGCGTAGCCCGCAGGATCGGCAGATTCGCTGCAAGCATTGGGTAGTGGTCCAGCCCAGATGGCGTAACCCAGTCGATACGTTGGCCCTCACGCCCTTCAGGCCTGCCCGACCAGATCGTGACTTCCCAGGTGTCCAACAATACTGAACGATCGGGGTAGCAATGGCTCAGCCGGATCAGGGGGCGGGCCGATCGGACATGAATGCCAAGCTCCTCGTCCAGTTCACGTGCTAGGGCTGTTTCGACTGGCTCACCCGGCTCGCACTTGCCCCCGGGAAACTCCCACTGGCCTGCGTAGGCACAATCCGCCTTACGCTCACTGATCAGGACTCGCCCCTCGGCATCCCGAATGACGCCGACCGCGATATGCAAAGGCTTCACGTTCGATATTCGGCGTTGATCTTCACATAGTCGTAGCTGAGGTCACAGGTCCAGATCCTCACCCCTGCATGGCCACGCGCAAGGCGAATTCGTATCGCGAACTCGTCACGGGCGACCACAGCCGCACCCAAAGCTTCCTTATAACCTGGGTGAGGTTCACCGCATTCAATCAGCGGCAGGTCATCCAGCGCAACACTGACCTTGGCAGGGTCCAGCCCCTCAACCCCAGCTTTTCCAATCGCCATGATGATGCGGCCCCAGTTGGCATCACTGGCAAACATGGCTGTCTTGACCAGTGGTGAGTGCGCAACCGAATAGGCCACAAGCCGCGCCTCTTCCTCGTTTCGAGCCTCATCAACCTCAATGGTGATGAACTTGGTAGAGCCTTCCCCGTCACGCACAATGGCCTGAGCAAGCTCCGTGCAAACTTCGGATATCGCCGACTGTACAAGTTGATAGTCGGCCGCCTGCTCATCCAGATCCACCGACCCCACTTGGCCGGTGGCAAACAAGACGCAGGAATCATTGGTCGAGGTATCGCCGTCCACAGTCACGCAGTTGAAGCTTTTGTTGACCACGGACTGCAAGAGACGGGCTGAAGTTGTGGCTGTCAGGCGAGCGTCCGTTCCAATAAATGCCAGCATCGTCGCCATGTCGGGCCGGATCATGCCGACACCCTTGGCAATGCCGGTCACCGTCACCAAGCCTTGTGAGGTTTCCAACTGTCGGCTGGCACCCTTCGGGACGGTATCCGTTGTCATGATCGCGGACATTGCTTGCGGCCAATTGTCCTCGCGCAGGTCCATGGCCGCCTTGGGGATGGCCGCCAGAAGCCGTTCCATCGGCAGGCGCTGGCCAATCACGCCTGTAGAAAACGGCAACACGGCCGAGTCTGCGCACCCGAGGACCGAGGCCACTGATGCCATCGCCTGCCGGGCATCTGCCAGCCCGCCCTGGCCGGTTGCCGCATTGGCATTACCGGCATTAACCAGAAGTGCGCGCACCGGCGCGCCACTGGCAAGGACTTCCCGGCAAATCTGAACGGGTGCGGCACTGAATGCATTGCGGGTAAAGACGCCCGTCACCTGGGTTCCCGGCGCCAGCTCGATCAGCAATAAGTCGCGACGACCTGACTTCCGGATGCCCGCCTCAGTGATGCCCAGCCGAACGCCCTGTACAGGGTGTAATACATCCGGTGTCTTAAGATTGACTGCCATCCAACCCCCCTATCAAACCTTAGGGTATATCTGATTCATCACTAGAAAGCTCAGCAACCTGCGTGGTCTACGGCTACCGCACAGAGGCATTCGTCACATTAGGGCTGTGACGCAAGCACCGATGAAACCACTACCCGCCCTAGCTCAAGCGGCCGTGGCAGTGCTTGTATTTCTTGCCGGAACCGCAGGGACAGGGCTCGTTACGGCCGACCTTCTCTCCCTCACGAACAAAAGTCTCGA
>JBFKCG010000170.1:0-5111 GCA_041620675.1 Nevskiales bacterium
CGCCGGTGATGCTACGAGAGGTTCAGGTGGCACTGATGGGGGCAGGCCAGACGGATCCGGTACTGCAGTCGCTGCTAGAGGATGCGCCACAACCAGGGCAGCGCTTGCTCCATGCGCAATATGACAATCTCAAGCAGTCCTTGCTGCAAGCCGCCTCCGAGCACGGTTACCTTGACGCGCGCTGGATCCGCCACAGCCTGAAGGTTGATATCAACAGGCAGGTGGCAGACATCGACCTGATGCTGGATACGGGCCCTCTGTTCAGGTTTGGTGAAATCCGTATCGAACAGGATGTGCTGGATCCGGCTGTCTTCGCCCGCTATGTCACGCTCAAGCCCGGCCAGGCCTTCGACGCGGAAGAAATGCTCAAGACCCAGTTTGCCCTCAGCGATTCCGGTTATTACGAACAAGTCGAAGTCAGCCTTGACCGTGCCGCAGAGGCGGACGGCCAAGTGCCGGTGATCGTGCGCGCCGTGGCCAGAAAGCGCAGCCGCTATACCGCAGGCCTGGGCTATGGCACGGACACCGGCCCTCGACTGAGCCTGGGAACAGAGCGGCGCTGGATGAACGACAAGGGCCATCGCCTGAAAGCTGACCTGCGTTTATCGGCTGTCAAAAGCAAGCTGGGCTCGCAGTACCTGATTCCCATTGGAGACATCAACTCAGACAACCTGTCCTTGCGGGCGGATGTGGAGGACAGCACGGACCTGGGCGATGGCGACAGCCGCAGTTATCGGCTGGGCGTTAATCGCAACCAGCCTTGGCACGGCTGGCAACGCAGCATTTACCTGAATCTCGAGAAAGAGACTTTCGTGTTCGGTGAGGTGGAAGAACAAACCACCTTGCTGATCCCGGGCATCTCGATATCGCGTGAAAGGCTGGACGACGCTGTATTCACGCGCGATGGCTGGAGCCTGCTGCTCGACATGCACGGCGCCAGCAGCAGCCTGCTCTCCGACACCAGCTTCCTGCAGCTACGCGCGGTGTACCACCGGGTGTTCCCATTGGACGCGAGCAAGCGCCTGCTCCTGCGTGGCGAGGCGGGCACGAGTACGGTAGATCGCTTCTCCCAACTGCCGGCCACGCAGCGGTTCTTTGCCGGCGGTGACCAAAGTGTACGCGGGTACGCCTATCAGTCGCTGGGGCCACGTGATGCACAGGGATTGGTGGTGGGCGGCGAACACCTCCTGGTAGGCAGCATCGAAGCCGACTGGTTTTTCAAGGAAGCGTGGGGCGTGGCAGCCTTCTTTGACATCGGCGGTGCCAGCAACAGCAGCGACTTTGATTTCTCGCGAGGCGTGGGCTTGGGGCTGCGCTGGCGTTCACCGATCGGCACCGTTCGCGTTGACCTTGCCCACCCGTTGGATGATGACGCTCCGGACGTGAGGCTGCACTTCAACTTGGGGTCCGGCTTGTGAGGCGCTGGCTGGCCGGACTTTTCCTCTACGTCGTGATCGCGGCGGCCACGGTGCTGCTGCTGGCGACGGAGACAGGCTTGCGTTGGGCATGGACGCTGGCAAGCCCGACATTTGCGCCCGGCCTCACGCTGACGGATATCCAGGGGCGCTTGATCGGGCCTATCCGTTTACAGGGTCTGCGCTATCGCGACCAGGATCAGCGGCTCGATGTGCGAATGGTCGAATGGGACTGGCAGGCCTGGCGCTTGTTGGGGGGCGTACTCGACGTGACCCGGCTACATGCCGAGGGGCTGCATTACAGCGCGCTCATTGCGGGAACCGGCTGGCCGTCGCTGCCGGACTCGCTACAGCCGCCACTTGAGCTGCAGTTGCGGCAGGTCCTGCTGCAGGACATACAGTATGTAGATGCCCCTGGCGCTGCACCTATCCTCATTGAGGAACTGGGCTTTCGTGCGAGCGACGGTCTGCTGGGTTTGCACATAGACAAGATCCAATTACGAGCGGGGGACCTCAATGCGGGCGGCGAGGGGCGTGTCCGTTTGCGCGGCGACTACGCGATCAAGGCCCGCTTGCACGGGCAAAGGACCATGGCCTCCGGTAGCAGCTGGCAGGGAACCGTCGACATGCAAGGTTCATTGCGCAAGCTGGATCTGAAGCTGGCGCTGTTGGCGCCACAACCGGCGCAGCTGAGCGGGCAGATGCGCTGGATCGGCAAACAACTCGAACTGGATGCGAAGCTTGGCACGCCGGCGCTGGCCGAGTGGTTGCGTTGGCTGGAGTTGCCATCAGGCGATGCCCGTGAATTGCAGGGAACTCTTCGCGCCCGCCTGCAGGCCCAGCAACTGGAGCTTGAGCGGGCGGAGTTCGGTATCAAGGATGAAGCGGTAAAAGTCCGGCTGGCGGGGACGGCTGATCTGGGCATGGACCTTACGCAGGCAAACCTGCAGATCCAGTGGCAGGACATTCGCTGGCCACTGCAACCGGAAGCCTGGTTGCAGAGCCCAACAGGCCAGCTTCAGTTCCGCGGCAATGCAGAGGACTACATCCTGGAGGTAAGTGCGGCCGTGCAGGCAGCGGGTGTTGCGGCCGAGGCGATACAACTGCGAGCCACGGGCGGGCGCAAGCAGCTGCAGTTTGAAGCCTTCCAGGCCCAGGTTGCCGGCGGTAGCCTCAGCGGTCGCGGACAGCTGGACTGGTCGCAGGTGACAACACTCGCACTGGAGCTGGCAGGCAACAATATCAATCCGGCCATCGCGTATCCGGAATGGCCCGGCAACCTTTCATTCGAGAGCAAGTCCACGGCGCAATGGCCCGAGCGCGGGCTGCAGTTGCATCTCGAGCAGCTTGCTGCACGCGGCCAGTTACGTGGCCGCGCCCTGGCGCTCAGCTCACGGGCGCGATGGTCGGAAGCGGGCTGGGATATCGAGCACGCGCGCCTGCGCACGGGCGGCTCGCAGCTATCCGTGCAAGGCCGATATGGTGAGGACAGTGACTTGTCTGCTGAATTCGACAGCCCGGATCTTGCAGATTTCTTGCCGCAGGCCAGTGGGCGCCTGCAGGGCAACGTGAAGTGGCGCGGCTCGGTGAGCAGCCCGCGACTCAGTGCAAACCTGCGTGGCCGCGACCTGCACTATGCGTCAGATCGTCTGGGCAGCTTGAGCCTGGATGCGCAGGTGGATGGTCGTGCCAATGGCAAGCTGCAGCTGAACGCCCAGCTGCAAAATAGCCAGGTGTCCGGTGTCGACGTGCAGGCGCTTGAACTGACAGCGACTGGCAGCAAGGCGGCCCATGCAACACGCGTCCAGGTCATAAGCGAATTGGGCGAGCTGGAGCTGCAAGGAACCGGCCAGTGGATGGGCGGCCTTGCCTGGCAGGCCAATTGGCAATCCAGCGAGTTACGACCCAGCGGCGCAGGCCGCTGGCTGATGACCGAGCCTGCGCAATGGCAAGTCAGTCAAACGCAAGCCACCCTGGGCATAAGCTGCTGGGTGGGGGGTGAGTCGCGGGCCTGCCTGCAGGGACGCTGGTCGCCCACCGCGACCACGGCCAAGGCGGAAGTGCGCGAACTGCCCGCTGCCATGCTGAAGCCATTCCTGCCCGCCGACTATTCCGTCACCGGCCTGCTGGATGCGGAGGTTTCAATAGAACAGCCGGCCGGTGCGGCGATGACCGCCACGGCCGTGACCCGCTATGGCGGCGGGGAGCTGAGGCGCCGGTATCCCGGAGCGGGCGATTTGCAGGTTCAGTTCAAGGCCAGCCGCGCCGAAGTCCGCATCGCCAACAACATCATGGACATCGACGGTGCGTTGAATCTGCTACCGGCGGGCCAAGTCGCAATGACCTTGCAGGGACCCTGGCCACTGACTGATGAAGTGCGGGGACAACCGCTGCAGGGGCGGGTTCGCGCGGACTTGCCGCAGCTTGGCTTCCTGTCCGCATTATTGCCAGAACTGGATGAAGTCAGTGGCCAGGCGCGCGGCGAGCTGCAACTCTCGGGGACCGTAGCGGAACCCCGTGCGAGCGGCAGCCTCGAGATCAGCGAGGCCGGCTTGCGCGTGGACCGGTTGGGCTTGCGGGTGGAGGCCTTGTCGGCGCAGCTGCAATCCAAGGGCACGGGCGGGTTGCGACTGGAGGCCAGCGCACGCTCCGGTGGCGGCGATCTGGTGCTGAAGGCGAGCAGCCAGGGGGGACTCGACCTGACGGGGATACGGGCGACACTGCAAGGCCGCGATGTCCTTGCCTATAACAATGCCGATGCGCGGGTGTATCTGTCGCCGGACCTGACACTTGCGGTACAGGGACGCGAAGTCAGGATCAATGGAAGCCTGCATATTCCGCGCGCCGACATCACCCCGCGGGAATACGCACAAACGGGTGCGGTCACCAGCTCCCCGGACGAAGTCATCATTGGCGTGGAGGACCAGCCGGGCAGCGGGCTGCCGGGATGGTCGGTTTTCAGTCGCGTGCAATTGACGCTTGGAAAGGAAGTCCGTTTTAACGGGCTGGGACTGAAGGCATTGCTGGCAGGAGAACTCGAGTTGCAGGACGAGCCGGGAGAGCTCACCACTGCCACGGGTGAATTGCGCGTGGTCGAGGGCCAGTACATGGCCTATGGCCAGGCGCTGGACATTACGAACGGCCGTTTGTTGTTCAATGGCGGCCCCGTGATGGATCCCGCGGTCGACGTCAAGGCCGAGCGCAAGCCGGCAGAAAACGTGCTGGTCGGCATCCAGTTACGCGGGTTATTGAAGTCGCCACAGGTCAGCTTGTATTCGGATCCGGCGATGTCGGATTCGCAACGCCTGTCTTACCTCATGTTTGGCACGCCGATGGACAGCGGCGACGGCTCGCGCAATGCCGCGATTGCCCAGGCAGCCTATACCTTGGGTGCCGCGGGTAGCGGCGGTCTCATCCAGAAAATCGGTACCCAGCTGGGCGCGGATGAAGTGAAGATCCAGTCATCCCCGGGCGCTGGCCTGGGCGGCAGCCGTCTGGTGATCGACAAAGACCTTTCTCCCAAGCTCTATGTCAGCTACGGCATCGGCATGTTCAATGCCGTGCGTACGCTGCGCATGCGCTACAAGCTCAGCCGGCGCTGGACGCTGGAAACCGAGTCCGGCGAGCACAGTGGCGGCGACTTGCTGTATTCCATCGAGCGCTGATAAGCCACCGAGCGTGCGCTGGAGCCACGCC
>JBFKCG010000171.1:0-5043 GCA_041620675.1 Nevskiales bacterium
CGCATACTGACGCGCAGGGCAGACGCCAGCATTGACGTGGGCTGGTTCTGCCGACGTCTTGCGCGTGCCCTGGCCCTGCGGGAACAAGTCTACGAGAAGCCTTATTACCGCCTGGCCTATGGTGAGTCAGATGGCCTGCCGGGCTTGGTGATCGACCGCTATGGTGACGTCTGTGTGGTGCAGATTGCCACGGCTGGCATGGAGCGACTGAAACAAGAGATTATCGAGGCACTCAAGGAAGTGTTGGCGCCGGCCGGCATCCTGTTCCGCAATGACATTGCGATGCGCGAGATGGAAGGCCTGCCCGCCTATGTCGAGGCACTGGGCAGCGTGCCGGAGCAGATCGAGATCGAGGAAGGTGGTGTTCGTTTCAGGGTGCCATTGGATGCCGGCCAGAAGACCGGATGGTTTTATGACCAGCATGCCAATCGTGACCGCTTGGCACCGTATGTCAGCGGCAAACGCGTGCTGGATGTCTTCAGCTACATCGGTGGCTGGGCCTTGCGTGCGGGCAAATTCGGCGCGTGCAGCCTGACGGCAGTCGACAGCTCGGCAGCGGCGCTTGAAGGCGCTGCACACAATGCCGCGCTCAATGAAATGACACTGGAAACAATCAAGGGCCAGGCTAATGAGGCCCTCAAGCAGCTGCGAGATGCTGGCCGCCGGTTCGACGTAGTCATTGTGGATCCGCCGGCGCTGATCAAGCGCAAGAAAGACCTGGATGCCGGCACCGAGCACTATGCCCAGCTCAATCGCCTGGCCATGCAGGTACTCGAAAGCGACGGCCTACTGGTGTCCTGCTCCTGCTCGCATCACCTGAGTGAGGAAAGCCTGCAGCGCCTGCTCTTGCGAGAGGCGCGCAATCATCGTCGTACCTTGCAGATTCTGGAGCGTGGCGGGCAGGGTCCAGACCACCCCGTGCATCCGGCCATTCCGGAAACCTTTTACCTCAAGGCTTTCTATTGCAGGGTGATTGATGCAGGTGCCGGATGATGGCCGAGAAGGCAATGCTAGAATTCGGGTTCGCTGACATGGAATTCCAATGCTGACTCATCCTGGCTTTGATCCCATTGCGCTCAAGCTTGGCCCGGTGGCCATCCACTGGTATGGCCTCATGTACCTGGTGTCGTTTTACCTTGGCTGGTGGCTGGCGGTGCGCCGCGCGAAGGCGGCGGGTTCGACTTGGTCGTCACAGCAGGTTACTGACCTGCTTTTCTACGTCGTGCTGGGCGTGATCCTGGGTGGCCGCGTCGGTTATGTGCTGTTCTATGGTTTCGAGTGGTTCATGGAGAATCCGCTGATCCTGTTCAAGATCTGGGAAGGCGGCATGTCTTTCCATGGTGGCTTCCTCGGCGTCCTTGCCGCCTACCTGATTTATGCTCGACTGAATAACCGTGGCTTTTTCGAAGTGGCCGATTTCCTCGCGCCGCTGTATCCAATCGGCTTGTTTTTCGGGCGCATCGGTAACTTCATCAATGCGGAATTGTGGGGCCGGACCACCGACCTGCCGTGGGGCATGGTGTTCCCGCAGGCCGGTATGGAGCCGCGGCATCCGTCCCAGCTCTACGAGGCGGGGCTGGAAGGATTGCTCTTGTTTGTGATCCTGTGGTGGTATTCCAGCAAGCCACGACCCGTGATGGCGGTGTCCGCCTTGTTCTGCATGCTTTATGGCGTGTTCCGCTTCGTGGTGGAGTTCGCGCGCATGCCGGATTCACACCTGGGTTACCTCGCCTTCGACTGGTTCACCATGGGCATGCTCCTGTGCGTGCCGATGATCCTCGTTGGGGGCTTCGTCTTCTGGCTGGCTTACGCGCGCGCGCGGAAGGTGGGCTGATGCGCCAGTACCACGACCTGATGCAGCGCGTGCTCGACGAGGGTGTACGCAAGGAAGACCGTACCGGCACCGGCACGCTCAGTGTGTTCGGCCACCAGATGCGGTTTGACCAGTCGCAGGGCTTCCCGCTGGTGACCACCAAGAAGCTGCACCTGAAATCAATCATCCATGAGCTGCTGTGGTTCATCAAAGGCGATACCAACATCGCCTATCTGAAGCAAAACGGCGTCAGCATTTGGGATGAATGGGCGACGGAGACGGGCGACCTCGGCCCCGTTTATGGCCACCAGTGGCGTAACTGGCCACTGCCGGGAGGAGGGCATGTGGACCAGCTGGCACAGTTGCTGGAGCAGATCCGCGCCAAGCCGCATAGCCGCCGGCTGATCGTATCGGCCTGGAACGTGGCCGACTTGCCGGATGAAAGCCTCAAGCCGCAGGCCAATGTCCACCAGGGCCGCATGGCTCTGGCACCCTGCCACACCTTCTTCCAGTTTTATGTGGCAGACGGCCGACTGTCGTGCCAGATGTACCAGCGCAGCGCCGATGTATTCCTCGGTGTGCCCTTCAATATTGCTTCCTACGCACTGCTGACACTCATGATCGCGCAAGTGTGCGGGCTGAAGCCCGGTGAGTTCATCCATGTGCTGGGAGATACCCACCTGTACCTGAATCATCTTGAGCAGGCGCGTGAGCAGCTACAGCGCAAGCCTTATCCCCTGCCAACGCTCTGGATCAATCCCGAGGTTAACGATTTGTTCGCCTTCCGTTTTGAGGATTTCAGGCTTGAAGGCTACGAGTCACACCCGCACATCAAGGCGCCAATCGCGATCTAGCCATGCCGCGCTTATCCCTGATTGCCGCGATGGATGAAAACGGGCTCATTGGTGCTGGTCGCGGCTTGCCCTGGCACCTGCCGAACGACCTCAGGCATTTCAAGAAAATGACGATCGGTAAGCCGATCCTGATGGGCCGCAAGACCTGGGAGACACTGGACAAGCCCTTGCCGGAACGGCTGAACCTGGTGATGACACGGGATACGAGCTTCCACGTTGAAGGGGCGAAGATCGTGCGAACCCTGGAAGGGGCGCTACGATTGGCCAAGGCCGACGGTTTCGAGGAGCTGATGATCGTCGGCGGCGCCGAGGTTTATGCGTTGGCGCTTCCAACTGCGGACACGCTGTATCTCACGCGCATACACGCCAGCTTTGAAGGCGATACCTGGTTCCCCCACGTTGACTGGTCCCAGTGGATCCGGGAATCCATTACTACACACCAGCCCGACGAGAAGAACCGTCACCCGCATAGCTTCGAGGTCTGGCAACGCCTGCCCACGGCAGCCTGACACGTGCACAATCGATCACCTCGGTTGATTCACTCACGTTGTCTGGGCCAGTGGGTCTGGAGTAAGGTTATCCCGTCAATACAAATTCAATAACCCATCCAGTGGAGGGAGCAATGGCGGATCTAAAAGCTGATTTCGAGAAAGCCCAGGCTGATGTCAAGACCATCACCAAGCGCCCAAGCAACGACGATTTCCTGTTCCTGTACGCCCATTTCAAGCAGGCCAATTCCGGAGATGTGTCTGGCTCCCGGCCTGGCATGCTGGATATGGTCGGGCGCGCCAAATACGACGCCTGGGCCAAACTCAAGGGAATGGCAAAGGATGCCGCCATGAAGAAATACATCGATAAAGTGGGCTCCCTGCTCAAGACGCACAAGTAAGCGGGCGACTGCATTGCCTGTGTAGCGGCTGTGGCCAAGGGCTCAAATCAGAGTCCTGAGGGGAGGCAGAATGGTTAAGCCAATCTTGCTCGGTGGGTTACTCGGCGGCCTGCTGCTTTTTATCTGGGGTGCCTTTTCCTGGATGCTGCTGCCGTGGCACACGAACACCCTGAAGAAATTCTCGAACGAGGATGTGGTGGCCGTCACATTGAATGCCTATGCCCCGGAACCGGGCGTGTATTACTTGCCGAATGCCAGTGGCGCGGCTGGCACTGAAGAAAAAAGCGTAGTCACCGAGGAAGCGCGCCCTGCGATGGCTGAAGGCCCGATCGTGTTTGCGACGATCCAGGCGAGGGCGGCCGACATGGGAGGGCAGATGGCGCGCGGACTAGTCACACATATCATGGCCGCGATGCTCGTTTGCTGGATTGTTTTGCAGGCCGGGCAGGTGTCGTTCGCCCGCCGATTTGGATTGGTTCTGGTATTTTCCGTGGCCGCAAGCCTGGTGGGTCTCGTCCCAGGATGGATCTGGCTGGGCTTCTCGACGGATTACACCCTGGTCGGGATTGCCGACATGCTGATCAGCTGGGCGTTGGCTGGGCTGGTGATTGCGTGGGCCACCGCGCCCAGAAGTGGTGCCTAGAGCCGGCTGCGGCCAGCCCAGTCCCGCGCGAATTGCATGGCCACTCGACCGCTGCGTGAGCCTCGCGACAGGGCATAGCGCAGGGCCTCCGTGCGAAGCTCTTCCTTGGTGGTTTTAATACCAAAGCTTTCCAAGTGGTGATGGACTATCGTCAGGTATTGGTCCTGGTTGAAGGGGTAAAACGACAGCCACAGGCCAAAGCGCTCGGACAGGGAAATCTTTTCTTCCACGGCCTCACCATGATGGATTTCGGTATCGATCAGTCGTGCCTGCTCATTCTCGCTGTGGAATTCCGGCAACAAATGCCGGCGGTTGCTGGTGGCATAGATCAGCACGTTATCGGGCGGCTCTTCCAATCCTCCGTCCAGCGCCGTTTTCAGCGAGGTCAGTGCCGGGTCGTTGGCGCCCACGGAAAAATCATCCACGTAAAGAATGAAACGCTTGGGCGATGTTCTCAGTGGCGCCACGATATCCGGCAATGCGCAGAGGTCATGTGGAGGCACGGCGACCAGGCGCAAGCCTTGGCCGCCGAACTCACTGAGCAGGGCCTTGACCAAGGTTGACTTGCCGGTGCCCCGAGATCCCCACAGCAGCGCGTGGTTGGCTGGGTAGCCCTGCACAAATTGCTGCGTGTTTCGCACCAACTCCGCTTTCTGCGCGTCGATACCCAGCAGGCCGTCAAGGTATACCTGGTGCGGGTGACTGATCGGTCGCAGCGTGCCTTCATGCCAGCGAAAGGCCAGATGGTCAGAAGCCTTGCGTGCGCGCGCCACGGTCGATGCCGGTGATCAGGCCAGTTTGCGGTACTTGAGCCGGTGTGGCTGGTCTGCGGCTTCGCCCAGGC
>JBFKCG010000172.1:0-4963 GCA_041620675.1 Nevskiales bacterium
CCCCGTCGGGTATCCACGCCAGCACCTTCACTGTTGCTGATACGCGCATCAAACTGCAGGGCGCTGGCTTCGGCCTCCCTTGCCAGTTCCACGGCGGTATCCACATCCAGCGCCCAGGGATGATCCAGCGCTAAATCCGGGAAATCGCGGGCCATCCGGTCGGCGTCGGCCAATCCGGCATAAGGATCCTCACCGGTGAAGCGGGCAATGGCACAGGCATGCTGGATCGCCTCGCCCACCGCCTTGTCGGACAGGTCACTGGAGCTGGCGTGTCCCTTGCGCTTGCCAAAATAGACCGTGATGCCCAGATCCCTGTCGCGCTGGAATTCGACGGACTCGATTTCGTTTTTTCGCACGTTGACGGTCAAGGCCGTGCTGACGCTCAGGCTGACCTCCACTGCGGTCGCGCCCGACGAGCCAGCACGATCGACCGCGCGCAGCGCGATTCCGCGCAGCTCGGCGGCATCCGGTAATTCATCGGTTTCTTTGCGTACGGGTAGCGCGCTCATGCAATCTCCAGGCCGGAGCGGCATTGTGCCAGAGCCGGGCACCGACCGGCACCCGGCCAAACCAGCACCCTCGCGGGGAAAGCCCGGCGATCAGGCAGCCAGCAGGGTCAGCAGCTTGCCGTGGATGCCGCCAAAATCCCCATTGCTCATGACCACGATCTGGTCACCCGGCTGCGCGATATCACTCACGGCTCGTAGCAGCTCATCAAAATTTCGCATGACCTGTACCCGATCACCCAGCCCATCAACTGCATCCGCAATATCCCAGTCCAGTTCGTCGCGCTGGTAGAGAAAGGCCAGGTCGGCCCCTTTCAGTGACTCGGCCAATTCTTTCTTGTGTACGCCCATGCGCATGGTGTTGGAGCGCGGTTCCAGCACGGCGATGATCCGGCCAGGTCGGGCCTGAGCACGCACGCCGGCCAAGGTGGTTGTGATGGCCGTGGGATGGTGCGCGAAATCATCATAAACCCGCACGCCTTTCACCTCGCCGCGTAATTCCATTCGGCGTTTGACGTTCTCGAATCGAGCCAGCGCCTCGACTGCAATCGCCGGGGTCACGCCGGCATGCCGTGCAGCGGCAATCGCCGCCAGCGCATTGCTGACATTGTGGTTACCCAGCAGATTCCAGCGCACGACTCCCTGTGACTTATTTTCGAACATCACCTCGAATGCACTGCCGTCAGCTTCCAGCAGTCGCACTTGCCAGCCGCTGTCGTGGTCGAAGTATTCCACCGGCGTCCAGCAACCCATCTTGACCACGCGAGCCAGTGCCGCGTCACGACCGTTGCAGATAATTCGCCCGTTGCCGCCGGGCACGGTGCGCACCAGGTGGTGGAACTGGCGCTCAATGGCGACCAGGTCCGGGAAGATGTCAGCGTGATCGAACTCAAGGTTATTGAGGATCGCAGTACGCGGTCGGTAATGCACGAACTTCGAACGCTTGTCGAAGAACGCGGTGTCATATTCATCTGCCTCGACCACGAAGAACGGCGCGCTTCCGAGCCGCGCCGAGGTAGTGAAATTGCGGGGCACGCCACCAATCAGGTAGCCCGGGTTCAAGCCGGCATGCTCGAGGATCCAGGCCAGCATGCTGCTGGTGGTGGTCTTGCCATGCGTACCCGCCACCGCGAGCACCCAGCGCCCCTGCAACACTTGTTCCGAAAGCCATTGCGGGCCGGAGGTATAAGGCAGGCCTTGGTCCAGGATGTATTCCATGGCGGCATTGCCGCGCGTCACGACATTGCCAACCACCACGCAATCGGGTGCTGGCTGCAAGTGCTTGGCGTCGTAACCGCTCATCACCTCGATGCCCAACTGCTCCAGCTGGGTCGACATCGGCGGCCAGGCATTGGCATCCGATCCCGTCACACGGTGGCCGGCTTCACGCGCAATGGCGGCAATTCCGGCCATGAAGGTGCCACAAATCCCCAGGATATGAATATGCATGGTCAGGAACCCATCGCCTTTGCCGCAGGCTCCATGGCATGACCAAACAGCAGGTTCATGATCACCACCGACAGCACTTCATACAACAGGACCAGGCCAAACGCGGCAATCATGCGAACCTCCATGGCGACGCGAAGGATATGGGCCTGCACGGCGAGGCTCCAGGCGCCCAAGGTCAGCACCAGCAAGGTCGGACCCATTGGTGCCGGTGCTTCGGTGCCCTCGCGCATCTGCTCCATGTAAGGCATGAGGATTGAGATGGGCCAGTAAGCCAGCACGCTGAAGGCGCAGCCCACGATTACCAGCGCGGTCAGGGTTTGTGGCAAGCGATTGCCATGGTTGCGCAAGCGCAGGATGGTGCGCAGATAGAGGATAAGGATGGCGTAGGACGCCACTGCCTGCAGCACCGGCATGACACCGGTCATCCCCTGCAACCTGAACAGTGAGGTACTGCTCACAATCAGGAGCAGACTGACCAGGGCCAGCAGTGGATAGGAAGTCGGCAGGTTCTGGGGGCCACCGCGCAGCAGCAGGATCTCGCCTATGGCCCGTATGACTGTATTCGGCATGTAATTGATGGGTGCGACATGGGGTTCAGGCACGCATAATAGCGGCTCAGCACCCTTCCGTGAAAATCCGCATGACTGGCTTTACTTATATTGACACCCCAGAGGCGCTTTCTGCCTATTGCGAACAGCTGCGCGGGCGCGAATGGCTGGCGGTCGATACTGAATTCATCCGCGAGCGCACCTACTACCCCCAGCTCTGCCTGGTGCAGGTCTCTGATGGCGAAACACATGCCTGTATTGATCCCATCAAGCTCAAGGACCTCGGGCCGCTGCTGGAACTGCTCTACAGCCCGAAGCTGACGAAGGTATTTCATGCCGCTGGACAGGACCTCGAGTTGTTCTACCACCTGACCGGCAAGGTGCCCGGCCCTATCTTCGACACGCAGATGGCCGCGACTTTGGCTGGCCATGGTGACCAGATCGGTTATGCGCGACTGGTGAAGGACATGCTGGGCGTGGAACTGGACAAGGCCCATACTCGCTGCGACTGGAGTCGGCGCCCTCTGTCAGACGCCGAACTGTCCTATGCCGCGGATGATGTGCGCTATCTCTGCCAGGTCTATGACAAGCTGCGATCCGAGCTGGACCAGCGTGGGCGACTGGAGTGGTTGGCGGCGGATTTCGCCGAGATGACGCAGCCGGCCCGTTTCGAAAACCCGCCGGAAGATGCCTGGCAGCGTCTCGGTGCCGCACAGAAGCTGCGCCCCAACCAGCTCAAAACCCTGCGCGCACTTGCCGCCTGGCGCGAAGAACAAGCCAAGCAGCATGATCGACCACGTCGCTGGATCCTCGGTGATGACCAATTACTGGACCTGACCCGTCGTCAACCCAAAACGGTGGACGACCTCAAGCGACTGCGTGGCATGCCAGAAGGCCTGATCCAGAAACACGGCACCACCCTGCTGGAATTGATCGCCAATGCCGCGCAATCGGAAGCGCCGGAGCCGCCAAGAGAAGGTCCGCGCCTGTCTGCACAGCAGCAGCCGCTGCTTGAGTTGTTGCAGGCATTGATCCACGCCATCAGCGAGCAGCAGGCCATCAGCCCTTCGGCACTCACCAATCGGCGCGAACTGGAACGGTTGATACTGGGGGAGCGGGAACTCCCCATCCTGCAAGGCTGGCGACTGGAAGCCGCCGGTCAGCCCCTGCTGGATCTACTGGAAAGCCGGACGTCGCTCGGGATCGAAGACGGTCGCGTGTGCCTGCTCAGCCCAAGGCCTGGTTGATGCGCGCGTAGACCTCGCTGGTCGCACCCTCGCCATCCACCGAGGCAAGCTTGCCCTGTTGACGGTAGTAGTCCACGAGGGGCTCGGTTTGTTCCTGGTAAACCTTGAGGCGGTTGCCGATGGTTTCCTCGTTGTCATCCGCGCGATGCTGCAACGCGCCACCGCAATGATCACAGATGCCTTCCTGCTTTGAGGGGCTGTAATACACGTTGTACATCTGGCCGCAATCGCCACAAGTGCGGCGACCAGTCAGGCGCTTCAACAAGGCATCCATCTTGACGTCGATCAGAACCGCCTTGTGCAACGGCTTGCCTTCCTGCTTGAGCATCTCGTCCAGCGCCTGAGCCTGCGCGATCGAACGCGGGAATCCATCCAGGATAAAACCGAAACCCGTGTCTTTCTGGTGCAGGCGTTCACGTATCATGCCGATCACGATCTCGTCCGCGACCAGCTTGCCTGCGTCCATGGCCGCCTTGGCCTTCTTGCCGAGTTCACTACCGTCGGCCACCGCAGCCCGCAACAGGTCCCCGGTTGAAATCTGTGGACTGGCATATTTTTCCATCAGCTTGCGGGCTTGGGTGCCCTTGCCCGAGCCGGGCGCGCCCAGAAAGACAAGTCTCATGCTTGTATCCCCTACTAAAAGGAAAAGGCCGCCGGATGACGGTGGCCATTGCCAAGCATTGTATCAGTCATTGCCATTCTGTCATTCCCATCATGATCCGGGACTCTCCACCAACATTCGCGGCATACATTTGCACCCGTATTTCCAGTATTCTTGTGCACTTCCTGAAAACCACCCGTAAACATCATGAGCACAGCCAAGAATGCCTTTTATGCCCAGTCCGGTGGCGTGACTGCCGTCATCAATGCCTCCGCCGCCGGCGTGATCGAAACCGCCCGCAAGCACAAGAACAAGATCGGCAAGGTTTACGCCGGCCGCAATGGCATCATTGGGGCGCTGACCGAGGACCTGATTGACACCTCCAAGGAGTCCGCCGCCGCGATTGCAGCGCTCAAGCACACACCGGCAGGTGCCTTTGGTTCCTGCCGCTATAAGCTCAAGGGATTCGACAAGAACCAGGCCGAGTACGAGCGACTGATCGAGGTGTTCAAGGCGCACGACATCGGATATTTCTTCTATAACGGCGGCGGCGACTCCGCCGACACTTGCCTCAAGGTCAGCCAGCTGGGTGAAAAGATGGGATACCCCATC
>JBFKCG010000173.1:0-4923 GCA_041620675.1 Nevskiales bacterium
GCCGGCCTTCCCGTAATACTTTCCAGATGCGGCGGCCTAGATTCCTATATAACACCTGATATTGGCTGGGTTGTAGAACGCGGCGACACTGAGTCATTATCAGACGCATTATCATCAGCCCTAGCCTTGCCGAGGAATAGATTACTTGTCATGGGCGCAAATGCTAGGGATCTTGTACTGCAAAGATTTGACATAGCGAAAGTAGCAGAGAGCAATATCCAGCTATTCACGCAACTTCTTGAGAAGTATCTTCTGAGAGGTCCCTTCCATAACAGCGAGACGTAATACTCGCGATAGGCTTTCCAGGTGCGCATTCTATTTCTGACCAAACGCCGCCCCCAACAGCGCGACCTGATCGAGAGGCCCTATGGCCGTTTCTACCACCTTCCAGTAGCGCTAGCGAACGCTGGGCATGAAGTCAGAGTCTTGTTATGTGGCCACCACCGCCTTCCAAGCGACGAACGACAGTTAGCAGGCGTAACTTGGAACTGCATCGACATTCGCAGCCTAGGCATCAGAACCTTTTTGACTGAATTGCGAAGCAAGGCTTCAGCCTTCCAACCGGATTGGATTATTGGGGTTTCGGACGCACAGTATGGTTTCCTGGCTCATCAGCTGGCGCGGCTCTGTAATGCTCGCCTGGCAGTGGATGCATACGATAACTATGAGGCATACATGCCTTGGAACCTGCCGCTACACTGGTTATGGCAACGAGCCGTCGCCAAGGCAGACTTGGTCACAGCAGCCGGGCCACAGCTTGCTGAGAAGCTCCAGAATCACCGCAAATCGGGGAAACGGGTTGAAATACTGCCGATGACTTCCGACCCAGCTTTCATCAGGCTCGATCGGTCGGCTTCGCGACAGGAGCTAGGACTACCTGAATCAGCTCCACTAATCGGATATACAGGCGGTTGGGCCAGGAATCGAGGCACGCATATTCTGATTGAAAGCTTCCGAAGGGTTCGCACATCTTGTCCTGATGCTCGCTTGGTACTGAGTGGAAGACCACCATCGACCGTATGTAATGAGCCAGGCGTGATAGCTCTCGGCTATCTAGAGGATTCAAAACTCCCCGTACTACAGAATGCGATTAATGTTTCCTGTGTTATCACTGCCGATACGGCATTTGGCCGTTATAGTTACCCTGCAAAATTATGTGAGGCCATGGCTTGTGGCATCCCTGTTGTCGCCACAGCTACCGAGCCCGTCCGATGGATGCTAGGCAATGACTCTCGCTTTCTGGCTGAAGTTGGGAACGCAGCAGACATTGCCACGCGCATCTTGTCCAGTCTCGAGATAAATCGTGTCGACTACGGGCCACGCCAGTCTTGGTCCGATATTGGAAGGAATCTCAATGACCTGCTGAGGAGCTAATGCCGACTATTAACAGGCTGCAGTGTGTATATCAAAGTCGGGAATGCACCCCGCATAAGTGAATAAACTGCGTTCGGAAGTGGCTTCAATAGATACCGGTATAGCAAAGCATCAGGTTGTTCTATTTCATAAGTAAGCCGCAGCGCATTGCCGTGATGCTGGACATATTTGAAACCTGCAGCGGCCAGTTTTGACTCCAGTTCACGCCTCGTCAACGGCCTACAGTCGTAATGGTCTCCTTTGCCAGAAAACCGGACGTATGCATCTGCAAATGGCTTAGGAATCCAGCTCAAAAAAGGGAGCCGATAATGTGGCTCGATCAACATCCATCGGCAAGGCACCGCAAGGTAGCAAACTCCAGCGGGTTTCAATACGCGATGAATTTCCTGCAGGTGCAAGTCCTGTGCCTTCTTATCACCGACATGTTCGATCACGTGGTTGCTGATGACAACGTCAAAACAGCCATCTTCAAACGGCAGGCGCACATCCTCAACCTTGGCAAAGCGGTAGTTGTCACGTAGCTGCCTGACATCAGAAACATCAACTGCGTCAACATCACAGGTCAGGTTTGGATGGGTAGCAAAATAATGCGCGATACCACCAGAGCCGGTGCCTATTTCCAGCAGACGCATGCACGCTGACGATGGTCTGAGGGCTAGCAGCGTCTCGATCTTGCGTGCTTTTCCTTCTCGGCTTTTTAGGTCCAGGACGGCATGCCCGGCGCGATCTGGCTTATCACCTGTATCGTGATGACCAATCGTTAGCTGTTTTAACATGACTGTCTTCAGTTGTTCGCTGAAGTGCTTCCACTGGAATTTTTCAGCAAACATCCTTGCCTGCTCACGCAATTCGACGTTATGCCTGGAATCCAGCTGGCGGCAAACTGCCTCGGCGAACGCGTCATAAGCTGCGGGCTTGACTAGACACCCATTGCTCCCTTCGTTCACTGCGTCCGGGACACCACCGACTGCAAATGCCACAGTCGGTAATCCATGCGCAGCCGCTTCAACCGCAACCATGCCGAAGCCTTCTATGTCACCTGGCACGTCACGAATGGGAAAAACATGAACGTCCGCTGCCAGATAGGCTTGGCCAAGCTTTTCATCATCACAGGTACCGAGGAAATGAACGCAAGCTTCCACACCGTCATTGACTGCAGCCGCTAGCACCTTTGCAGCTCCGCCCTCCATTTTTCCGCTGAGCGCATCCGGTGCCTCATTGCCAATGACCACCAATACCAAGTCGGGATACCTGGCGTGTATCCTGGGAAGCGCAAGTCGAACGAACTCAAGTAAGCCCTTACGCTCTGTCAGGCGGCCCACGGACAGCAACATCGGTCTTTGGCCGAAGCCATGCGCTGAACGGAACTGCAAACCACCATCTGGACTCACGGCAGGCATCTCGACCCCAGGGTGGATAATGGTTACACGTCGGCGAGCTACCCCTGCGCGTGCAGCGATATCTGCAGTGCTCGCACTGTTCGTGATGGCATGGTCGAGCCTTCTCATGGCGGGCAGCCAGAATGCCCGGTAGACAGGATGACGTGTCACCAGATCCAGCCCATGCACATAGGCCATCGATTTGGCCTTGGCACGCCAGGCGGTAAGCACGGCGATAGGCGCCGTGAGGCCGCTTCCTGCCACAATGATGTCGTAATGCCCTTTTCGCGATAGCTGCCACGCAGAGCAGAGAGCCCGCAACAGGAAAACCGGCAGCGGTCGGACGGGTATCTCAATGACATCTATGCTTGCCGGCAGGTACTGGCGACACCCTTTTGGCCCAATTACAGACACAGAACCCCAACCTGCCATGGACTTGGCCATGTTCAGATTCAACCGTTCCATACCGCCTAGCAAAGGGGGCAAATTACGGGTTATAAGGAGTATTCTTGGGGTCATCAGGCCGATTACAGGATTTTAATGAAGTTTTTTGTGTTAGACAGGTACGCTATCCGGCAAGTCCGTAATAATGCAGGAATAATTCGGCCCATCGCCCCTATCATTGACCATATCCACTGAATATTGACGTATTGTCAGCCTTGGCAAATGATTGAACGAAAATGATCAGGCCAGCCATAGAGTCATCCTAACAGGGCAGAATGACCGGGACGAAACTATCAGGCACACTGGACGGGGAGATAGCCAAGATGCCCATGACAATCATGCGTATGAACTTGAATACTAGTGATCACCTCAAGCCGCGTCACAATCGGCTACGGCCAGTTAGTCTGGTTTCCTGATGGCCATCGGGACTGCACAAGGGGCAACCGGATCCTTTTTGGGTGGACTTGCCAGGAGGTTAGTCACCGACGGCCTTCTGACCGAAGAAAAAGCCCGGGAAGTCCAGCAAAAAGCGATCAAGTCCAAGGAGGCCTTTGTTTCGCTTCTGGTGCAAGACAAGCTCGTTCCTGCACGAAAAATCGCGGATACTGCCAGTCGGGAATTTGGCATCCCGCTCATCGACATCCTGTCGCTAGACCTGACTCAGGCCCCCATCAAGGAGGTCAGTGAAAAGCTGATCCGCGATCACCGTGCGCTGCCTGTTTTCGTACGCGGCAAACGCATGTTCGTGGCGCTGTCTGACCCCACAAACCTGCAGGCGCTGGACGAAATCAAGTTCAACGTCGGCATGACAACTGAACCAATCCTGGTTGAGGAAGACAAGCTGACCAAGGCGATCGACCAAGCCTTGAGCGCAGCCGACACCGGCATGCAGGGGCTGGATGACGATGCGGACCTCGACAATGTTGAGCTCAGCGCAGGTGAAGATACCAGTGGCGGCGCTGAGGTCTCCTCTTCTGAAACTGAAGAAACGCCGATCGTGCGCTTCGTCAACAAGATGTTGTTGGACGCGATTCAGCGGGGTGCCTCGGATATCCATTTTGAACCCTACGAGAAAAACTACAGGGTCAGGTTCCGGACAGACGGCGTACTTCAGGAAATATCTGCCCCGCCGGTGGCCCTGGGAATGCGGCTCGCGGCTCGCCTGAAGGTCCTTGCAAGGCTAGATCTGGCAGAGCGCCGAATTCCGCAGGACGGCCGCATCAAGCTCAACCTGTCCAAGTCCAAATCAATTGATTTTCGTGTCAGCACCTGCCCGACTCTGTTTGGCGAAAAGGTCGTTTTGCGTATCAACGACGCGTCAGCGGCGCAAATGGGCATTGACTCGCTGGGCTACGATCCGGACCAAAAGGAGCTTTATCTCAAGGCACTGGCGAGACCCCAGGGCATGATACTTGTGACAGGACCCACAGGGTCAGGTAAGACTGTATCCCTATATGCAGGGCTGAATATCCTGAATACCCCTGACACCAACATCTCGACCGCCGAGGACCCGGCTGAAATCAACTTGCCGGGGGCAAATCAGGTCAACGTCAACCCCAAGGTCGGATTGACCTTTGCTTCTGCCCTGCGTGCCTTCCTGCGACAGGATCCGGACGTCATCATGGTTGGTGAAATCCGTGACCTTGAAACCGCTGAGATCGCGATCAAGGCCGCCCAGACCGGGCATTTGGTGTTATCCACGTTACACACCAACGACGCCCCGCAA
>JBFKCG010000174.1:0-4922 GCA_041620675.1 Nevskiales bacterium
GCCCGGCGTCAGTGGCATCGAGTTCGCGCGCGAACTCAAGAAAGACGAAAACACTCGCGGAATCCCGATCATCATGGTGACGGCGCGCGACGAAGAAGAAGACAAGGTCAGGGGATTGACCCTGGGTTGCGATGACTACATTGCCAAGCCATTTTCATCCTCTGAGCTCGTGGCCCGCGTACGCGCGGTGCTGCGGCGGACCGTCCCGGGTGGTGAGGATCAAAGGTTGGAAGTGAATGGTCTCGTCGTGGACGGCAACAGCCAAAGGGTGACGGCTCGTGGTGAAACACTGAAACTTGGACCGACCGAATATCGGCTCTTGCATTTCTTTATCAGCAATCCCGAGCGCGTATACTCAAGAGAGCAGGTACTTGACCGCGTTTGGGGGCATGGGATCTATGTCGAGGAAAGGACGGTTGATGTGCATATCCGCCGACTTCGCAAGGCGCTCGCGGCTCATGGTTATGACCAGTTCATCCAGACGGTACGCGGGAGCGGTTATCGCTTCTCGACACAAACCTAGCCATTACTAGGGATGAGTTTTGCATGGCAGCGTGAATTTACACGCCTGGGCAGCTGGCTCATCCTGTGGCTATTTCTCGGATTATTGTTTGGCCATGTGATGACATGGCTTTTCGTGGGAAGCAGTCTCTACCTTGGCTGGCACCTTCTGCAGATCTACCGCCTGAGTCGCTGGCTGCGTGACCCCAAGCAACTCGAACTGCCCGATGGTACTGGCGTCTGGGAAGATGTCTATCGTGCGTTTCGCCTGCTGGATCGCCGGAATCGCCGAGGACAGCAGCGACTGGAAAACATGGTCAGCCAGTACGAGGCCTCGACCGCAGCCTTGCCTGATGCGATCGTGGTTCTTGACGAAAATGGCCATATTGCCTGGTTCAATGAGGCTGGCGTTACGCTACTGGGTTTCCGTTCCCCGCAAGACATTGGGCAGCGTGTCGTCAACCTCATACGTCATCCGACCTTTGCCAGTCACCTTCAGTCTGGTGATTACGGACGCGACATTGAAATCCCGTCTCCCATTGATTCCGATTACCGCTTGTCCGTCCGGATTATTCCCTACGGGGAGGATCAAAGGCTTGTCATTGCCCGCGATATCAGCCAGCAGAAGCGTCTTGAGCAGATGCGACGTGATTTCGTGGCGAATGCCTCGCATGAGCTACGCACGCCATTAACCGTCCTGCGTGGTTATCTCGACATGATGGCTGAGGAAGCAACGGCCAAGGGACCTTTGCAGCCCTGGATTTCGCCCATCAATGACATGGTGAGGCAGTCGACCCGCATGGGCAACATTATTGAAGACCTGTTGAAGCTGGCACGCATTGAATCAAATGCGGGCTCTGCACATCATGAGACTGTTCAGGTCCCGGCCTTGCTCAACAAGTTAGTGGACGAGGCCAAGGCTGTCACGGGAGATGCTCACGCAATTCACCTGGAAGCAGAAGAGGGCCTTAATATTCACGGCCATCTAACTGAAATACAGAGTATTTTCTCAAACCTGATCCAGAACGCCGCACAGTACACGCCAGCTGGCGGTGATATCCGTGTCCGCTGGTGGAGCGATGGCGCCGGGATGTATTTCACGGTCTCTGATAGTGGCATCGGCATCGACAAGAAGCATATTCCCCGGCTTACCGAACGTTTCTACCGGGTAGACCCTTCTCGATTCAGCCGTACCGGTGGCACCGGCCTGGGGCTGGCTATCGTCAAGCATGCCCTTGAACATCATGGCGGGCGGCTGGAAATAACCAGTGAAATCAGCATAGGTAGCCAATTTACCTGTCACTTTCCCCTGGAACGCCTACGCCGTCTTGCCTGACTTGAGGCACTACGGCTGTTCGGGCAGGCTGTCATCGAACTGTCACAGTTCTGCCATATTCTGGTCACGTCACGCATCCACACTGCGTCTTGTTGAAACAACCCAAGAGGTTAGGAAACATGAAAACGACGAAACTGCTGGCCACCTTCGGACTTGTAATGGGTGGAGTGTTTGCAACACCAGCTATGGCTGCCGTAGATCCGGCACTACCCAATTATTCGAAGGCCAGCGGTGTATCCGGCAACATCTCCAGTGTCGGCTCCGACACGCTGGCCAACCTGATGACGTTCTGGAGCGAGCAGTTCAAGCGCGAATATCCGAACGTGAATATTCAGGTCCAGGCTGCAGGCTCCTCAACCGCACCGCCGGCGTTGACCGAAGGCACTTCCAACATGGGGCCGATGAGTCGCGCCATGAAGGAAGGCGAAATTGCTGCGTTCGAGAAGAAGTACGGTTACAAGCCCACTCAGATTCGAGTCGCCCTTGACGCATTGGTGGTATTCGTCAATAAAGACAACCCCATCAAGGGCATGAGCCTGCCTCAGGTTGATGCTACTTTCTCGAGTACTCGCAAGTGTGGATACCCAAAGAGCATATCGCGCTGGGGTGACCTGGCCCTGACCGGTGACTGGGCACGCCGTCCCATCCAGCTTTACGGCCGAAACTCGGTGTCTGGAACCTATGGCTTCTTCAAGGAAGCTGCGCTGTGTAAAGGTGATTTCGACAACACTGTGAATGAGCAGCCAGGCTCTGCAGCCGTCGTGCAGTCTGTGACCACCCAGCTGAATGCCATTGGTTACTCCGGCATCGGCTACAAGACCTCGGGTGTACGTGCTGTCGGCATTGCCAAGAAGGAAGGCGGCGAATTCGTAGACGCTACTGAAGAGAATGTACTCAATGGCAGTTACCCGATGGCTCGCTACCTCTACGTCTACATCAACAAGGCACCCAATGAGCCAGTAGATCCGATGGTCCTGGAGTTCATTAAGCTGGTTTTGAGCAAGGATGGCCAGGAAGTCGTGGTGAAGGATGGCTATATCCCGCTGCCGGCCAAGATTGCTGCGCAGGAACTGGCCAAGCTCAAGTAAGCAAAACAACCAATAAATATCAGGGAGAACTACAAATGAACAATCTCTTCAAGAAAAGCGCCATCACGATAGCAATTGCCGCGAGCTTCGGCGCCAGCAGCCTGGTCTTTGCTGACGAGGCCTCGACCAAGGGCGGCATTAAGGTGAAGTCTGATGATGGCCAGTTCGTGGGTCAGGTGGGTGGGCGTTTCCACTTCGATGTAAACGAGTTCAGCAATGATGGAACCACCAGCAACGAAAGTGGAACGGATATTCGCCGGCTGCGGCTCGAAGCCAAGGGCACGATGTATGGCGTTTGGGAAGGCAAGATACAGCTGGATTTTGGAACCGGACGCAATTCGAATTCAGATTCCAAGACAACTGTTAAGGACGCATACCTTGCCTATACCGGCTGGGGTCCGGGCACTACCTATTTTGGCCAGACCAAGGTGCCAATGGGTCTAGACGAACTTACCAGCGCGAACTCAATTACCTTCATGGAGCGCGCCATGGCAATTGAGGCAGTGGCCCCTAACCACCGCCGCGGTGTGCAGTACGCTGGCTCAACCGGCAACTCCTCATACCAGGCCATGCTGTATGGAGGAGACGACCGCAACATCACTAATGACGCCACCCCAAAGTCTGATAACAGTGCCTCGCCCGGATTGGCGGGCCGCTGGACCTACACCCCGCTGAAGGACAAGACCCAGGTGCTCCACCTAGGTATATCGGGTGCTCTGGAGAAGGGTTCAGAGACCTTTGGTGGCGCATCGACTCGCTATGAGACGCGATTGGCCGACTCAATCGCAGTATTGTCTTTGCCTGCTCATAAGGACGCAGATGACACCACACGCCTTGGCTTGGAAGCTGCCTATGTTAGTGGTCCTTTCTCACTACAGGCTGAATACCTGAAAGCATCCGCGGATAGTGCGCTAGCGGGAGATCCTGAATTGAGCGGTTACTATGTGGCCGGCAGCTACTTCCTGACAGGAGAATCACGGCCATACAAGGGTTCAGCAGGCGTGTTTGACCGTTTGGTTCCCAACGACAAATCCGGTGCATGGGAAGCCACCCTGCGTTACAGCAGCCTGGAAGGCGAGGCTGATAAGGCCGTTGTGGCCGCTATCCGTCAGGGAGAAGTCAGCAACATCACGGCGGGTTTGACCTATTACGCTAATCCTCAGGTGCGTTTCATGTTCAACCTGAGCCAGGCCGATTTGGATGATGCTGCGCAAGCACTAACCAATGGAGCCCCAGCCACTATCAACGGAAGCCCACGCACGATCGCTGCCCGCGCTCAGTTCGATTTCTAAGCGACAGCTATGGATAGGCCCCGGTGCAATGATGCCGGGGCTTTTCTGATGCACAGGGAAAGATCGTTAGATTGGTTGTCCTAGAGCTTGCAGTTAGGTTAATTAAGTTGCGGCATTATCAAGACGCAGGGAGATGGGCGGTTCATGTCGAATAACAGCGTTACAGCCCTTGATTCACTGCGCCGCTGGCGCTATTTCAAGGATCGGGTGGCACGCTACAGCGTAGCCTTGGGTGGTATTGGCGTCATTGCCGCGCTCGTCCTGATCTTTGTCTATCTTGTTTATATTGTCCTGCCGGTTTTTGACCGTGCCCGCATTCATGCGGCAGCCGAATATACGTTGCCGGGGCATGAAGTCCCCAGTCTCTACCTATCCGTAGAAGAGCAGGCCGTTGTTGGCTTGCGAATCACGGAAAATGGACATGCCGTATTTTTCAATACGGCGGATGGCACAGTGGTCCAGGATGCTCCCTTGCCATTGGAAGTGAAGCGCACGGTCAGTGTCCCGCAGCCGGCTGTTCTATTGCCAGCGACGCCAACACAGCCCACGCGTAGCGTTACGCCACCCGCCAAGCAGGTCACGGTCACTGAGACCCTGGAACTCATGCAGGTGGTCGACGTTGATCCAAACCAAGGTTTGCTTGCTCTGGCGATGTCAAATGGCAGCCTCTTGCTGGCAAAGCACGATTACCGTATCAGCTACCCC
>JBFKCG010000175.1:0-4911 GCA_041620675.1 Nevskiales bacterium
AACCGCCATGTACGGTCCGGGCTGGAACGCGGCGGTGGAGGCCACGTTCATCAGCCGCCCCCTGCGTGCGATGAGGTCCGGCAGGAAGCGCTTGCTCAGTACGGTCAGCGCCGTCATGTTGGTGGTCATCATGCCCAGCTCGGTTTCCAGGCTGGAGTCGCTGAATACACCGAAGCTGCCATAGCCTGCGTTGTTGACCAGGTAGTCCACGCTCAGGCCTTGCTGCTTGACGTTGCGGTGCAAGGTATCGGCCCCGTCCGGTTTTGCCAGGTCGGCGGTGATCACCGTTACATTGATGCCGTAGCGGACTTTCCAGTCGGCGGCGATCTGGTTGAGCGCGGACTCATTGCGGGCGCTGATGATCAGGTCGACCTGGTCGCGGGCAAAGCACTCGGCGATGGCCTTGCCAATGCCACCGGATGCGCCGGTGACCAATGCGACCTTGCGGGGAGTCGAACTCATGGCAGCTCCTTTGAAGTGGACCTGCGCAGTGTAGGCCTGTGGGCAGGGCGCGTCACGCAGACATACTGTAGAAGGCAACGCAGCCGGGACGCGTCGGTTAGAATTCGCAGGGTGCAACTGACAGATGACATTACCCCGCTCATCGAGCCGCTGAATCCGCCCCAACGCGAGGCCGTGACTTCACCGCCGACGGACCTGCTGGTGCTGGCCGGCGCCGGCAGCGGCAAGACCCGTGTGCTGGTGCATCGCATCGCCTGGCTGGTGCAGGTCGAGCGTGTGTCACCGCATAGCCTGCTGGCCGTGACCTTCACCAACAAGGCAGCGGGCGAGATGCGTTCCCGCATTGAACAACTGATCGATATTCCAGTGCGCGCCATGTGGGTCGGTACTTTCCACGGCATTGCCCATCGCCTGCTGCGCTTCCATTGGCAGGAAGCGAAGCTGCCGCAGAATTTCCAGATCCTGGATAGCGACGACCAGTACCGCATGATTCGCCGTGTGCTCAAGGCGCTAGAGATGGATGAGAGCCGCTGGCCGCCGCGCAGCCTGCAGTGGTTCATCAACGCGCAGAAAGATGAAGGTCGGCGCCCGCAACATATCGCCGACACCGGCGACTTCGCGCAGGCACAGATGCTGCGCGTGTACGCCGCCTATGAAGAAGCCTGCAAGCGCGCCGGCGTGGTGGATTTCGCCGAGCTGTTGCTGCGCGCGCATGAGCTCATCCGCGACAACCTGGAACTGCAGGCCCATTATCGCCGCCGTTTCCGCCATATCCTGGTGGATGAATTCCAGGACACCAACACCCTGCAATATGCCTGGATCCGCCTGCTTGCGGGCCAGGGTCCGGAGCAGTCCGCGCATGTCTTTGTGGTCGGTGATGATGACCAGAGCATCTACAGCTGGCGTGGCGCCAAAGTCGACAATCTGCTGCGCTTTGCCAAGGATTTCCCTGCGGCCAAGACGCTGCGGCTGGAGCAGAACTACCGCTCCACCGGCACCATCCTCAAAGCGGCCAATGCGCTGATTGACCACAACACCGGACGCCTCGGCAAGGAGCTGTGGACCGACACCGGTGATGGCGACGCGATCCAGCTGTATGCGGCCTACAACGAAACCGACGAGGCCAGCTTTGTCATGGGCCGTATCCAGGACTGGCACAACGGCGGTGGCCGACGTGATGACATCGCCATCCTGTATCGCTCCAATGCGCAGTCGCGCGTGTTCGAAGAAAAGCTCATGCAGCTGGGCATCCCCTATCGCGTTTATGGCGGCCTGCGCTTCTTCGAGCGTGCCGAAATCAAGGACGCCCTGGCCTACCTGCGACTGATCCAGAATCGTCACGACGATCCGGCCTTCGAGCGCGTGGTCAACACGCCCACGCGCGGCATAGGCAACACCACGGTCGAGAAACTGCGCCAGCAGGCGCGCACGCAGAACAGTTCGCTATGGACAGCGGCGCAAGAGTCCGCCGCAACGCCAGGCAGGGCCGGCACTGCGCTCAAGGCCTTTGTTGAGCTGATCGACAACCTGGCGCAGGCGGCGCAAGGCGAGCCACTGGGTGAGCAGGTGTTGTTGACTATCGAGCGCAGTGGCCTGGTACCGCATTACAAGAAGGAAAAAGGTGAGGCCGGTGAGGCACGCATCGAGAACCTTGAGGAACTGGCCAACGCCGCGCGCAGCTTTGATATTGCCGTCGCCGGCGAGGCCATATCCGCCGAGGCTGAGGCTGGGGAACCCGAACTGGATCCACTGACCAGCTTCCTGACCCATGCCGCGCTAGAGGCCGGTGAGGCACAGGGCGAGGCCGGCTCGGACTGTGTGCAGCTGATGACCCTGCATTCGGCCAAGGGGCTGGAATTCCCGGTGGTGTTCCTGGTGGGCCTGGAAGAAGGCCTGTTCCCGCACCAGCGCTCGATCGAGGATGCCAGCGGCCTCGAGGAAGAGCGGCGGCTGTGCTACGTCGGCATGACACGTGCAATGCGCCAGCTGTATCTCTCGCACGCGGAAACCCGCCGCCTGCATGGCAGCGAGAACCTGTGCACGCCCTCGCGCTTCCTGCGGGAGATACCCAGCGAGTGCCTGCAGGAAGTGCGCCCGCAGATCCAGGTCAGTCGTCCTGCCTATGGCTATGGTTCGTCGCCGTTCGGCGGCGGCAGCCTGCGCAATGACCGCATCGCCGGACTCAAGCTCGGCCAGCGTGTCGCCCACCCCAGCTTCGGCGAAGGCGTGGTGCTGCAGTTCGAGGGCGACGGCGATCGCGCGCGCATCCAGGTGAATTTCGACGAGGCCGGCACCAAATGGCTGGTGATGGGTTACGCCAAGCTGCAGCCTCTGTAGCCGACTAAAGAGTTGGGCGCGCGGCTGCAGCTGCAGCCGTATACCTGCCCAAAAGACATGACCAGACTGGTGTTGGCCTGCGCAACCTGAGTTAGCATGAAGCCAGCCCACAATAAGCCCACGATCCCCGGGGGAATTGCCCATGCAAAAAAAACAACGACCCAAGGCCGCATCGACAGCGCTGCTGGCATTTACTGTCATGGTCGCGGGCCTGCCGGCACAGGCAGTGGAAGTGGAGCCCTTTGCACTCTACAACCAGAGTCCCATCGCCCAGATTTATGGCTTTCCGCTCACGCGCGGGTTTCGTGTGTTGCCCGAGGCGGCCCAACGCCTGGATTTCACGCTGGACCTCACCAGTAACTTCGAGGCTGAGGCCACCGCAAGCGAATCAGTCATTTTCGACGGCGAAACCCATCGCGGAACTTTCATTTACCGCCGTGGACTGGGAAACAACCTGGATGTCAGTTTCGAGTTGCCTATCCTGCGCCACGATGGCGGGTTCATGGATGGCTTCATAGACAATTTTCACGATGTGTTCGGTTTTGGCAGCGGTGGCCGCGACAAGACCCAAGAGGACCAATTGCAGTACCGCGTAATCCGCAATGGAGCCACATTGCTCGACCTGCGAAATTCCGAAAGCGGTGTGGGCGATGCGCGGCTTTCTCTGACTCGTCAACTGGCGGGCATGCCGGAAGGCCGTGGCGCTGCGGTGGGCGCAACATTGAAACTGCCGACAGGCGATGCTGATAGATTGACTGGAAGTGGAGCGGCGGATATTGCGGCCTGGGCTACTTATGGCACGGACACGCCCACCTCAGCCTGGGGCTGGGTCGGCACCGTGGGCGCGATCTACACGGGAGAAGGTGATGTGATGCCCGGCTTGCGCCGACGCAGTGGATTATTTGGCAGTGTCACGCTGGCATACGCCTGGAATGAACGGCTGCATTTTAAGGCACAGGCCTATGCCAGTAGTCCTTTATACGAGGACAGCGAACTTGACGCCCTGGACGGTGCGCCTGTCCTCGGTGTCCTGGGCGGGAGCTGGCAGTTCGCCCCGCAATGGGGTCTGGACGTGGGGGTGGTGGAAGACTTGAACGTCGGGGCCACGCCCGACGTGAGCTTTCACTTCGCACTCAGACGCAAGCTCTAAAGCCTTTATTAAGCAGCTAAGGCCTGAATGTGCCGATTATTGACTGGGCCGCGCTAGTTCGACTTGATTAACTGCCCTTCGATCCTGTTCTCGCGCAGCAGTCGCAGCTGCTCGTTCACCACTGTCTGGTCCTTCTCGGGACTGGTGCGCACGCGATACCAGGTATGGCCGTTGGTGTCGGGCGCAGACTTCTCGATGTGGGTTTCCACGCCGAGCATGGCCATGCTGGCCTTGAGCCGGTCGGCATCCTCGAAGGTGCGGAAGGAACCGGCCTGGATGATGTAAGACCCGGGCTCTGTTGATGGCGCCGGCGGAGGTGCGATGGCCTCGCCGCCCGGCACCGTCACCTCGAAGTTGGGCAGCATCTCGTAGAAGTCAAAGCGCGAGTCATCTTCTGGCGCATATTCGCCCTGCTCGCGCGGCAGCGCATGCCCGCTTTCCGGCAAGGGCTTGCGCAGGTACAGCGCGGTGGCTACCAGCAGGCCGGCGGTCAGGCCGACAAAGGCCCAGGCCCAGCCTGGCAGCCCGCGCGTGTCCGAGCTTTTCCTGCCATTGCCGCGTTTTGCGTAATCCTTGCCCATCTTGCTCCCTTACATCGAGGTTGGCGCCGAAACGCCAAGCAGTTCCAGTGCATTGCCCAAAACCTGTCGAGTGGCCCAGATCAGCGCCAGCCTGGCGTTGCGCTGGGCCGCGTCTTCGACCAGGAACTGATGCGCATTGTAGTAGCTGTGGAAATTGTCGGCCAAGTCGCGCAGGTAGTGCACCAGCGCATGCGGGGCGTATTGCAGCGCGGCCTGCTCCAGTAGCTCCGGGTAGCGCGCGAGCTGGGTCAGCAGTGCCTGCTCGTGGGTTTCGGTGAGGCGATCCAGCGAGGCCAGCGCCAGCGCGGCGTCATAGCGAAAGCCCTTCTCCGCCATCTGCCGTTCGACGCTGCAGATGCGCGCATGCGCGTACTGCACGTA
>JBFKCG010000176.1:0-4910 GCA_041620675.1 Nevskiales bacterium
AGTAACGCCTCGCGCAACGAGGTGTCCGGTCCGACCACAGGAATGTCAGCGCCTGTGTGCATGATATCGGCGACATGCAGCAGCAGGCGCCGGCCCAGTGCACCACCCGGATGTGATTGCGCGAAATCTGCTTCCGTGAAGCCACGCACTTCCAGCAGGGCAACTGCAAGGGCATCACCCATCACCAGCGTGGCGGTCGTGCTCGAAGTCGGTGCGAGGTTCAGCGGGCAAGCCTCGACAGAGACGCTGACATCGATGTGGGTGTCGGCGGCCTTGGCCAATGGCGAGCTGGCCTTGCCGGTCATGGCAATCAGCTTGACGCCCAGGCGCTTGAGCATTGGCAACAGCAGCAGGATCTCGGCTGTGCTGCCGGAATAGGAAATGGCAAGCACGACATCCTTGGCGGTGATCATGCCGAGGTCACCATGGCTGGCTTCACCGGGATGTACAAAGAAAGCCGGGGTGCCGGTGCTGGCCAGGGTCGCGGCGATCTTGCTGCCGATATGACCTGATTTCCCCATGCCAAGAACCACGACGCGGCCTTCACAGCCCAGCATCAGTTCGCAGGCGCGCACGAAGCTGCCATCTACGCGGCCGGATAGTGCGGCGACGGCGCGGCCTTCGGTTTCAATGACAGCGAGGCCGAGTTTCTTGAGACGTTCTGGGTCCATAGGGCGCTAATGATACCGCAAGCACCCCGTCAGGCTGCTGTGGCCCGGATCCCCCGGTCTTACTTATATACTGTTGCCACTTTGTCGCCCCCAATAAGCCAATTGCCCGCCATCCGCATCGAGGACCTGCACAAGTCCTACGGTGAGCTGCAGGCATTGCGCGGCGTCAGCTTTGATATCCGGCCCGGCGAGTTCTTTGGGTTGCTCGGCCCCAATGGTGCCGGCAAGTCCACCTTGATCAACATCATCGCTGGACTGGTCAGGGCCAGCCAGGGTCGCGTGGCAGTGCTGGGTCATGATGTGGTCACGGCCTGGCGGCCTGCGCGCCTGAACCTGGGTGTGGTGCCGCAGGAGCTGGTGTACGACCCCTTCTTTCCCGTGCGGGACATCCTGCGCCTGCAGGCGGGTTACTTTGGCAAGGGTCGTGAGCAGTGGCCGTGGATCGAGCATTTGTTGCAGGAGCTTGATCTGGCCGACAAGGCCAAGGCGACAATACGGCAACTATCGGGCGGCATGAAGCGGCGCGTTTTGATTGCGCAAGCCTTGGTACATAAACCGCCTGTGCTGATACTGGATGAGCCTACCGCCGGTGTTGACGTTGAGCTGCGTCGCACCCTATGGCAGTTCACCAAGCGTCTGCATGCCGAAGGCCACACCGTTGTGCTCACGACACACTATCTGGAGGAGGCAGAACAGCTGTGCGATCGCATCGCCATCCTGCACAAGGGCGAACTCAAGGAACTTGAAACGAAACCTGCGCTGCTGGCGCGACACCCATTCCGGTTCCTGCGCCTGCGCCTGGAAGGTGCCGCGCAATTGCCGCAATCCATACGCGTGCTACAGGTTGGCGGCAGCGAGGGGGAGATAGAACTGCGCCTGCAGCGCGGGCAGGACAGCATCGCAGGCATTCTGGATGCCCTGCGGGATGCTGGCTTGCGGGTACAGGATGTGCACACTCGCGAGCCGACCCTGGAGGACATTTTTGTCGGGCTGATCGGAGAGCATCCCACAGCCAATAAAACGGTGCAGCCTGCATGAACCTGCATGGCACCTGGACACTGTTCCTGAAGGAGACCCGTCGCTTCCTGTCGGTGCTGGTGCAAACCGTGCTGACGCCGGTCATCACCGCCCTGTTGTACCTGCTGGTATTCGGTCACGTGATGGATGAGCGTTTCGAGATCTATGCAGGCGTCAGTTATACCGCCTTCCTGATCCCGGGCCTGATCATGATGAGCGTGATCCAGAATGCCTTTGCGAACACCTCGTCCTCGGTAACCCAGTCGAAGATGATGGGCAACCTGGTGTTTGTCCTGATGGCACCATTGTCAGCATTCGAACTATTCATTGCCTACATTGGCGCTGCGGTGCTGCGCGCAATGTTGGTGGCCTTGGGTCTTTACGCCGTAGGCTGGATGATCACGCCCTTGCCATTGGCGCATCCGCTATTCATGTTGGCGTTGTTGGTGCTGGCCAGTGCCGCGCTGGCGGTGCTGGGATTGATTGGCGGAATCCTGGCCGACAAGTTCGAGCACCTCTCTGCTTTCCAGAATTTCTTCATCATGCCGCTGTCTTTCCTGAGCGGCGTTTTCTATTCAATCCATTCACTGCCCCCGCTGTGGCGCGACCTGTCCCACTACAACCCGTTCTTTTACATGATCGACGGGTTTCGCTATGGCTTCTTCGGTGTGGGAGATGCCGCGCCATTGCTCAGCCTGATGGTGGTCGGTGGCTTCACGCTGGCCATCTCGACCTTATGCCTGCTCATGCTCCGGTCTGGCTATAAATTGCGGCCTTAACAGGCTCAGGCGCGTATAATCAGCGGCCTTTCATTATCTTGTTGATGGATTCCGGCCCATGATGACACCAGACCAGATCAAGCAATTCATCGAGTCCGGCTTGCCCGGTGCCGAGGCGCGAGTGATGGGGGATGACGGCACGCACTTTGAGGCGATCGTGATCTGCCCGGCATTCGCAGGGCAGGGCATGCTGGCCCAGCACCGTATGGTCTATGCAACACTGGGAGCCCGCATGGGCACCGAAATCCACGCGCTGGCACTGCGTACATTGACGCCAGAGCAGGCCGCGCAACAGGGACTCCGCTAGGGAACGCCACCAACAATGGAACAACTCATTATTCGAGGAGGGCGGCCGCTTGACGGCGAGGTGCGCACCTCTGGTGCGAAGAACGCCACCTTGCCGATCATGGCGGCCTGCCTGCTCGCAAACGAACCCCTGATCATCAAGAACGTTCCGCACCTTGAGGACGTCACCACCACCAACATGTTGCTGGCGCAGATGGGGGTGTCGGTCACCATCGGCGAGAAGATGGTGGTTGAGGCCAATGCCGGCACCATCAACTCCGTGGTGGCACCGTACGATCTGGTGAAGACCATGCGTGCCTCCATCCTGGTGTTGGGGCCATTGCTGGCTGCACGGGGTGAGGCGGTGGTGGCCCTGCCCGGCGGCTGTGCCATTGGTGCGCGACCGGTGGATATCCACTTGTCCGGGCTTGAGGCCATGGGTGCCGAGATCAAGGTGGAAGAAGGCTATATCCGTGCCAAGGCGAAGCGCCTGAAAGGTGCCCGCTTGGTGCACGAGACCGTCACGGTCACGGGTACCGAAAACCTGATGATGGCAGCGACGCTCGCTGAGGGCACGACCATCATCGAGAATGCCGCGCGTGAACCCGAGGTCGTGGACTTGGCCAACTGCCTGATCCAGATGGGCGCGCGCATCACGGGCGCAGGCACTTCCATGCTGGTCATCGAAGGTGTCGACAAGCTGCACGGCACGGAATACCGGATCCTGCCGGATCGTATCGAAACCGGAACCTTCCTGGTCGGCGCCGCCATCACCGGTGGACGGGTGCGTGTGCGCGAGACTTCACCGCTGCTCCTGGAGTCCGTGCTGCTGAAGCTGCAGGAGGCGGGCGCGCTCGTCACCAGCGGCGATGACTGGATCGAGGTCGACATGCGTGGGCGCCAGCTCAAATCCGTCAACATTCGCACGGCGCCATACCCGGCTTTCCCTACCGACATGCAGGCCCAATTCGTGGCTCTGAACACGGTGGCCAATGGCACGGGTGCCATCACCGAGACCGTGTTCGAGAACCGCTTCATGCATGTGCTGGAGTTGCAGCGCATGGGTGCCCAGATTCGTATCGAGGGCAATACCGTGATCATCAAGGGTGTCGAGGCACTCAGCGGCGCACCGGTGATGGCGACGGACCTGCGTGCTTCCGCCAGCCTGGTGCTGGCAGGCCTGGCCGCGCAGGGAGAAACGGCGATCCAGCGCATTTACCATATCGATCGTGGCTACGAGGTGATCGAGGAAAAGCTGTCCCAGCTGGGAGCCAGCATCCGCCGTGAGCCAGCCAAGAAACCTGTGCCCAAATACACGGTCTGAGGTTGTCTTATGAAATCGCCACTGACCATTGCACTATCAAAGGGCCGCATCCTTGAGGAGGCGCTGCCCTTGCTGGCGCGCACTGGCATCACGCCGCTTGAGAATCCGCTGAAGAGTCGCCTGTTACGGTTCGCCACCAACCGCAAGGATGTCGACATCATCGTAATCCGCGCGGCTGATGTGCCGACCTTTGTCGAGTATGGCGCCGCAGATTGTGGTGTGGCCGGCAAGGATGTGCTGATCGAGCATGGCGGCGAGAACCTGTATGAGCCGCTGGACCTTGGTATTGCGAGCTGTCGCCTGATGGTTGCTGGCCTGCCAGGTGCAGTGGAGGCTGCGGCCGGGCGTCGCTTGCGTGTTGCGACCAAATACGTCGAGCTGACCCGTCGTTATTTCGCTGCGCGTGGCCAGCAGGTGGAACTGATCAAGCTGTACGGTTCGATGGAACTGGCACCACTGGTGGGGCTCGCTGACCTGATCGTAGACCTGGTGGATACCGGCAATACCCTCAAGGCCAATGGTCTGGTGCAGATGGAACTTATCCAGTCGATCAGTTCGCGCCTGATCGTCAACAAGGCGGCCATGAAAATGAAACACGCGCGTATCCAGGCCTTGCTGGAATCACTGCGGCAGGCGTCAACGCCGACTGCCGCCTGACAACCCTCAGGCCACCCAAGGTCATACTGACATCATGGATATCCGGCGCCTGTCCACAAGCTCGCCCGATTTCGAGGCTGCATTCTCGCAACTGATCACCTATGACCCGCAAGGGGACGAAAAGGTGGAGTCAACGGTGCGCGCCATCCTGGCCGAGGTACGCGCGCGGGGGGATGC
>JBFKCG010000177.1:0-4859 GCA_041620675.1 Nevskiales bacterium
CATAAGCCTTGGCTTCACCGCCAAACTTCTTGGCCTGACAGACCGTCAACGCTGCCGTCAGCGTGGTCTTACCATGATCCACGTGACCAATCGTCCCCACGTTTACGTGCGGCTTGGTACGCTCAAATTTTGCTTTGGACACGACCGTATTCCTCTGGTTGATTCCGGTTGCGGTTACGCGGACTTCTTAAGAATGGTTGCGGTTACGCTTGCGGGCGCTTCCGAGTACTTGTTGAATTCCATGCTGTAGGTGGCACGACCCTGGCTCATGGAGCGCAGTGTGGTCGAATAGCCGAACATTTCCGACAGTGGCACTTCGGCCCTGACGACCTTGCCTGCCGCGATGTCGTCCATGCCCTGGATGATGCCACGGCGGCGATTCAGGTCGCCCATGACGTCGCCCATGAAGTCTTCCGGTGTTTCCACCTCGACGCTCATGATCGGCTCAAGCAGCACCGGGCTGGCGCGCATGACGCCCTCCTTGAATGCCATCGAGCCGGCGATCTTGAACGCCATTTCGTTGGAGTCCACATCGTGGTAGCTACCATCGAACAGCGTGACCTTGACGTCCACGATCGGGAAGCCCGCCAGGACGCCGTTTTTCACGGCCTCACGAACACCCTTGTCGACGGCCGGCACGTATTCACGCGGCACGGTGCCACCGACGATGGCATTCTCAAATTCATAGCCCTTGCCAGCCTCAAGCGGCTCGATCTTGAGCCAGACATGACCGTACTGACCGCGACCACCGGACTGGCGAATGAATCGCCCTTCCTGGTCCACCGACTTGCGGATCGTCTCGCGGTAGGCAACCTGGGGCGCGCCGACGTTGGCCTCGACCTTAAACTCACGCTTCATGCGCTCGACCAACACCTCCAGGTGAAGCTCGCCCATGCCGGAAATAATGGTCTGGTTGGTTTCTTCGTCAGTGTGCACACGGAACGAAGGATCTTCCTGCGCCAGCTTGTTCAGGGCGACGCCCATCTTTTCCTGGTCAGCCTTGGTCTTGGGCTCAACTGCCACGGAAATAACCGGCTCCGGGAACTCCATGCGTTCCAGCACGACAGGCTTCTCGGTGGAGGCCAGCGTCGTTCCGGTAAACACGTCCTTCATGCCGACGCAGGCAGCGATGTCACCAGCGCGGACTTCCTTGATCTCGGTGCGGTCGTTGGCGTGCATCTGCACCATACGACCAATGCGCTCGGTCTTGCCGCTGCGCGAGTTGAAGACGCTGTCGCCAGTATTCAAAACGCCAGAGTAGACACGGATAAATGTCAGCGTGCCGACGAACGGGTCGGTCATGATCTTGAAGGCCAGCGCCGAGAATGGCTCTGTGTCCAGCGCCTTGCGCTCATGCAGGACTTCATAGTCCTCGACGTCATGCGCCTTGACTGGCGGAATGTCGCTCGGTGCGGGCAGGTACTCGATAACGGCGTCGAGCATGGCCTGCACGCCCTTGTTCTTGAAGGCAGAGCCACAGAACATCGGGAAAATCTCGCGCGCGATGGTGCGCTTGCGAATACCCTGCTTGATCTCTTCCTCGGTCAGCGTCTCGCCTTCGAGGTACTTGTTCATCAGTTCGTCGCTGGACTCGGCAGCGGCCTCGACCATCTTGTCGTGCCACTCCTTGGCAGTGTCCATCAAGTCGGCCGGGATATCGGCATACTCAAAAGTCACGCCCTTGTCTTCCTCATTCCAGAGGATGGCCTTCATCTTGACCAGGTCAACGACGCCCTTGAAGTTTTCTTCGGCGCCGATTGGCACCTGCATCGGCACCGCATTGGCACGCAGACGGTTCTTCATCTGGTCGACGACCTTGAAGAAATTGGCGCCGGTACGGTCCATCTTGTTGACGAATGCGATGCGCGGCACGCCATAACGGGTGGCCTGACGCCACACGGTCTCGGACTGCGGCTGTACGCCACCCACCGCACAGTACAACATGCAAGCACCGTCGATCACGCGCATGGAACGCTCAACTTCAATGGTGAAGTCAACGTGTCCCGGGGTATCAATGATGTTGATGCGGTGCTGCTCGAACTGCTGTCCCATGCCGGTCCAGAAGCAGGTAGTGGCAGCCGAGGTGATCGTGATGCCGCGCTCCTGTTCCTGCTCCATCCAGTCCATGACTGCGGCGCCGTCATGCACTTCGCCAATCTTGTGCGAAACGCCGGTGTAGAACAGCACGCGCTCGGTCGTGGTGGTCTTGCCCGCGTCGATATGCGCGGAAATACCAATATTGCGATAGCGCTCGATGGGATTAGTACGGGGCACGGCTAGGACCTGTCAGCGAGAAAATGATACTTACCAGCGGAAATGCGAGAACGCTTTATTGGCATCCGCCATGCGGTGCGTGTCTTCGCGCTTGCGCACGGCGGCACCACGGTGCTCAGCGGCATCCATCAACTCACCAGCCAGGCGCATGGCCATGGAGTGCTCGCTACGCGAACGCGCCGCCTCAATGATCCAGCGCATGGCTAGCGTAGTACGGCGAACCGAGCGAACCTCGACCGGCACCTGATAGGTGGCACCACCGACGCGTCGTGATTTCACTTCGACTGCCGGGCGAACGTTGTCCAGGGCATTGGTCAAGACCGCGACCGGGTCTTCTACGCCTTTCTTGCTGGTGATTTCGTCCAGCGCGCCATAAATGATGGACTCCGCGGTAGATTTCTTACCATCCTGCATGATGGCGTTCATGAATTTGGCCAGCAATTCGGACTTGTACTTGGGGTCCGGCAGGATGCTGCGCTTGGCAACGACTCGTCTTCTCGGCATGGCTTCAGGAACTCGCTAGCAACACAGAATTTAAGGGTTAGCTCTTCGGACGCTTGGCGCCGTACTTGGAGCGGCTTTGGCGACGCTTCTCAATACCGGCACAGTCCAGTGAACCGCGCACGGTGTGGTAACGCACACCAGGCAAATCTTTTACACGACCACCACGGATCAGAACGACCGAGTGCTCCTGCAGGTTGTGGCCTTCACCACCAATATAGGAAATGACCTCGAAGCCATTGGTCAGGCGCACCTTGGCGACCTTACGCAAAGCCGAGTTCGGCTTCTTCGGGGTTGTCGTATAGACACGGGTGCAGACGCCGCGCTTGAGCGGACTGCCCTGGAGCGCTGGCACCTTGGTCTTTTCGATTCGGGTATGACGCCCTTTGCGCACGAGTTGATTAACGGTTGCCACGGGTTTTCCCTATATCTGGCCTGCAGTTACGGACTGTTTCTGCGATAAAAAATGGCAGGCCGTCATGTCCGGCCTGCCAGTGTGAGGGGGCGAATATTAAAGATTCGCCCCTGTACTGTCAAGGTAAATTGTCTTCGTTTTCAAGCTGTCGCAACACTTTTGACAGCCATGAATTACGGGGACGGCCATGCGCCGTCCCCGCTGGATTGCACTACTCCTGCGACTCGCCTGCCGCCGCTGCGCCTTCTGCCTCGGCCAGTCCCGCCTGGAACTCAGCCTGCAGGTCACGCTGGCGCGAACGCCTGCGCTGCTCGTGGTAAGCCAGGCCAGTACCCGCCGGAATGAGTCGGCCGACGATGACGTTTTCCTTCAGGCCGCGCAGTCCATCCTTGGCGCCACGGACTGATGCTTCGGTGAGCACACGCGTGGTTTCCTGGAAAGACGCCGCCGAGATAAAGGATTCGGTCGACAGGCTGGCCTTGGTGATGCCGAGCAGCATGCGCTCGTACTTGGCTGGCCGGCCCTTTTCAAGGGCAACGCGACGGTTCTCTTCATCCAGGCGTTGCAGTTCGAGCTGCTCACCCTGCAGCAGCTTGCTGTCACCGGCATCCTTGACCTCGACGCGACGCAGCATCTGGCGAATGATGACTTCGATGTGCTTGTCGTTGATGGCCACACCCTGCAAGCGATAGACGTCCTGGATTTCCTTGACCAGGTAATTTGCCAGCTCGGCCGTTCCGCGCAAGCGCAGGATGTCGTGCGGGCTGGGCTCACCATCCGAGATGATTTCACCCTGCTCAACGTGCTCACCTTCGAACACGTTGATCTGGCGCCATTTCGGTACCAGCAACTCGACTTCGGAACCATCGGAGGTCACGATGCGAACCCGCTGCTTGCCCTTGGTCGCATCACCAAAGCGGATGGTGCCGGTGGCTTCGGCCAGGACAGCCGGATCCTTGGGCTTGCGTGCTTCAAAGAGGTCGGCCACGCGGGGCAGACCACCGGTGATATCACGTGTCTTGGACGATTCCTGCGGAATACGTGCGGCAACGTCGCCCACGCCCACTTTCTGCCCATCTTCAACCGTGACGATCGCCTTCGGCGGCAGGTTATAGGTAGCCGGGATGTCGGTGCCAGGGAACTTGAGGTCCTTGCCGCGGCCATCGACCAGGCGGATTGCCGGACGCAGGTCCTTGGCGGCACCCGTACGGGTCTTGGCCTCGGTCACGACCAGCGTGCTCACGCCGGTGACTTCGTCCATTTCACGCGTGACTGTCACGCCATCGACGAAATCGACGAACTTCGCATGACCGGAGACTTCGACCACGATTGGGTGGGTATGCGGATCCCACTTGGCCACGTTCTGGCCTGCCTTGACCTCATCACCCTCACTGATGGTGATGGTCGCACCGTAGGGGATCTTGTAACGCTCACGCTCACGGCCGTGCTCGTCAATAACGCCCACTTCACCGGAACGAGAAACTGCGACCAAGTGACCCGAGTCATGTCGAACCGTCTTGATGTTGTGCAGCTTGACGGTACCGGCGGACTTGACCTCGATGCCGTCGGCTGCGACGGCACGCGATGCCGCACCACCCACGTGGAAGGTACGCATCGTGAGCTGTGTACCGGGCTCACCAATTGACTGTGCGGCGATGACACCAACCGC
>JBFKCG010000178.1:0-4847 GCA_041620675.1 Nevskiales bacterium
ATCCAGCGAGGCCTCGTACTGTCGCTTGAACGGATGAACCGGATCATCGACATCAGACCAGGCGATCGCCTGGCGGTGGTGGAGCCGGGCGTGACCAATTCAGAGCTGCAGGCTGCGTTGGCCCCAGAAGGTTTCTTCTGGCCACCGGATCCGAGCAGCGCCGCCTACTCTACGCTCGGCGGCAACCTCGCCTGCAATGCCGCAGGTCCGCAAGCCGTAAAATACGGGACCCCGCGCGACAATACGCTGGGCTTGCGCGCCGTTACCGGCCGCGGGGAAGTCATACACACGGGGGTCAACACCACCAAGGGCGTAGTCGGTTACGACCTGACTCGCCTCTTGATCGGCTCCGAAGGCACGCTGGCGATCATTACCGAGGCCACCCTGCGCCTGACACCACGGCCAGCGACCAAGCGCAGCCTACGCGCGATCTATCGGGATGTCGGCACGGCTGCGGCGGCGGTCTCTCGCATCATGGCCCAACCCGAGACGCCTTGTGCACTCGAATTCATTGATGGCGCGGCCATCAAGATGATCCGCCATTACCAGTCAGCGACCCAGGCTGATCTGCCGGAATCCGCTGGCGCGCTGCTCATGATCGAAGTTGATGGCAGTGAGCACATGATTGAGTCTGCGGTTGCCGCCGTAAGCAACGCTGCCCGGGGTGAAGGGTTGCTGGAACTGCGTGCCGCCACCAGCGACACCGAGACGGCCGCCTTATGGAGCACGCGCAAGTCGCTATCCCCGGCACTGCGCACCCTTGCCCCCAAGAAAATCAATGAGGACGTGGTCGTACCCGTCTCTCGCATGGCTGAACTGGTGCAGGGAATAGAGCGCCTTTCAGTACAGCATCACATCCGCATCGTGAACTTTGGCCATGCGGGCAATGGCAATCTGCACGTCAACCTGCTGGGTAATCCTGACGACCCTTCGGAACTGAAAGCAATGCATGCCTGTCTGGACGATGTGTTCACGCTGGTACTGGAACTGGGCGGCACGCTATCGGGAGAGCATGGTATTGGACTGGATAAACGCGAGTTCGTCAGTCGCGAAATTGGCCATGAGGCACTGTCGCTGATGCAGGACATCAAGCGCGTGTTTGATCCCAATGGCATCCTGAACCCCGGCAAATTGTTTCCCGCCCAATGAGCGTGCCTGTGGCACCGGAAGAACAGTATCGGCAGGTAGCCGACGCGGTGGATGCTATCGAATTTGAAATGCGCGCGATAAACCTTTGGGAAGAGCAGGCGCCCTCGCATGCGGATATGGCCAGCCGCCTGCCTTTCTGTTACGACACCCTCAAGGTCTGGCAATGGCTGCAATGGGTATTCATACCCCGCATCCGGATAATTATTGCCGAAAATAGCGCACTGCCGACTCGCTGCGACATCGCCCCACTTGCGGAAACCGAGTTTCGCAACCTTGAACAAGACTGCAGCCGGTTACTGGCCATGATCCGGTCCCTGGACCAGATCATTACCCACCCGCAACAGGCCTAGCCAGACTGCCATCCCCCCTCGCGAGTGAGTACTTGCTCACTTGACGATCTTTAATTGCGGCTTGCCACGCTTGGGCGGAGCATCGGGGCCAGGCGTCGGCGGAGGCACCGGTTCCTCGGGTGCCTCGACTTCGCCAAACACGACACCCTCGCCATTTTCTCGGGCATAGACAGCCAGCACGGCACCCGGTGGCACGCGCACATGCCAGGACCGCCCACCGAAGCGCGCATTGAACTGGATCAGTTCATTGCCAAGCAACAGGCTCTGCGCCGCACGCGGGCTGATATTGAGTGTTACCTTGCCGTCCTCGACGTATTGCCTGGGAACTTCGACGCCGGGTGCGTCAGCAGACACCAGCAGATGCGGCGTCAGGTTATTGTCCACCGCCCACTCAAACATGGCGCGGATCAGATAGGGTCTACGAGAGGGACTGCCCATGGCAGGAGCGGTGAGTGTGAAAGGGGACGTCAGTCGCCCATATCGGCGTCATCGTCGCTGAGGTTGCGGCGTGTCTGGTGACGGTCCAGCAACCGCTTGGCATACCGTAGGATCGGTGCGCCCTGCTTGGGAAGCTCCACGCCATACTGCTCAAGCCGCCACAGGATTGGCACCATCGTGCAGTCAACCAGCGAAAATTCATCGCTCAGGAAATAGGGCTTGGCGCTAAAGATATCCACCACGCCCATGAGTGTTTCGCGCAACTCCTTGCGTGCCTTGCGCAGTTCGTTGGCTCCACCTTCTTCCAGCACAGGGACCAGACGATAGATGTCCTGCTCGATGCGATAAAGGGCAAGCCGGAAACGGGCGCGCGCCACTGGATCGACCGGCATCAATGGCGGGTGGGGAAAGCGCTCATCCAGGTATTCCATGATGATGCGGGGTTCATACAACACCAGTTCCCGGTCCACCAGCGTAGGCAGGGTGTTGTAGGGGTTGAGGTCAAGCAGGTCTTCACTGGTCTCGCCCGGCTTCAACTCAATGATCTCGATGTTGGCGATCCCCTTTTCCTCCAGCACCAGGCGCACACGCTGGCTCTGTGGGTCGTGAGGGCGCGCAAACAGCATCATCTGTGAGCGGCGATTAGCAGCAACAATGGCCATGCATGAACCTCTGTATGACCCGGCCTGAGGCCGGGTTCGCTGTCAGTGGACGTCCTTCCAGTATTCCTTCTTGAGCAGGTAAGCCAATCCGGTAAACAGCAGCAAGAACAAGATGACCTTCACGCCCAGGCCATACCGGACCATCCGGGCGGGTTCGGCCGCATAGACCATGAAATTGGTCAGGTCGCCGGCGAAATCCTTGTATTCCTTTTCGCTCATGCTGCCCGGCTGTACAAGCTCAAACTTCGGGCCCTTGCCATGTCCTGCCTGCTCGCCATCCTTGGGCTCGACCAGCTTCTGGTAGCCCTGCAGTCCGCCCAGCACATGCGGCATGGACAAGCCTGGCAACATCAGGTTGTTGACGCCGCTGGGCTTGGTTTCATCGACATAAAAAGTCAGCAGGTAGCTGTAAAGCCAATCCGTGCCCCTTGCGCGCGCGACCAAGGTCAGGTCAGGCGGGGTACGTCCGTACCAAACCGCTGCCTGCTCCGCCGGCAGGGTGGTCAGGATGGGATCGCCGGCCTTGGCATTGGCGGGTGCCAGATGCTTCATCACCAATGACTCGGGAATCCCCAGGTCCTGCGCGATGCGGTTGTAGCGCAAGTGCTTCATCGAGTGACAGCCAGCACAATAATTCACATAGGCAGCGGCTCCGCGTTGCAGCGAGGCCTCGTTGCCCATGTCTGACTTGAAGCTAAACGGGGCTGCAATTCCGCCCGCGGCCAGCGCCACGCCAGGTGTCAATGTCAGCAATGCGATGCGGATGAATGTTTTCATACGGAATCTCATTCGGTGACCCTCTCCGGCTCTTGTTTGACCGGGTCGATCCGGGTGTACCAAGGCATCAGGATAAAGAATGCGAAGTACAGGAAAGTGCAGATCTGTGCGATCAGCGTCTTCAAGCCGCCGGGCGGCTGGGTGCCGAGGTAGCCCAGCACGACAAAGCTGATCGTGAACAAGGTCAGCGCGATCTTGTAGTACGGGCCACGGTAACGAATCGACCGCACCGTGCTCTTGTCCAGCCAGGGCAGGAAGAACAGGATCACGACGGAGCCTGCCAGCAGCACCACGCCCCAGAACTTGGCATCAATCCACAGGAAGTTGACGGTGACGGCACGCAACATCGCGTACTGCGGCGTGAAATACCACACCGGTGCAATGTGCTCTGGCGTTGCCAAGGGATTGGCAGGCTCGAAGTTCGGCCGCTCCAGGAAGTAGCCGAAGAAGTCCGGGATGAAGAACACCACGAACGCGCACAGGATCAGGAACACGCCCGTGCCATACAGGTCCTTGACCGTGTAATACGGGTGGAACGGGATGCCATCCTTCGGGATGCCATCTGCGCCCTTGTTCTTCTTGATGTCGATGCCGTCGGGGTTGTTTGAGCCAACCTCGTGCAGGGCCATCAGGTGCGCAATCACCAGGCCAACTAGCAGGAAGGGCAGTGCCACGAAATGCAACGCGGCAAAGCGGTTGATGGTGGCATCCGCGATGAAGTAGTCGCCCTGGATCCAGATCACCAGGTCTTCACCCACCAGCGGGATGGCGCCGAATAGCGAGATGATCACCTGCGCGCCCCAGTAGGACATCTGACCCCATGGCAGCACATAGCCCAGGAAGGCTTCTGCCATGAGACAGAAGAAGATCAGGCAGCCGAAGATCCAGATCAGCTCGCGTGGTTTGCGATGTGACCCGTAAAGCAGGCCGCGATACATGTGCAGGAAAACGACCAGGAAGAACGCGGAGGCGCCGGTGGAATGCATGTACCGGATCAGCCAGCCCCATTCGACGTCACGCATGATGTATTCGACGGAGTCGAATGCCAGGTTGGCGTCGGCCTTGAAGAACATGGCCAGCCAGATGCCTGTCAGCAACTGGTTGACCAGCACCAATAGCGCCAGTGAGCCAAAGTAGTACCAGAAGTTGAAATTCTTCGGTGCGTAATACTCGGCGACATGGTCCTTCCACAGCTTGGTCAGCGGGAAGCGGTCATCAATCCAGCCGAGGAAGCCGGTGGTCTTGTGTGGGTTGGGCGTAATGGCCATTTATTCTGCTCCTAGGCCTTGAGCGGGTCTTCGCCGATGACGACAGTGTTGTCGCCCTCGAAGCGGTAAGGCGGCACCTTGAGGTTCATTGGTGCCGGCACGTTCTTGTAGACGCGCCCGGCAAGATCGAAGCGCGAACCATGGCAGGGGCAGAAGAAGCCACCATGCCAGTTCTTGTCGATATCCGGGGCGTTCTGCTCGGG
>JBFKCG010000179.1:0-4835 GCA_041620675.1 Nevskiales bacterium
ATCCAGCCCGACCAGTGCGGCGATGATCCAGATGATGTAGCGAATGATCCTCGACAGCGCGTACTGGCCTGATTCGCTCAAGACCACGCGCCGGCCCGGGCTGGCCAGTCGCCGCAAGCCGTGGTCTACCAGTGTCGGCAGGAACAAGGCCAGCAGGACCACCAGGCCCACCGCCAGCAGGTTGGCGGTGGTGATGGTGGATTCCCCATACGACAACAACGGCTTCTGGATGATTTCCAGGGCCTGCTCCAGCCATTGCATGAAGTCATTCATCGGTCAGTCATCATAGCTCGTTGGGCTTGCCGACCGCGATTGGACGGAAATACCCATGTCGTCGCAAAATCAGGCGAGGAAATAATAAACATGCCCGGCGCGTGCGACCGTGTCCGGCCAAAAGGGGACACCGATGCAACCGATCAAAGCCTTCATCGCCGGCTTCTTTGCCACCCTGGCATTTCACCAGACCGTGCTGGGCCTGCTGCACCTGGCCAACCCGTCGGTTCCCGCCCCCTTCAACCTTGCTGCCACTGCACCGTTTGGTGTGCCCGCGTTTGTTTCGCTGGCATTCTGGGGCGGCCTGTGGGGAATCGTGTTGTGGGCGCTGATTCGCAAGAACACCGGCGCGGTGCACTGGATCAAGGCCCTGGTAATAGGCGCGATCGGGCCGAGCGCGGTGGCGTTGTTTGTCGTGATGCCTATCAAGGGCATGGGCATGGCCGCAGGCTGGGATCCCAAGATCATGCTTGGCGCACTGATCCTGAACGGTGCCTGGGGTATCGGTGTGGCGATGCTGATGCGATTGATGCAAAAAGACTGAGCAGAGCATCCTCTGCCACGCGTGCCATGGCCATTGCTGGCGCCGTCAACACGTAAGGAGTGCTGCCATGGAAAGCGCCGCGAAGCATCCCCGTTCGTCCACGGTGCAGGAGAGCGCCGAACTCCACAAACTGGTAACCGCAGTCCAGCGACGTGCACCGCTGGATGCAGTCGCCATTCTCAAGCCCAAGCCGGATGCGATCGTTGCTGCCGTGCTGTCACAGCTGCCGCCGCATTTCGCCACCCAGGTGTTGCTGCGGTTTCCGGAAGCGCGGCAGGCCGCCATCGTGCCCGCGGTCAGTGGCGGCATCGGCGAACAATGGAGCAGCAACCTGGAATACCCCGAGGACAGCATCGGTCGGCTGATGAGCGAGCCGGTCGGGGTGTTGGGCCCCGATACGCGCGTCAAGGACGCCATCGAGGAAATCCGTGACCTCGCCAAGACGATCTTCGTCACCTATGCCTATGTCACCGACGCTGACAAGCACCTGCTCGGCGTAATCGTGATGCGCGACCTGTTGCTGGCATCACCGGAAGAAAAACTTTCGGAGATCATGCTGACCCAGCCATTTTCGTTCACGCCGGAGACGCCGGTGGACGAAGCCATGCGCGCGGTGGTGCATCGCCATTATCCGGTGTACCCCGTGTGTGATACCGACGGCCGCCTGATTGGCCTGGTGCCGGGTTACCTGCTGTTTGAGCAGCACGCCTTCAACCTGACCGCGCAGTCAGGGCGGATGGTTGGTGTGGATGAAGAAGAGCACTACAGCACGCCCTGGCGGCAGTGTTTCAAGTGGCGCCATCCCTGGTTGCAGATCAATCTCGTCACCGCGTTCCTCGCCGCGGCGGTGGTCGGTGGCTTTGAGGCCACCATCGCGCAAGTGGTGGCGCTGGCGGTATTCCTGCCGGTGCTGGCCGGGCAGGCAGGCAACACCGGCGTGCAGGCGTTGGCGGTTACGGTGCGCGGCTTGACGCTGGGTGAATTTGGCCACGAGGCGATGAAGCGCTTGCTGGCGAAAGAGGCCTTGCTCGGTGCCGGCAATGGCGCGCTGGTGGGCTTGCCGGCGGCGGCGGCGATGTATGCCTACGCAATCCTGACCCAGGCGCCCAACGCACCGATGCTGGCACTGACGGTTTTCCTCGCCATGATCGGCAGCTGTATTGCCAGCGGCGTGTCCGGTGTATTCGTGCCGCTCATGCTGAAGCGCTTCGACGTGGACCCTGCCGCCGCATCGGGAATCTTCGTCACCACCGCCACCGACGTCGCCAGCCTTGGCTTGTTCCTTGGCTGCGCGACGCTGCTGGTGCTCTAGCAGGCGCTTAGTCGGTCAGCGTCAATTCGCCTGGCCCATTCCAGATGACCGAGTAAAGGTCGTGGCGGCGATCCTTCAGGTTGAGCACCGTGCCCGAGGTGCGTGCCGCCACCAGCGTCTCCAGGTCCAGGTCGGCGAACGCGATCATCTCCACGTTCGGCGTGGTGTCGGCGGCGATGCCATCGCGTGAGAACGGGAAATCGCAGGGCGTCAGGATGCTGCTCTGCGCGTAGTGGATGTCCATGTTCTGGATCTTGGGCAGGTTGCCGATGTTGCCGGCGGTAACGACATAACACTGGTTCTCGACCGCGCGCGCCTGTGAACAGTAGCGCACGCGCAGGTGGCCCTGCCGTTCCTCGGTGGAATACGGCACGAACAGGATGTTGGCACCCTGGTTCGCGACCAAGTGACGCGCCAGTTCCGGGAACTCGCTGTCATAACAGATCAGCACACCAATGGGCCCGCAGTCGGTATTGATCGCGCTCAGGGTGTGTCCGCCCTGGATGTTCCACCAGTGCCGCTCATCCGGCGTCGGGTGGATCTTGGGCTGCTCATGCACGGAGCCATCGCGCAGGAAGACATAGGCAACGTTTTGCACCGTGCCGTCCTTCATGCGCGTCGGCGTGGAGCCGGCGATGATATTGACGTTGTGCTTGATCGCCAGTTGCTCGAACACGGCCTTGTAGCGGTCGGTATAGGTGGCCAGCCGTTCCATGGCCTCGATCGGCTTGAGTACCTGGCTTTCCAGGGACAGCAGCTGCACGGTGAACAATTCCGGGAACAGGACGAAGTCGCTCTTGTTCTCGGCAACCGTGCCAACGAAGTAACCCACGATCTGCGCGAATTCCTCAAACGAGCCAATGCCACGCTGTAGGTACTGCACCGTCGCCACGCGCACGGTCGAGGGCCGGCGCATGGGCGAGCTGCTGCTGTCGGTATAGGCTTCCATCGCCGGGTTCTTCCACAACATGTGCGCGGCGTAACCCATGGACGCATCATCGGTGGGCATGTAGTTCTTGAGCACGCCGATCGGCTCGAAGCCATTGCGCATCTGGAAGGTCATGACCGGGTCGCGCAGGGACTTGTTCTTGACCGCCTCGACATAGGCATTCGCGCTACCGACTTCCTTGAACTTGCGCTTCAGGCCGGGAATGCGCCCGCCAAACACGATGCCTTTCAGGTGCAGGTCCACGCACAGCTTGCGTCGTGCCGAGTAGAGGCGCTGGCCGATGTGCAGCCCGCGGAATTCCGGATCAACGCAGACTTCATAGCCATAGAGGTATTCGCCATCGCCTTCATGCGTGCTGCCATAGCCATTGCCCGTGATCTCGCGCCAGCTGTGCGGCTTGATCGCGTCGTCGTCCATGCGGATGCTGGCGCAGTAGCCGACCACCGTGCCTTCGTATTCCGCCACCATCGCGCCTTGCGGAAAATGATTCTGGTGGCCGCGCAACTGGTCAGCCGTGTACGGACTGAAGTTCGGGTAGGCCTTGCGGCACAGCTGCTGCAGTGCCGGGATGTCCTTGAGGTGGGCCTGGCGGACGATCAGTTTGGCTTTGGATTTCGGCATGTATTAACTCCTTACCCTCACTTGCTACCCGCACAGTCTAACAACGCCGAGCAGCGACGGGGCTGGTCTAGACTAGACGAATGGGACAGGTGAGCGACAGTTACCATCGCATCTGGCAGGCAGTGCGCGAAATCCCGCGTGGTCGCGTCGCCACCTACGGGCAGATAGCCGAGGCCGCCGGCCTGCCGAGACAGGCACGCCAGGCTGGCTATGCCCTGCATGCCTTGCCGCAGGATTCCGACGTGCCTTGGCACCGCGTGGTCAACGCACAGGGCAAGCTGTCGTTCCCGCCGCGCAGCAAGGCGTACCGGGAGCAGCGCAGTCGGCTAGAAGCCGAGGGCGTCGTGTTCATCAGTGGCCGCATCAACCTTCAGCGCTATGGCCGCGCGGCGACGCTGGACGAGATGTTGTGGGGGCCCGGCGACTGATGGCCGCTCCGGGCTTGCGGTCAGGTCGGGGGCCGGAGGATGATCTGGTGCAAGTGGTCAGGGGATACAGGACAGGATGAAAGCAGTCTGGAACAACCAAGTACTCGCCGAGAGTGACGATACCGTGGAAGTGGAGCGCAATTACTACTTTCCGAAATCTTCGCTCAATAGCGAATTCTTCAAGCCCAGCGACACAACCACGCAGTGTTACTGGAAGGGTACGGCGCACTACTACACGATCGTGGTGGACGGGCAGGAGAACAAGGACGCCGCCTGGTACTACCCGGAGCCGATGGAAGCGGCGCTGAACATCAAGGACCATGTTGCGTTCTGGCGCGGCGTCGAGATCATCGGCAAGAAGCGCTGGGTCAAGTCCTCTTGAAAGAGGCGCTAAGTCACGCCGTTGGTTTCGCTGAATATGCGAAGCTAGGCCATCCTCAATCGCCCGGACACCGCCATGCCCTACGCCAATATCCAGATCACCCGGGGCGCGAGCCGCGCACAGAAGGCAGAAATCGTAAAGGACCTCACCGATTCGCTGGTGCGCGTCCTGGGCAAGAAGCCCGAGCATATCCATATCGTGATCCAGGAGATTGAAGAGCAGGACTGGGGCTATGCCGGGCTGCTCACGGACGAGTGGAAGAAACAACAAAAATCCTGAAGGGAGACGGCGCGATGAGGCAGGGCAAGCGATGGGTGGCGTTGATC
>JBFKCG010000180.1:0-4829 GCA_041620675.1 Nevskiales bacterium
CGCCACCTGTGGGTTCAGGGCATTCAGCGCCTGGATATTATCGGCAACGAATTGATAGCCAGTCCCGTCTGCCCGATGAAAACCACGAGTATTGGCATGAGCGAATGCGCCCAGCAAGGCACGGATGCGGTTTGGATTGCGCCCATCGAAGTTGGAACTGCTCATTAACTGCCTGACGGAATCCAGTGAACTGGGCAGGCGGCTAGTTGCCTGCAACGTGTACCACTTATCCAGCACCAAAGGCTGCGTCTGCCAGCGCTGCTGGAATTCATGAAGCGCCTTGGTCCTTTCTGGCCCATCACTATCATTGAGCGCGACCAAGGCGCCCAGACTGTCCGTCATGTTGTCGGCCTGCTGGTAGTGATGCATGGCTAGCTCACGGGCTTCAGGCCCGCCCCCGGCAACCAACCAGCCAAGACAGACATTGTTCAGTCTGCGCCGTGCCACCGATTCATTATCGAACCGGTAAGGACTGCTACCAGCGGATTTCTCATAGGCCTGCAGGATCAGGGGATAAAGATGCCTTGATAACTCGCTGCGAAGCCCGTCGCGTGCAACGATGATTGAGTCTAAGTCGACCTGCTGCATCTGGTCCGCGATGACAGACTCAGAGGGCATGAGCAGCAGTTCCGCCAGAAGCGCCGGATTCTCTCCAGGATTTTCTAGCAAGCGCTCAATGGCCTGAGAAAGCACGCTGGGTTTCGTGCTTGTCTTCTTCTGCTGGATAGCCCTGATCCGATCCAGCAGCGTGCCAAAGTAGAGTTTTTGCATCGCGTCCCAGCTGGCATACCCGTCTCCCGATTGGGTAATCAGTTGCCGTAGCTGCTCATCTGTGTGCGCCATGACCAGCTGCACAGGTGCGCTGAAGCCGCGCAGGAGCGATATCCCGGTATTGGGGTTTGTATCCTGGAAGACAAACTGCTGTTCGGCCTGGCACAGTTCCAGAATGTTTTCTTCGCTGGCACCACTGGCATTGAGCAATGCGGCACGGATGGGAATATGCAGCGGCTGCTTGATCGCCTGTCCGGGTGTTGGCGGAGTGGACTGCTTCAGGTGGAGTACGTGGCGTCTTTCCCCTGGCTGATATTCCCATTCGGCATTCACCACAGGTGTGCCGGCCTGGCTGTACCAGAGCCGGAATTGTGACAGGTCGCGCTCGCCTGCTTGCTCCATTACGGCCAGAAACTCCTCCACAGTCACAGCCTGCCCGTCATGTCGCTCGAAATACTGGTCCATGGCCTTGCGGAACTTTTCCGCGCCCAGCAGCGTGTGTAGCATGCGGATCACCTCCGACCCCTTCTCATAAACAGTCAGGGTGTAGAGGTTGTTGACCTCCATGTAGCTGTCCGGCCGCACGGGGTGTGCGGTTGGGCCCGCATCTTCCGGGAACTGCTGGGTACGTATCAGGCGAGCCTGGCGGATACGCCGGATCGCCTCGGACCCCATCGCCGCACTGAATTGCTGTTCGCGGAACACCGTCAGGCTTTCCTTGACGCTGAGCTGGAACCAGTCACGGCAGGTGATGCGATTGCCGGTCCAATTGTGGAAATATTCGTGCCCTATGATGTCGCGAACAGCTTCATGGTCATCATCCGTTGCGGTTTTAGGGTCAGCGATGATGTATTTTGCGTTGAAGATGTTGAGACCTTTGTTCTCCATGGCCCCCATGTTGAAAGAGCCCACGGCGACGATCATGAAGATATCCAGGTCGTATTCCCGACCGTAAGCTTCCTCGTCCCAGCGCATCGCCTGTTTCACTGAGGCCATGGCGTGGTCGCACTTGTCCTTGTTCTCAGGCTCAACATAAATGCGCAGTGCCACTTTCCTGCCCGAGCAGGTGGTGAACTCGTCTTCAATCATGGCCAGATCGCCCGCGACCAAAGCGAACAGGTAACAGGGTTTTGGGAACGGGTCTTCCCATGTCACCCAATGGTACCCGTTGTCACTTGAGCCACTGTCCACCGGATTGCCATTGGCCAGCAGGATGGGATAACGAGTCCTGTCTGCGGTCAACTTGACGCGATATCGCGTCATGACATCAGGCCGATCCAGGAAATAGGTGATGCGGCTGAAGCCATGCGCCTCACACTGTGTGCACAGCATGTCGCCGGACAGGTAGAGACCCTCAAGTGCGGTGTTTTGTACGGGTCGAATACGCGTGCCGATCTCAAGATCGGCGGCCTCAGGCAACCCTTCGATTGTCAGCTGTTTCTTGTCCAGTGCGTAGGCGGATTGATCAAGCTCACGGCCATCTATCCGTAGGTACAGGAGTTCGAGGTTCCGACCGTCCAGCACGAGTGGCGCATCAAGTGCAGCGCCCGGCTGACGCCTGATGTGCATGCGTGAATGCACATCAGTAACTTCGGCATCTAGTTCAAAATCCAGCTCAAGCCGCTCAACTGCGTAGGCAGGCGGGCAGTAATCGAGCCTTTGGGTAGTGGTGTGAGTGCTCAGAGGCGTCGCATGACTACGCTGCCAACCGAGTAGCCGGCACCGAAGGCGCAGAGGACGCCAACGTCGCCTGGCGCAAGGTCAGCATGGTATTTGTGGAAGGCAATGACCGAGCCAGCTGAGCTGGTATTTGCGTATTCGTCCAGGATAACGGGCGCTTCCTGCTCAGCGGCGTCCCGACCCAGCACTTTCTTGCTGATCAGCTGGTTCATGCCCAGATTGGCCTGGTGCAGCCAGAATCGCTTCACGCTGGATGGCTCAATTGAAAGTGCGTGGAGGTGTTCGGTAATCAGCTGCGCAGCTGCGGGCACGACTTCCTTGAAAACCTTGCGGCCTTCCTGCACAAACAGGGTGTCACGCTCACTCCGGGGTGGCACCTCGGCCCGGTTGAGGTAGCCTTGGTTGTTACGGATATTGTTGGAGTACATCGTCAGCAGGCGTGTACCGAGTATTTCGTACTGGTCCTTGCTATTGCTGACTTCGGCATTTTCAACCAGCACTGCCGTGCAGGCATCGCCAAAGATGAAATGGCTGTCACGGTCACGGAAGTTGAGATGTCCAGTGCAGATTTCCGGGCTGACCACCAGCACACTGTGGGCATCGCCATTGCGGATTGCCTCTACCGCAGCCTGAATGCCAAAGGCGGCGGATGCGCAGGCAACATTGATGTCGTAACCATAGCCTTTCACGCCAAGGTAGTGCTGTAGTTCGACCGCCATGGCGGGATATCCACGCTGCATGTTGGAGCAGGCCACCAGCACGGCATCCACGTCTTCCGGGCTGCGCCCTGCCCGCTCTAAGGCCTCTTTGGACGCGGCAACGCCCATCTCGCACATGATCGAAGGCTCATCATTGCCACGGTTGCGAATCTGCGGCTTCATGATCTCGGGATCAAGGATGCCGGACTTGTTGACCACAAACCGGCTCTTGATTCCAGATGCCTTGACGATGAATTCGCTACTGGAAGGTTGCAGTGGCTGTACCGTGCCGGCCTCGATTTCGCTGGCATGGCGTTCGTTGTACCTGCGCACGAACTCATTGAATGAAGCCACCAGCTCATCGTTGGAAATGGATTCGGCGGGCGTGAAAAGCCCAGTACCACTGATGACGGTTCGGACCACGGAAACTCCGGATGGACAATGGACGCGTAGTGACTCGCTGTCCGTAGTAGAGGAAAACCGGTACAACTTACTGAATAATCAGGAAAGCCGCAAGCCTAAGCCATGCGTTTTTCAATCAAGCCAGATTCACGAAATGCTCGAATAATCAACTGAGTAACAACGGACTCTCGCCCAAAACTCAGATGTGTACCCGAATACCAGGCAACCTCATCAACCTGCCAGTGCCTTGCGAGTGCAAGAACTTGATCGGGCGTGATTAAACGGTCCGCAGTGCCCGCGAAAATGTAGCGACGCTCGGTCTTCGGGGGCATCGACAGGGGGGAAATCACGCGCAAGGCCTCTCGTACCGCCGATTCTGTCATCCCGAGGGAGTTCAGGTAACGCAACTGCTGCACCGGCATATGTCGCCACAGGGTCGCGGTGATATCGGTCATTGGTATGCCAGCGATAACACAGGCCAGTCCCTCCTCCAGGCACGACAACAAGGCTGTGTTGTATCCGCCGAGGCTATAACCAAGTACGCCGATTGAAGTGGCGGCCTGTTCCAGCCGTACCCAGCGAATCAGGCTGCGGATATCGTGCATTGCCTGTGCTTCAGCATGGATGAAGTTGGGAAAATCTCCATCCATGTAGCCATCGCCACTGCGGAAACCTTCACGCCTGGGACCATGCAAGGGCAACACTGGCATCAACAGGTTCAGACCAAGGCGATGATGGAGCCAACGCGGCTGGAACAGGCCAAAATCCATCCACGGCAGCCCCATTCGATAGCCATGAATGCATACAAGCCACGGTCGCGGCGGGCCGGGATGTCGCAAGATCCAGGCATGAGCGCGTTGGTTACGCTGCATGGCCAGCCAGTCCTCCGCGCCCAGACTGCTTTCCTGCGGCTCGTAACCGCTATCAAAGCTAATGTGCTGGAAGACCTGGCCAATCGCCCGCCTTTGGTGAGTATTCAGATTCTGCAAGGGAGTGGGATCGCGGTGATAACCGTTGATATCTCCGACCTGCTGTTGCCCCAGGATTTTTTCACATTCATCGCGCATCCTGCGTGCACGTTCACCGGCCGGAATACGTGCACTGAGGGTGAAATAACCGAGCAATGCGTCATCCAGAGCGACTTTAAGTGCCAATCCAATAGTGGGTATCGCCTGTGGCACATCCGCAATCTGGGGTTCGTGGTGCAGTGCTGCGTATCCAGAGCAGGCGAAACTGCATGAAGTCAGCAGCATCAGTGCCAGAGCCCACGGCAACCCA
>JBFKCG010000181.1:0-4824 GCA_041620675.1 Nevskiales bacterium
ATGCTGAGAGGCGCTAAGTGACGGGATGACATGAAATTTCTGCAGCCTTTTATCAGCAGCCTGTACCGGGCCGGTGCCGATATGCCGGCTGAGCAGTTCCAGTCCTGGGCCTATCAGGAGCTCAAGTCGCTAGTGCCATTTGATGCAGCGCTGTGGGGCACGGGAACCGTCAAGCGCGGCAAATTCCACAATGTGACGGTGCTCGGCCTGCCGAGCAGCTTTGCCACGGCGCTTGAGCAGACGCGCCAGATCAATCCCCTGTATGAGGCCATCCGCTCGAATCTGGGCAAGACGATCGAGAACAGTGACGTCCTCAGCGACGACGAGTTCTACAAGAGCGAGATCTACCAGCGCTGCTTCAGCCAGTTCGGCGTGGAGCGCATCCTGTCTAGCGCGCATGCGGACCTGCGTTCCGGCCTGTATACCCTGTTCAGTCTCTACCGCTTCGACCGCAAGCGGCCGTTCACAGAGCAGGAAAAGCAGATCCATGAGATCGCGGGCTATCACATGCTAGAAGCCTACTCGCATGCGTTTTTCCTGCACCTGACGCGTCCGCGCTCGACGGCCAGCAACCGGTTTGCGGCGCTGGTGGATGCCGAAGGGGTCCCGCACGAGATACAGCCAGGCTTCATTGACCTGCTGGAGAAAAAATTCCCGCAAGGGCTCAAGGGCCTGCAGTTGCCATTCGAGCTGCGGCCAAATGGGGTTCGTTACCTGATTGATGGCCTGTGCATCAAGGTCAAGCCATTGGCCGACCTGTTCCTCGTGAAGATCTGGGAGGAAGGCCCGCTCGATACCCTCACCGAGCGTGAACGCGAGGTGGTGTTTGGCGTGTGCCGTGGCTTATCGCACAAGGAGATCGGCCGTGTGATTGGCCTTGCGCCAACCACAGTGTCCAGCCATCTTTACCGCGCCTACAAGAAGCTCAACGTCGAAAGCCGCAGCGCGCTGGCGCGGCTGGTGCATTCCCGCCGAACCGCCTGATTCACCTGGCTTTTCTCCGATACCGCATTTTTGCCTGCCTTTCCTAAGATTCTACGAATGCAGCCGGCCATCCCTGCGTTTAGACTCGTGCAGTCATGTAATTCGGTCGAGAGACACACCTCATGTATACCCAGCGCATACACATCTCTTTTAAAGGTCTTCTGCTGGCCCTGTCCCTTGCCCTGACTGTCACGGCATGTGGCAGTGACTCCGATCGGGATGAGCAGGCAAATAGCGGCACCGGAGGCACTGGTGGCAGTGGCGGCACTGGAGGTGGGGCACCTGCGCAAATCAGGGTTCTCTCCAATCGCGCTGACTTGGTCAGCGGCGGCGATGCATTGGTCGAGGTGATTTGGCCAACCAACCAAACGCCGGCCAATGCAAAGGTGACGTTGAATGGGCAGGACATCACGGGCACATTCGCACAGCGTGAGAATGGTCGGTACATGGGCCTGGTGACAGGGCTAGATGTCGGCAGCAACCAGTTGGTCGCGCAAGCCACTGGGGTGACGCAGACCAGTTACGCAATCACCAACTATCCAAACGGCGGGCCAATCTTCTCGGGTCCCCAGGTGCAGCCTTGGGTTTGCCAGTCAGGCGCGCTTGATGCCCAGTGTAACCAGCCGGCCGAATACAGCTATCTCTATAAATCCACCAATCGCACACGCACTGGCCTCTTGCCGTACGACCCGCAGAACCCCCCAACCGATGTTGCCAGCACCACGACTGACGATGGCATCACGCTGCCATTCATCGTGCGTGTTGAGCGGGGTTTCCAGGATCGTGACGAATACAAGATCCTGACACTGTTCCAGCCCGACCAGCCATGGACCGCCTGGTCACCGCAGCCACAATGGAATCGCAAGCTGCTGATCACGCATGGCGGCAACTGTGGCGCAGACCATGCAGTGGGAAGCGCACGCCTGGACGATTATGCCGGCACGATCCCAGCCAACCCGCTGCTTGAACAGAGTTATATCGTGGCGCTGGGCCGCGGCTTCGCAGTCGCGTCGACTGCACTCAACAACAACGGCCACAACTGCAATATCTCGGTGCAGGCCGAGTCCATGATGATGGCAAAGGAGCGACTGGTCGAGCAGTACGGTGAGCTTCGCTACACCATCGGCACCGGCTGTTCTGGTGGTTCGCTTGTACAGCAACAGGTCTCCAATGCCTACCCCGGCATTTACCAGGGCTTGCTGCTGATGTGCTCCTACCCGGATACGTTCAGCGCCGGGACACAATTTGCTGACTCGCACCTCATGCGCAAGTACTTCGAGGATCCCTCGCGCTGGTCGGTGCCATGGACGCCCCAGCAGTTCGCCGACGTGGAAGGTCATATTTCACATGTCAATGCGGTGGCTGCGGATGAGGGCCTGTTCAAGGCGGCAACTGACCCGACCAATCCCTGCAAGGGCGTAAGCGATGCCGAGCGCTATCACCCGGAAACTAATCCGGCTGGCGTGCGCTGTGGCGTACTCGATTATCTGATCAACATCTTCGGGCCACGCGCACCGAGTGTCTGGTCACCAGCAGAAGTACAGGCCAACCGCGGCTTTGCCGGCAACCCGATTGACAACGTCGGTATCCAATACGGTCTTAATGCTCTGCGCCAGGGCCGCATCACGCCCGAGCACTTTGTTGATCTCAACGTCAAGATCGGTGGCTTGACCATTGATATCAAGCGCAAGAATGAGCGTACCGTCGCCGACCAGCCGGCCTTGGCGAACGCCTACCGCAGTGGCCTGATCAACCAGACCAACAACCTGAACAAGGTTGCGATGATCAACTTCACGGGCCCAGATCCCGGCATCGCACATGACACCGTGCATGCCTTCTGGACGCGCTGGCGCCTGGATCGCGAACACGGCAACCACGATACGCATGTGATGTGGGGCGGGCCCGCGCCCTTGATTGGCGATCCGAACTACGTCTATCAGGGGCTGACAGCGATGGATCGCTGGCTCGCTGCGATCGAGCAGGACACGCGCAGTGCTTCCCTGACGCAGAAGATTGTCGACAACAAGCCTGCAGATGTGCATGACCAGTGCAGCGATGGTGCTGGCCACAAGGTTTTGGACCAGCTATGCCCAGAGCAGCTATTGATGGTATTCGGCACGCCGCGCGAGGTCGCTGGTGACCACAAGGAAGCGGACACGATGAAGTGCCAGCTCAAGCCGCTCAATCGTAGCGATAACTACGGGCCAATTCCCTTCACGGATGCGCAATGGGATCGGTTGAAGATGGCGTTCCCGGATGGTGTCTGCGACTACAGCAAGCCCGCTGTCGATCGGCAAGGCGCATCGAGCTGGCTGACCTACCAGAATGCGGCAGGTGAGGTGATCTACGGTGGTATACCGTTGCCCGCACCGCCGGCCAATTCTGGCTCGGGAATGGTTAGTCCGGCCTTTCTTGCACAACCTTGATATTTGGGCAGTTCGAGGCTGCAGGAATCCGCTTTACTAACTAACTGCCGGCCTTGATCGGTTGCGCCAGGATCCACAAGCCACTCGTGGTGAAGGCCATCATCAACACCAGCATCGGTAACTGGCTGAGCGTGGCCTGCCAGCGTGTCGCAAAGAGGCGCAGTGCCACACGATGGGCTAGGTAGACGCTGACGATGTGGCCAAACACGATGAGTGCCACTTGGCTATGCCAAACAAATGCCATGTCCGGCAGTATCGGTGCTCGCAAGAATGTCGCAGTACCGAACAGGTTCCAGCCCCAGCCAAACGGATCGGAGATCTGGTTCACCACGCGCAGGCCCTGGGTCAGTATCAGCGTGTAGTAGTGGGTGATGTTGTACACCAGCGCGATCGGCAGCAAGGTCAGGCCAAATTCCATCGCCAGCACACGCAGTGAATGCGTGCTGCGGGTGATGCGACGTGCAAGCTCAATAAATAGCAAGTAAACACCGAGATACAGGAAGGGTGTGAGCGCCAGCGTGAGCGCTTCGACGCCAATGAATGCCGTCCTCAGCTGCAGGTAGACCTGCAGTGGCTCGCCGCTGAGCAGGGGGGCGATCAAGACATTGGGCACTTGCCAGGCCAGTTCGTACCAGAGCACGGTGGCGCGCAAGCCATCGAATGCGGTGGAGGAAAGCATGAACAGCACAAACAGCAGCAAGCTGTAGTTTTCAGTGCGTTCTTGCAGCAAGCCGGCAAACGGCAGGCGAAGCCGGACATGGCCGGGTGAAAAATCCACTGGCGCCATCTTCGCGATCAGACGCAGGAACACGGCGAAAAACTCACAGTATCGAAACCAGTCCTTGCTACCGACGAGCCACACACCTGCCAGATTGAGCAGCGTATAAGCCGTGAGCAGGCTGGCCAATGAAAAGGGTCCGGTCGAGGCGAGCAGCTCGATACCGATGAACACGCCGTACAGAATCAGGGCCGGCCAGTATCCGAGGGGCTCCGGGTAACGCAGTCGCCCATGCGCAAAACCGCGCAGGCAACGATCCAGCCAACTCGCCACTGTCTGCCAAGGGTTGATGGCGGCATACAGGTCGCCAACCACCGCGGTCAGATAGGCAAAGCCCAGCACGAACACGATCCAGAAGAAGGTCATGTTGAAGTTGAGATATGGATTCGGGTTGCCCATGAACCCGGTCAGCATGCTCAACAGCAGGCCCGTTACGCTGAGTATCTTGAGTACCAAGATGACCTGCCGCGAGTAGAGCATGCGCAGCCAACGCGGTGATGGCCGTAGCGCGACTTGGTCATCCCTGTGCTCCGGCTTGGTGGTACTGAAATAGGCCACCACGAGGAAAGACAACAGCAAGGCCGATGCAGCGCCATAGGCATACATCCACAACGGGACAGGCAGGGTATATAGGCG
>JBFKCG010000182.1:0-4790 GCA_041620675.1 Nevskiales bacterium
AACGCGCTCGCGATGAGCTGGGCTCCGAGACAGATTCCGACCACCACCTTCGAGGCCTCGATGGCGTCCGCGATCAGTCGCTTCTCGGCGCGCAGCCACGGATGCTCGCCTTCGTCGTTGGCGCTCATCGGCCCGCCCATCACGATCAGCCAATCGTAGCTATCAGTGGAGGGCGGCTGTTCGCCTGCGTAAAGACGGGTCACCGAAAGCACATGGCCACGAGCGCGCATCCATGCCTCAATGCAGCCAAGCCCCTCGAAGGGCACATGCTGGAACCAGTGCACACGCACGCAGGCTATTTCTTTTCTTCGAACTTCAGTGACGCCGAATTGATGCAGTAACGCAGCCCGGTTGGCTTGGGTCCATCCGGAAAGACGTGGCCCAAATGCGCATTACAGCGACTGCAATGCACTTCGGTACGCCGCATGAACAGGCTGCGGTCTTCTTCGGTCTCGACTGCAGTCGCATCAACCGGCTGCCAATAGCTGGGCCATCCTGTGCCGGAATCAAACTTGGCCTCGGAATCAAACAACGGCTGGCCACAGCAAATACACATGTACTGGCCTGCGCGGTGCTCGTCGCAGTACTCGCCGCTGAAGGCACGCTCTGTCGCATGCTTGCGCGTGACCCGATACTGCAAGTCATCCAACTGCGCGCGCCACTCGGCATCCGTCTTTACGATCTTGTCCGACATTAAGCCCTCCAATAACCGTCAACGGAAACGTGCCTGCAAGTTGGCCAGCCCCGTACTCAAGTCACGTCCGATCAGTGGTGCGTAGAAGCGCAGCTTGAGCTTGTCTATTGGGTTATCGCCGGCATCTCCCCAGCAACTCCAGGTCAGCTCGCTCCCCTCGCCCACCGCTCTGATACGCAAGCTGCCACGCAACTGGATATCACCCGGGTTCATGCTGAGCTCGTACTCAAGGTATTCGCCCGGCTGGAAGCCCCTGATCCGCAATTCACCCTGCATATCACCATCGTGCCAGCGCTGGATAGCGCCCACACCCCAATCCGGGCCACTGTATTCATACTGCAGTCCAGGATGGTCATCGATGCCCCAGGCTGTCCATTCAGGCCAGTTACGCAGGATGCTGACGTAGGCAAACACCGGGCCAGGCGCTTCAGCGATTTCGACACTGCGTTCAACACGCCACTTCGAGTCCATCAGCACACCCCAGGCCAGCAAAACTGCCAGCAGGGCTGCAACCGAACTCAATCCATAAACCACTACACGCATCGATACCCCCTAAGACTCAAGCGCATATTGTGCAGCGAGACCTGATTCACCTCCAAGTGGAGGCTTGCATGCAGGCCCATCGCATCGCATGCTCGCGCCCATGCCAGAAAGACTTGCCCATTTCCCCGGCCCGCTCGGCTCGCTGCAAGACTTGCGAGTCATCCGCCTCGCGTCGGGCCATGACCTTGCCCAGGCACTGGAGAGCGGCACTGATATTTGGCTGCAAGTCATCGAAGGTCACTTGCATGCCTGCGGCTGCGAGCTGCGCGCCGGACACGGCGTGCTGCTGACCTCTGAAACCGTGCTGGCAGTGTATGCGGAGGCCGACAGCCTGCTGCTGATCGCCGAGCTGAAAACTTCAGCCTGATAGAATCCCGGCCATGACGACTACCACCGCACTGACCCTCATCGGACTACTGGTCGCGATTTCGACCGCGCTGACCATTCTCGGCAAGTACCACAATCGTCCGTTGTTGTATGTGTTCAAGCCCCTCACCATCGGCCTGATCATCTTCCTGGCCTGGCACATCGGAGGTCATGAGCCGGATCGCTATTTCTGGCTGATATTTGCGGGCCTGCTCTTCTCTGCCGCCGGCGATGTGTTCCTGATGCTGCCCAAGGACAGATTCGTTGCCGGCCTGCTGAGCTTCCTGGTCGCGCACTGCCTTTACATTGCCGCCTTCAGCGTGCCGGCCGGCTTCCTGTCTGCCCCCTGGCTGGCCCTGCCATACCTGCTTGCTGCGGGCCTTCTGCTTTTTATCCTGCTGCCGAAGGCCGGACGACTGACGCTGCCGGTTGTGGTCTACGGCGCGACGCTGGCCGTCATGGGTTGGCAGGCGGCAAGTCGCTGGCTGCATCTACAGGATGACGCCAGCTTCTATGCCATGGTGGGTGCGGTTTTGTTCCTGATCTCTGACGGGATACTGGCGTTCAACCGTTTCGTCAAACCGTTTCGCGCTGCCGAGCTGGCGCTGCTGACAACTTATTTTGCTGCGCAGTACCTGATCGCGCTTTCGGTCTGAGGACTGTACGGCCCAAGGCCGGGCCATAGTCGGTTGATCAGCGATTCCAGAGATGGACGCCGTATTTCCAGTAACCACGCACATTGTTGAAGCGCGCGTCCTTGCCGGCATCAACCGTCATCACGTCTCCGCGCAGCAGCGGCTTCAACAGCGGGAACAACACCGCGCCACCGCCGCCGGTGACCACGACGGTGTCGATATCCCAGTCATCCGCCCACAGGCGTTCAACCTCGGCTGCGATTGCGGTTGCCAACTGGCCGAACGCGTGCTGCACCAGCGGCCTGAGATCGTGGCTCTTGCCGTGAATCTTGATTGATCCCTTGCTGACCGCCTCATACAGTCGGTAAAGCTCGATGTTGACGCCCGTGGTGTCCTGCAGCGAGGCGGCTATCATGGAAAACGCCTTGGCAATGCCGGAGTCCGTGGTCTGGCTGCCGCGCTCCGAATAACGCGTCTTGTCACAGATGGTGTAGTCCGCCGTACGGAAACCGATATCGATGACGCCGATCTTCTCGGTCAGGAAGCGCTTTTCCCCCGCCTTGCCCAGGTCATTGAAGATGAGGTCAAACACGGAGCCAAACGGCTGCGGGATGACTCGAACCTTGTCGACACTGATCACGGTCTCCTGTGTATTACCCGCCGTGTCCGTGACCTTGAGGGCATGCCGACCGGTTAGCAGTGCACCCAATTCATCCTTGTGACGGCGGTAATAACTGACCGGTAGGCCCGTCACCAGGTGAATGGGGACATTGCGCTCGGTCATGAGCGAAAGACCCGCCAAGGCCAGCGTCTTGGCAAACTTGGCAACCATTTGGCCCTGATCCAGCGTGTAGGCGCGGCCCTTGCTCTGGCGCTCTGCCAATTCCCCCACGTAGATGGAATGCCCGTCAATCTCAAGCTGCAAATGCGGCTCTGGTGTGAGGGGCTTGAGCAGTTGTTCACGGAACTGGATGTCGGCCGCCTCGCCGATCACCGACTTGAACAGCTGGAAATCACGTCCATTGGTCACCTTGGTAAAGCCAAACCCGATATCAATGCCGCGAATTTCCACTCAGCTACCCCTGAATAACGCCAAATTTGGCTGACTTTTAGCATGCTCGCGTGGGTCGGTCAAAAACGATGCCAAAAGATGACAACCCATGGCACTGTCATATAATCGCCACCCGAGCGATAGACGAATCCATCAGGCCCGCAGGAGCCATCATGTCAAACAACAAAAGCCGCTGGCTGGTGTGGCCCGGACTACTGTGTGTAGGCCCACTCACCATCGCCTATGTCTATTTGGCGCATGCCCAGGGCTGGTCCACGATCGACAAGACCCCGAACGAAGTGGCCGCACTGATCCTCCTGGGAATTGCCGGTGCTGTCTTCGCGCTGCGTTCAGTCTTGCAGCGCAATCCCCTCTACCTGTTGATGGCCGCCTTTGCGGTGATTGCCTGGCTGCGTGAGTGGCACGCCGACTGGATTCACCACGGTGTTTATTACCTGCTCGCTGGCCTCATGATCTGGGCTTGGCTATGGCGGGACAAGATCCGGCCCTATGCCCTTCAGGGCTACTTTATGCCGTGGTTGAAGAGCACCGTCGCAATCTATGTACTCGGGGTATTGCTGGCCCGTCGCGCCTTCCGCGACTTCCTGCCCAACGAGGAAGCAGTCAACACGCCGCTGGAAGAAACCATGGAGAACGTTGCACACGGCATGTTGTTGATCATGAGCCTGCTAGGATCCTGGCGCAGGCCCCCTGCGACCACGGTTACGACGGGCTCAAAGCCGACGACTGACGGCAACTAGAGAAGGGGCAGCACCAGACGGACCTGCCCACCACCGAGAGCCGAGCGACCCAACTGGATTTCGCCTTCATAGGCCTGCAGGATTTCCGCCACCACCGCCAGCCCTATTCCCTGGCCCTCGACCTGGTTATCGGCACGCACCCCCCGCTTGAGCAGCAGGGCCGCATTCTCCGGAAAGCCCGGGCCATCATCCTCGATGACCAGCCAGGCCATGGGTCCCTGCGTGTCCAGGCTGATCCGCACCACGCGCCGACACCACTTGCTGGCATTGTCCATCAGGTTGCCCAGTATCTCCATCAAGTCACCCTCATCCATGCGCCAGCCAAGCCGCGGCGGCAGCTCGACCTCATAACGGATGCCCTTCTGGTGATACACCTTGGCCAGCGCCGCACAAATCTTCTCCGCCAGTGGCCGCACCAGCACCGGTGCACTCAGGCGCTGGCCCCCGGCGGCTGCGGCACGCTTGAGCTGGTAGTCGACGATCTGGCGCATGCGTGCCAGATTCTCACGCAAGCGCGGCTGCAAGCCGGGCGGCAGGTCGGCACGTTCCGTCTCGCCGGTTAATACCGCCAATGGCGTCTTAAGGCTATGTGCGAGGTCATCTAGCGCATTGCGATAGCGAGTCTGTTGCTGCCGCTCGTTGCGCAACATGGCATTGAGGCCGAGAGTCAGTGGACGTATCTCATCGGGATAGCTGCCTTCAATCACGTTTTGCCGGCCAGCTTCGATCTTGCGCAATTC
>JBFKCG010000183.1:0-4769 GCA_041620675.1 Nevskiales bacterium
ACCAGGCCAGCAGTGCGTAGACCGGGAGGGCACCAATGTAGATGTGCAGAGGAATGAACACGCGTTCCAGGTTCCAGGGGTCGGCGTGATGGGCACGGTGGGTCTGCGGCAGCAGGAAGTCGACGCGACGGCCAAAAATGACGCGCGGCCGATAGTGCAGCAGCACGACATGGATCAGCCATTCATTGATCGGCCAGTAGCACAGCAGTGCAATGACCACGACTGCATCCCAGAGGGACCATTGTCCGACGAAAAGCCGCAATGCCAGCATCGCCGTGAACATGACCACCAGCAGGCGCGGGCTGGTAATGCCAAGGAAAGTCTTCAATGCGCTGACGGCGTCTCGTGGCAGGTGGGCGGGCGGCCGCATCGGGTTGCGTCGCGCGGTCTCGTCCGCTGGCATCATCTCGCGTGCGGTATTATCCATCTTTCCGCCCCTTGCTTTTAGCGCAGTCTCAGCTGGTAGGCACTGAGGGCCTGTTCCAATGCTGCGCGGCCAATCTCCACGTGCTTGTGTGCACAGGCTTCGGCTGCTTTGGCGTCGCCTTCACGTATTGCGTTGGCCAGACGCTGCAGGTTGTCAAAATCGCGGAACTCGGATTCCAGGACCTGGGTCAGCAAACTCCAGATCGTCTTGTAGGTCTTGTTCATGGTGTTGAAAGCGAGTCGATAGGCGATATTGCCGCTATGCTCGACCAGCTTGGCCCAGAATTCGTGGACCAGCATCTGCAGCGCCGCCGTGTTCCGATAACCCGCGCGCATCAGCCGCAGGATGTCATCCAGCTCATCGGCCAACCTGAGGTTGGCGGTTTGCGAAGCTGAAGCGGCAATATCGGGTGCCAGGCTGCTGCGCATGGCCATGATTGAACGCGCCACCTCCGGGTTGAGATTGCCCTGGCCATTGGTCAACAGGCTAGGCAGCAATTCGAGCCCACCCTCGGTGACGTAATCCAGCACCATGCTTTTCCCGCCCTGTCGGGTCTGGATCAGGCCGGCCTGCTGCAGGCGCTTGAGTGCCTCGCGGATGGCGCCGCGATTCACGCCCAACTGTTCGGCCAGTATGCGCTCGGCCGGTAATTCACTGCCGGGAATGAGTGAGCCGTCTACGATCCGCTCCATGAGCCGGGCATAGACCGTCTCGGATAGGTGCTGCTTAGGTATCGAATCGAACATACGATGTAACATATCATACCAGTATTGCGAACTCTGTGTGTTACTGCACAGACCAGCGGGCCTGGGTCGGGGAATCTAACGATAAGCTCCGGTAACAGGGGCACGAGGAGGTCGTGACTTAAAAAGGCGCAAGGCCTTGAATCAAAGCGATAACTAGGGAATTAGTGCCGCGTTGATCAGGGTTTTTTGGGGGGCTGCCACATGGGAGACCCTGATGAAAAGCGCCAATAGCTTGATCCTGTTACTGAGCACCCTTGTATTGATGATGGTACCGCCTGCGGCACTCGCTGAGCTGTCCGGGCATATGCGGGTGGGGATCAGCATCACGCGTTCTGCGCCCTGCACAGTGGAGCTGAAACTGCCTGAAGCGCCTGAATCTCTGCCAGCCCGTGCTGCCAGTTATCCCGCAAGCGTGGACAGTTATTGCCCGGACAATGTGCCACCGGTCGTGAGCAGCTATTACGATCAGGACAATGCCAACGGACATTGGCTCATGATCCAGATGTTGTACTGAAAAGCTGCTTGATCCATTACTTGAGTGCGGCACTTGGTTAGGTGCCGGGTCAATAAAAACAGCAATTTCTCAGTGATTAACCGGACTCGAGTTTCACGCGTGCGCGCTGCGCCGCCGCACGGACCTGGGCGGGCGCGGTGCCGCCGAGATGGTCGCGCGCTGCGACCGAACCCTCGAGGGTAAGCACGGCAAACACGTCCTGCTCGATCAGCTTCGAGAATTGCTGCAACTCGGGCAAGCTGAGTTCGGCCAGGTCCTTGCTTTGCTCCACGCCAAAGCGCACGGCCTGCCCCACGACCTCATGGGCATCACGGAAAGGCAGGCCCTTGCGCACGAGGTAGTCGGCCAGATCCGTGGCGGTGGAAAAACCCTGCTTCGCCGCCTGGTAACAGGCATCACGCCGCACCTGGATGGCGGGCACCATGGCGGCATACAGCTGCACGCAGGCCAGTGCCGTATCGAGCGTGTCGAACAGGGGTTCCTTGTCTTCCTGATTGTCGCGGTTGTATGCCAGCGGCTGTCCCTTCATCAGCGTCAGCAATCCCATCAGGTTGCCGTAGACACGACCGGTCTTGCCGCGCACCAGCTCAGGTACGTCCGGGTTCTTCTTTTGCGGCATGATCGATGAGCCGGTGCAGAAGCGATCTGGCAGCTCGATGAACTTGAATGCCGCACTCGCCCACAGGATCAGCTCCTCGGAAAAGCGGGACAGGTGCATCATCAGCAGCGAGCAGGCACTGGCAAATTCAATCGCAAAATCACGATCACTGACCGCGTCCAGCGAGTTCTCGCTTGGCGCGTCAAAGCCCAGCAGTGCAGCCGTGTAGGCACGGTCAATCGGATAGGTTGTACCAGCCAGCGCCGCCGAGCCCAGCGGCATGATGTTCATGCGCTGGCGGCAATCGCCCAGGCGCGCAGCATCACGCGCCAGCATCTGTTCCCAGGCCAGCATGTGATGGCCAAAGGTGACTGGCTGCGCAACTTGCAGGTGCGTGAAGCCGGGCATGATGGCGTCGGCTTCGCGCTCGGCCAGGTCAATCAGGTTGCCACGCAGGCTCTTCAGTGCCTGCAGCAGCGTATCAATGCCATCGCGCAGGTAAAGGCGGATATCGGTGGCGACCTGGTCATTGCGGCTGCGGCCGGTATGCAGTTTCTTGCCGACTTCGCCGATGCGCTCGGTCAGCCGCGCCTCGATGTTCATGTGCACGTCTTCAAGTGCATCCATCCAGCCGAAATCCTTGCGCAGGATGTCAGCAAGAATCTCTTCGAGGCCCTTGACGATCTTGTCGGCCTCGTCGGCGGTGAGCACGCCGACCTTGGCCAGCATGCTGGCATGCGCGATGGAGCCCTGGATGTCCTGCCGGTACAGGCGCTGGTCAAAGCTCACCGAGGCCGAGAACTGCTCGACCAGGGCATCGGTGGCTTCGCTGAAGCGTCCGCTCCAAAGCTTGGGGGCCTTGTTGTCAGGCTTCTGGTTCATCACCCGCTCCATGGGGGCTGTCTAGGGACGCGGATTATAGCGCCAAGTGATTGAGGGGGGCCGTGCTTCTTGACCTGCCCAGTATGCCGGATAAGACTGGCTGGCATGGCCAATGCCGCACGCGCCGACAATAGTTTCTTGCCCGATTTTTGCAGCGAACGTCCGGTGCTGGTCGTGCTGCTCATCACCCAGCTGGTGGCATTCCTGTTATTGCTGGCCGGACGAATGAGTGATGCCTACCTGTGGGAGCGCCTGCTGTTGCTGTCGCTGTACCTGCACTGGATCGGCTTGAGCAGCGCGGTGGTGTTATGCGGCGCACGTCGCCGCTTGATGGGCCTGCCCTCACGCGTGGTGACGCTGGCCTGTTTCGTCCTGCTGCTGCTGGTGACAGCATTGATCAGTGAATGTGCCTGGCAGCTGGCGCAGTGGCTGGAGATCCGGCATTACCTGCCAGACCAGTCCCACAGTGCATTCCTGATTCGCAATCTCGCCATCTGCGCGATTGTCTCGGCCATGGCCCTGCGTTACTTCTGGCTGCAGGCGCAATGGCGCGGGCAAGTCAGGGCGGAAGCGGAATCCCGTTACCAGGCGCTGCAGGCACGCATAAGACCGCACTTCCTGTTCAACAGCCTCAACAGCATCGCGGCACTGATCGGCAGTCGCCCGCAAGAGGCCGAGACCGCGGTTGAGGATCTGGCGCAACTGTTCCGGGCGGGCTTATCGGTGAGCCAGCGCCGCATCCCCTTGGAAGACGAGCTGGAAGTGACACGCGCCTACCTGCGCACCGAGTCACTGCGGATGGGTGATCGCCTGAACGTGGACTGGCAGGTGGAAGAAGGGCTGGAGTCGCAACTGGTGCCGCCATTGTCCCTGCAGCCCCTGGTTGAGAATGCCGTCACCCATGGCATTGAATCGATAGCCGACGGCGGGACGGTGACCATCAGTATCAAGAAGCCAGATAATTTCCTGATGATCCGTGTGGAAAACCCCTTGCCAGACGAAGTGCAGGCCAGCCAGGGCACACGGCTGGCGCTCAACAACATTCGCGAGCGCTTGCTGTTGACCTATGGTGAGTCGGCAAGCCTGTCGGTGACAGACGAGGCAGGCACGTTCTCGGCCCAGCTCAAGCTGCCATTGACGGCACTGGAGAGTGCCGCATGAAGCTCATCATCGTCGATGATGAGCCGTTGGCGCGGGAGCGACTGCGCCGGTTGCTGTCCGAGCAAACGGACTGGACGGTGGCCGGCGAAGCCAACAATGGGGAGCAGGCGCTCGCAGTGATCGCCTCGGTGCAGCCCGACCTGGTGCTGCTGGATATCCACATGGCGGGCATGGACGGTTTGCAGGTGGCGCGTCACCTCGCAGAGACCACGTCACCGCCAGCAATCATCTTTACCACCGCTTTTGCCGAGCACGCCCTGGCGGCGTTTGAGGCGGCGGCCATGGGCTACCTGCTCAAGCCCATCCGCAAGGACAAGCTGTCGGAGGCACTGGCGCGTGCCTGCCGGCCCACGCGTGCGCAACTACGTGACCTTGCCCGCGCGGTGCTGAAGGAGGGCGAGGCCGAGGAGCATGACTTCATCTCCGCGCATACCCATGAGG
>JBFKCG010000184.1:0-4728 GCA_041620675.1 Nevskiales bacterium
CTGCGACTGCACCGCGGTCTCGATGCTGTCAGCAATCACCTCGCGGGATACCAGCGAGAATTTCATGCCTTCGGTACCCATTGAGATCCCATCTGTCACGGTGGGATAGCCGAAGGTCTGTGGCATGGCACCCGCGGCCTTGATCGCAGCCTCCGCGCGCGCGGCGAGTGGGCCAAGGCCGGCATTGCAGGGATTCATGGTGCTGTGGCCATTGGCGATGCCAATGATCGGCTTGCCGAAATCTGTGTCGGTAAAACCAACCGCGCGCAGCATGGCGCGGTTGGGCGAGCGCTGCACGCCCTCGGTGATGGTGCGGCTGCGGCGGTTGTATTCAGACATTTGGGTCTCTCAATGGTAGCTATAACAAAAGGGGCTCAAGCGGTACTGGACGCTGGTACGGTTGCGGAATTACCGACTGGACGGCAATTATCTCGCACTCGCACCAAGAAAGAAAAATCGCCTGCGGGCGCGACACCCAGACCCTACATCAGGCCTTGGGTTGCTTCACGTACCTGAGATATGGCTTGAGTGCCTTCCAGCCCTGCGGGAAAAGTTTCCTGGCTTCCTCGTCCGGTACGCTCGGGACAATGATTGCATCCTCACCCGGCTTCCAGTTGACCGGCGTCGCAAGCTTGAACTGGTCCGTGAGCTGCAATGAGTCCAGCACCCGCAGTACTTCATCAAAGTTGCGCCCGGTGCTGGCCGGATAGGTGATCATCAGCCTGATCTTCTTGTTGGGATCAATGACGAATACCGAACGGACGGTAAAGCGGTCCGAGGCATTGGGGTGGATCATCCCGTACAGGTTGGCAATCTTCATGTCCGGGTCGGCAATCATCGGGAAATTGACTGCCTGCTTCTGGGTTTCCTCAATGTCCTTGAGCCAGCCGAGGTGATCCTCGACCGAATCTACCGAAAGGCCAATGACCTTGGCATTGCGCTTGGTAAATTCCGGCTTCAGGCGCGCGGTGTAGCCCAGTTCGGTGGTGCACACCGGTGTGTAATCCTTGGGATGGGAGAACAGGATGGCCCAGTGGCTGCCGATCCAATCGTGAAACTTGATCTTGCCTTCGGTGGTATCGGCGGTGAAATCAGGGGCAAGGTCGCCCAGTTGTAATGCCATGACACTCTCCTTGTTGGCTCAGGCTACAGCGGCCACTATCGCGCCATGGTCAGGCCAGTTCAAGCGGATTACCGGCTTATAACGACTTCGTCAATCGATAGAACCGCGTGTTCAGGAAGACTGCGGCTGCGAATAGCCCGGCTATGAATCCGAACCATAGCCCGGCCGGTCCCTGCTCCAGGCCAAAGCCCAAGCCATAACCCACCGGCAAGCCGATGGCCCAATACGCCAGCAGGGTCAGCAGCATCGGCACCCGCGTGTCCTTGAGCCCACGCAGTGCGCCGTTGGCAGACACCTGCAGCGCATCCCACAGCTGGAACAGTCCCGCCAGTCGCAGCAGCTGCACCGCCAGTTCCGAGACCTCGGGAGCCTCGGTGTAAAGCGCGACCACCTGGCGCGGGAAGACCAGCATGATGAAGGTAGAGATCAGGTTGAATCCGAGGGCCAACCCGATGCCGGCCGCCCCTGCCCGGCGCACGCCAGCCCCGTCGCGCCGGCCCAGCGCCTGGCCCACACGCGCGGTGGCGGCCATCGCCACCCCCAGCGGCACCATGAAGGTAAAGGCAGCGAAACTGATCGCAATCTGGTGCGCGGCGACGGCGGTACTGCTGAATCGTGCCATCAACAAGCCCACCAGCGAGAAGATGCCGGCCTCCATCACCAGGGTGATTCCCATCGGCAAGCCGATCTTGAGCATCTCGACCGCACCGGTAGGGGCCGTGACCCTGCCATGCCCAAACAGCGCGATCTCCCGGTAATGCCGGTGTAATACGTAATAGGCCGCCAACGACGCGGCCATGAACCACAGGCTGATGGCTGAGGCCAGCCCTGCGCCGGTCGCGCCCATCGCGGGGAAGCCCCAGCGACCAAACATCAACAGGTAGTCGAGCAGGATGTTCAAGGCGAGGCCAGCCAGCCCACAGACCATGATGGGCCGGCTGAAACCGGTCGCTTCACTGCCACTGCGCAAAACGAAGAACAGGCAGGCGGCGGGCGCGCCCCAGCTGATGGCGATGACATAGTCCAGGCTGTCGGATCGCAGTTGCGGCTCAAGTTCAAGCCAGTCGAGTACCACCGTACTGGCTGGGTACATCAGACTCCACCACAGCAACCCTAACAACAGGGCCGCTAGCAAGGCCCTGCGCATTACGGCACCAATGGCCGCGGATTCTGCCGCTGCGCCGTAGAGTTGCGCCACCATGGGTGCGACCGCCAGGCAGATACCCATGAACAACAGGAAAGGCGGCATCCACAGGTTGCCGCCCATGGCCACGGCGGCCAAGGTAGCCTCGCCCAGACGCCCCGCCATCAGGGTATCGGTAACGGTAATACCAATGAATGACAGCTGCGCCACGATCAGCGGCCCGGCCAGGCGCAGGCAGGCAAGGACTTCGGTTCGGAACAAAGGACTCACAGTGGCGGCTCGCGAAAAGGCCCTCATGTTAGCATTGGCCCCTCGCTTTGCTGCTGTGCCGCATGAATACAACCGACGACATCCGCCTGCTGTACTGCACCTGCCCGGACACAGAAACCGCGCAGAAGATTGCGCGTGCGCTGGTGGAGTCAAAGCAGGCGGCCTGCGTCAACATCGTTCCCGGCTTGCGTTCGATCTATCACTGGAAGGGCGAAGTACAGGAGGATGCCGAGTGCCTGCTACTGATCAAGACCCAGGCACCGCGCGTGACGTCCGTCACTGAATCCATCCTGAGCCTGCATCCGTATGAACTCCCGGAAGTGATTGCAGTCCCAGTTATCGCCGGTTACGCACCCTACCTTGACTGGGTCCGCGACAATTCCACCTGAGTCCCATTGTTTATGCGTCTTTTTCTGCTGACCCTTTGCCTGCTGTTCCCGTTTACCGGTGCCGGTGCTTCGCCTTTGCAAAGCTTGCTGGGCAATACCACCCAGGATAACGAGGGATTCCTGCCGGTTGAGCAGGCCTTTGTCGTCAGCGCCTCGCTCAAGGATGCGAATACAGTCCAGGTGAAGTGGGAAATCGCCGAGGGTTATTACCTTTATCGCCATCAACTGCGCTTCCAGTTGGCAAACCCGGCCCAGGGCAAGCTGGGCGAGCCCGCGCTACCTGACGGCAAGAAGAAGACCGATGAATATTTCGGCGATATTGAGGCTTACTATCATCGCCTTGATGCAGAGCTGCCGCTTACGCGAGCAACTGATCTCGCTGAGCAGCCGCTGATGCTGGAAGTTCGCTTCCAGGGCTGTGCTGATCGCGGCCTGTGTTACCCGCCTGAGACAGTGAGCCTGCCGTTATTGCCAGCGGGCAGCACCGCCGCAGATGCAGCGCCAACTACCGCCGACACGGGCGCAAGCGAACAAGACCGGCTTGCAAGCCTGATTGCCGGACACAACCTGCTGCTGGTGGGCCTGGCCTTTTTCGGGTTTGGCCTGCTGCTGGCGTTCACGCCCTGCGTATTGCCGATGCTGCCAATCCTGTCGGGCATCATCGCCGGTGCTGGAGAGCGCACCGGTGCCTTGCGCGGATTGAGTCTGGCGGCGTCTTACGTGCTCGCGATGGCACTGGCCTATACCTTGTTCGGGGTCGTGGCCGGGCTAACCGGGGCCAATCTGCAGGCGGCAATGCAAAACCCCTGGGTCATCGTCGGCTTCAGCGGCTTGTTCGTGGTGCTGGCCTTGTCCATGTTCGGCCTGTACGAGTTGCAGATGCCGCATGTCCTGCAAAGCCATGCCGCCAAGCTGAGCAACCGCCAGCAAGGCGGTAGCCTGCTTGGGGCAGCCATCATGGGCTTCCTGTCGGCACTGATCGTCGGCCCCTGCCTTGCGCCGCCCTTGGCCGGTGCGCTGCTTTATATCAGCAACACCGGTGATGCCCTCCTTGGCGGCTGGGCCCTGTTTGCGCTCGGCCTTGGTATGGGGACACCCTTGCTGGCCTTGGGCGTCGTAGAAGGCGGCTTGCTACCACGCACGGGCCACTGGATGCATGAGGTCAAGCACCTGTTCGGCTTCACCCTGCTGGGTGTCGCAGTCTGGATGTTGTCCCGTATCATCCCGCCTTCGGTGACGATCACCCTATGGGCCGTCTTTGCACTCTCCGTCGTCGCCTACCTGCTGCGAACCGGATTGCGCAGCCGACAGTCCTGGCGCCATGCGCTGGCTGTCATCGTGGCCCTGTACGCAGGCTTGCTGTTGTTTGACAGCTGGCGTGGACAGGTGGACCCCTTCAAGCCCTGGCAGGTGCTGACATCAAAGCGTGCGCTGCCAAGCGACCGCTCACCGTTCCTGCCGGTCAAATCCATGGACGATCTTGTCCTGATGCTGGCCGAGGCCGAGCGCCAGCAGCGACCGGTCATCCTGGATTTCTACGCCGACTGGTGTGTTGCCTGCATCAAGATGGAACACGAGGTCTTTGCCGACCCGGGTACGCGAGCCGCAATGGGTAATATCCTGTTGCTGCGAGCCGATGTCACCGCCAATGACAAGCAGGACCGTGCACTGCTCAAGGCACTCGGCGTTTATGGACCGCCCACCGTGCTGTTCTTCTCAGCGGAAGGTAAAGAGCGTGGCGACCTGCGTATCACCGGTGAAACGGATCGCGATGGTTTCCTGGAGCGCCTGAATCGACTGGA
>JBFKCG010000185.1:0-4680 GCA_041620675.1 Nevskiales bacterium
AGGCTCGGGTATGGGCTCAGTCATGGAGGCATCGTAGCCCACCGGATAGACGCCCCGACAGAGGGCCATGCGGCGGCGGGTCCGCTCATGCCGGGTCAGCGCGTAGATCGGAATGCTGCTGATCTGGCGCGACATCCACAATGCGGTGCTGCCGGATTCCGTCAGCGCGACGATGGCATTGGCGTGCATATGCGCGGCGGTATACACCGCGGCCATGGCGATGCCCTCGTCGGTACGCGCGAAGTGGGTATCGACCAGGTCACGCGAACGCTCCACGGTCCACTGGCGTTCAGCCGCCAGGCAGACGCGAGCCATCGCCTCGACGGCCTTGACCGGATAGGCGCCCACTGCGGATTCGGCTGACAGCATCACGGCGTCGGTGCCGTCCATGACGGCGTTGGCGACATCCAGCACCTCGGCACGGGTGGGAATGGGGTTGTGAATCATGGATTCCATCATCTGCGTGGCAGTGATGACCAGGCGATTGAGCTCGCGTGCAGTGGAGATGATGCGCTTCTGCACGCCCGGTAGCTCGGCATCGCCGATCTCGACGCCGAGGTCGCCGCGCGCCACCATCACCGCGTCGGAGGCGCGGATAATGTCCTCGAGATGGTCCAGCGCCTCGGCGCGCTCGATCTTGGCCAGTAGCTGGCCCTTGCCGCCTGCCTCGCGCAACAGTGCGCGTGCACGCTCCATGTCGGAAGCGGCACGTGGAAAAGAGATGGCGAGGTAATCCACATCTAGCTGTGCGGCAGTGCGCAGGTCGGCGCGGTCCTTGTCCGTCAGGGCCGGTGCGGACAGGCCACCGCCGAGGCGATTGATCCCCTTGTGGTCGGAGAGTTCGCCGCCTACCAGCACTTCACAGTGCACCTGTGTGTTTTCGACGCGATCCACGCTGAGGCTGATCAGGCCATCGTTGAGCAGCAGGGTATCGCCCGGCTTCACATCCTGCGGCAGCGCCGTGTACGAGCAGCCGACGCGCTCGCCAGTGCCGGCATCGTCAGCCAGGCCGACATCGAGCGTGAAACGGTCACCCATCTGTAACTGGATCGGGCCTTCGCTGAATGCGCCGATGCGAATCTTCGGGCCTTGCAGGTCGGCCAGGATGGCAACGTCGCGCCCCGCCGCCTGTGCAGCCTGGCGAACAGCCGTCGCGCGGGCGGCATGGTCAGCGGCGCTACCGTGGGAAAAATTCAGTCGCACCACGTCAACACCGGCGCGAATGATGGCATCGAGCACGCCGGGCCGGTCGGTGGCGGGGCCGAGGGTGGCGACAATCTTGGTTTGGCGGGGCAAGTGGACTCCTGGCTCGAATATGCTTGCCGCCGGGCGGCAATACCTGACTAATATAAGTCATGACACCTGACAGGCCCATGACAATATCCCCCCCACGCATCATCGCGCACCGTGGGGCATCCGGGCGTTGCCCGGAAAATACGCTGGTAGCGTTTGATCGGGCACTGGACGAAGGGGCTGACGGGATGGAATTCGACGTGCAGCTGACACGTGATGGGGTGCCGGTGGTCTTCCACGACCATACCTTGCGCAAGATTGGCCAGCCACGCCAGCGATTGAGTGAGTTGGAGTATGCCCAGATCCAGCAACTCGATTTCGGCAGCTGGTTTGATGCGAAATTTGCAGGTGAGGCTATCCCTTCCTTGTCTGAGGTGCTGGCGCGTTATGGACAAGCAACCGAGTTGTACCTGGAACTGAAGCCGACCCGTGACTCACAGAGAAATGCTGAATTACTGCGTCGGGTGCTGGAACAGCTAGAGGCGACCGGTACTCGTGCACGCGTGAGCCTCCTGTGTTTTGATGCCGAATTGCTCCAGGCCGCGCAGCGCCAGGCGAGCGAACTGCGCTTTGTCCTCAACTCACTCGGCACCGCCTCGGCGCTACGACTGGCTAGCCAGATGCCATGGCTGCACGGCATAGACGTGGACATTCGTTGGTTGCGTCCACCGGCCGGGGAACAGATCCGTGCGGGTGGGCAGGTCCTGATGAGCTATACCTGCAACACCGAAGCCCATTTGCGCGCAGCGCAAGCCGCCGGTGTGCAGGCCATCATCACCAATTTTCCCGCCCGCATGCGTAAATGGCTTGAAGCGCAAATGAGCTAGCGCTGCAGCTCAGCCCGGAATGCGCTGGGGGAAGCCCCGGTCCACTTGCGGAATGCGCGGGTGAAATTGGCCGGATCGCTGTAACCAACGCGCACCGCGATTTGTTCCACGCTGAGGGCTGGATCCTCCAGCAGGCGCATGCTGTCACGCTTGCGCGAGTCATCCAGCAGTTTCTGGAAGCTCAGGCCACAGTGCTGCAGTTTCCGCTTGAGGGTGCGCGTCGACATGTGCAGTTGTCCCGCGACGGCAGCAAGGTCGGGATAACCGGCCTGTCCACCGGACAATACCGCACGAACGCGGCCAGCCAGGTCGCCGCTGTATCCGAGCAGGGCCAGTTCGCGTTCGCATTGCTGGGTGACCAGTTGCGTAGTCACCGGATCGGCCGCGTGAAGTGACAGGTCTAGGTAACGGGCCGGGAAGCGCAGCTGGTTGGCGCGCATGCCAAACCGTGCGCGTGGCAAGCGTTCGCGGTAATCGGCGTAATAAGGCGGCTCGGGGTAATCGAACCACATTTCAATGTTGTCACGCACGTCAACCGCAGACAGGCGCATCTGCTCGGCGATGCGGGCGATGCCGACCAGAAACAGGTCGAACATGCCCTGGCGCACGAATCCCAGCGAAATCGTCTCCGACACCTCAACTACCGCCTGGTCCTGCTCCGTGAGCAGGCGCAGGCTCAGGTTTGGCAGCCGAAGTTGCAGGAACTTGGCACCGAATTCGATGGCCTGGCGTGCGGTTGGATTACTCAGCATGCCGTAACCGATGAAGCCGTGCGTGGTCAGGTTGCTGTTGAGGCCGATTTCGTAACCCAGCGCTGGATCAAGCTTCAACCCACGGTAGAGCAATTGCCCCGCTTTGAGCAGGGATAGTCGCGCGTCCGGGGTGGCCCACATTGTTTCCGGGATATTGAGGCCGTCCAGCAGGGATTCTCTATCGGCGCCGCGCTGGCTAGCCAGCGTGAGGATCAGAGAAGCGTAAACAATAGGAACGGCCGGTTTGTTGAGGTCTTCGGCTTTCAAGGCAATGCCCCGCGTTAATCCTAGATTCCAATATACGCGAGTGGCCCATTATGACAAGTAGATTGTCACCTTCTCATCTCACCACTATGTGGCTTACCCCTTGAAACTGATCATGTTGTATTCCGTGTGGACGATTTGGCACAGCAGGAGTGTTCGGATGTTGCGTGTATCCCAAGGGCTATGGGGCGTGTTGGTGGCTGTGACCCTGGTGGGTTGCGGTGGTGGTGGTTACAGCGGTGGCACGGCGACCAGCGGTAATGCCAACGGCGGCTCCGGTAACAGCGGCAACAATGGGGGCGGCCAAAGCTTCGCCAGCCCGGAAGAGTTTTTCACCGCACGGGTCGCGTCATCCCTGGAATTCTGCCGCAGTTGCCACATCCCCAACGGCGTGGCCGACGTTCCGGGCGGCGAGCGTTTCATGCTGGCGACGCCAGCCGAGCGCTCGACAAACCCCGGCGCGGATTACGCCAAGCTCAATGCTTCCTGGGTCAAGCTCGGGCGCGGGGTTGAAAGCAACAAGATCCTGGTTGAGCCCTCCGACTCGGCGGAACCCCACAGTGGCGGCAAGCCATGGCCGGTGAGCAGCAATCCCTACCAGAACATGAAGCTCCTGCTGCAGTGCTGGGATAATCCGTCGGGCTGTGCTGCCTTGCTCGGTAGCGTTTCGGGTGGAGGCGATGGCGAGCTACCGCCTCTGCTCGGCAATCCCGGCAAGCATTACTTCGTCAACCAGATCTGCGACAACGGCAAGACGCCGGCGGACGCTGATTATTTTACCGACCCAACACCGATTGACTGGAATCTGGATCCGCGGCGCCTGTTGCAGTTGGACGGCTTCCCCGGTTCAGCCAAGCTGATCGACAGGGACGACTATGCGGTTCATTTCAACGATCCGTATGAGCTATGTCACACCGACACACTATTCGAAACGCAGGCTCGCCAAAATGCACTGCGAGCAGCGCAGGGCGATAAACCCATTTACTCGGCGAAGCCAGACCCGGCGACCTGCGGCGCATGGCGCCGCGCAGTACAAAACGGGCATGACTGGGTGGCGATGACGCCGGCGGATCAACCCGTCGACGGCCCACAGGCCGATGGCGATACCGCCATGGCCTGGAACAGCCTGTGGCGGCTGTGGGGCATGTCGGAGCGACCCGAGAACTACGATGCACATTTATTCGAACGCTACGGCCATTCCCCGCCACCCGCGCATATCCATAACCCTTACCCGGTGGTCGACCTGGATCGCGGCATCGATGAGCGGCCGCTGCTGACCAAGGAGTTTGGAGGAACAGGACGATTGCCACTGGGCTGGGCACAGGGCCGCGATGCCGAGGGCAAGTACATGGGTACGGTCAACCTGACATGTTTCAGCTGCCACGCAGGGCAGATCGGGCAGGGTGAGGTTGCCAGCCGGGACGGCAATGGCAACCGCGAGAGTTACGGCGGCAATGCAACGGGCACCTTCATGGGCTTGCCCAATACGAATACAGAGCTTGGCGTGTTGTACGTCGATTTGATCAATGCAAGCCAATACGAAT
>JBFKCG010000186.1:0-4660 GCA_041620675.1 Nevskiales bacterium
GGTGCATGAAGTGGCACCGGATGCCGAGGAATTGCTGCTCAGTGACAACGCCGCGTCTGATGACGATGACGAGGAAGCCACTGAGGAAGCCGCCGCCACGCTGGCGGCCATCGATGACCAGTTCGGCCGCACCACCGACCCCGTACGCATGTACATGCGCGAGATGGGTTCGGTCGAGTTGCTGGACCGCCACGGTGAAATCCGCATCGCCAAACGCATCGAAGAAGGCCTGACCGAGGTCATGCATGCGCTGGCCTTCTACCCCGATACCGTGGGCTACCTGCTGCGCGAGTTCTCCAAGGTCGGCGGCGTCGGCAACGAAGCGGTTGACGAGGACGAGGAAATCCAGACCATCAAGCTCTCCGATGTGCTGGTGGGTTACATCGAGCCGCACGATGACAGCGTGCCACCGCCGGCGACACAGGCAGCCGAAGCGGCCGATGACAACAAGAAAGACAAGGACGATGACAGCGACAGCGAGGACGACGATGACGACGACAGCGCTGCCGTCGTCGATACCGGCCCGGATCCAGAGGAAGCCGCCGAGCGTTTTGCCGAGCTGGAAAAGCTGCACAAGGCCGCCATGCGTTTGCTGGCGAAGAGCAACGCCCGCGACAAGAAGACCGAAGCCAAGTGGCGCGCCCTCGCCGACCGCTTTGTCACCATCAAGCTGGCACCGCGCCTGGTCGAGGAACTCATCCAGAACCTGCGTGGCACGGTCGAGCGCATCCGCGAACAGGAGCGCGCCATCATGACCATCTGCGTGCGCCAGGCCGGCATGCCGCACAAGGACTTCGTGCGCCAGTTCCCTGAGCACGTCACCAACACCCGCTTCTGGGATCGCTTTATCCGCGCCAAGCGCAACTACTCCGCCAAGATCGCTGAACACAAGGCCGAGCTGATCGCGCTGCAGGGTCGCCTCAAGCACATCGAGGAAGAGACCGGCCTGACCATTGACGACATCAAGGAAATCAACCGCCGCATGTCCATCGGTGAGGCCAAGGCCCGCCGCGCGAAGAAGGAAATGGTGGAGGCCAACCTGCGCCTGGTGATCTCCATCGCCAAGAAGTACACCAATCGTGGCCTGCAATTCCTCGACCTGATCCAGGAAGGCAACATCGGCCTGATGAAAGCGGTGGACAAGTTCGAATACCGCCGTGGCTACAAGTTCTCGACCTATGCCACCTGGTGGATTCGCCAGGCCATCACGCGCTCGATTGCTGACCAAGCCCGCACCATCCGCATCCCGGTGCACATGATCGAGACCATCAACAAGCTCAATCGCATCTCGCGACAGATGCTGCAGGAAATGGGCCGCGAGCCAACCCCGGAAGAGCTGGCGATCAAGATGGAGATGCCCGAGGACAAGGTCCGCAAGGTGCTCAAGATTGCCAAGGAACCGATCTCGATGGAAACCCCCATCGGTGACGACGAGGACTCCCACCTGGGAGACTTCATCGAAGACGGCAACGCACTGTCACCGATAGACTCCGCCACCGATGAAAGCCTGCGCGAGGCCACGCATGGCATTCTCGGCAGCCTCACGCCACGCGAGGCCAAGGTACTGCGCATGCGCTTCGGCATTGACATGAATACCGACCACACGCTGGAAGAAGTCGGCAAGCAGTTTGATGTCACCCGTGAACGCATCCGCCAGATCGAGGCCAAGGCACTGCGCAAGCTGCGCCACCCCTCGCGTGCGGTCTACCTCAAGAGCTTCCTGGACGAATAAATCGTCCGCATCGATATCAAGCCGGGGCCGCTGCACGCCGCCCCGGCTTTTTTATGCCTGGAACAGGAGACCCTTGGTTGGCATATGTGCCGCCATGGCATTGCAGGCATCAATGATCAAAGGGGCTTCCTTTGCGATTAGCGCCCAATTCACCTCGGAGTGGCGTACCAGTAGGATGACGCCATCCACCGCCCGTAGCAGTTCTGGCGTGAGCTCTGTTGAGCTCATGCGGATGTCATAGGCACGCTTGCGCGGGAATTCCGGCACATGTGGGTCATGGTAATCCACCTCCGCACCAGCCTCCTGCAATTGCGTGATGATGGGCGCGGCCGGGGTTTCGCGGGTGTCATCGACGTCCGGCTTGTACGACACCCCCACTACCAGGAGGCGCGCGCCACGCACGGCCTTGCCTCGCTGGTTGAGTCCCTCATAGGTGCGGGAAACGACCTGCTTGGGCATGGCACTGTTGATCTCGCCAGCCAGCTCGATGAACTTGGTGTGGTGACCGAAACTGCGCGCGCGCCAGGTCAGGTAGAAAGGATCAATCGGGATGCAATGCCCGCCCAGGCCAGGACCTGGGTAAAAGGGCTGGAAACCAAACGGCTTGGTCGCCGCCGCATCGATGACTTTCCAGATGTCGATGTCCATGTCCCGCAGAACGGGCTTGAGCTCATTGACCAGGGCAATATTCACCGCGCGGTAGATGTTTTCCAGCAGCTTGGCGGTTTCGGCAATTTCGGCGCTCTCGACTGGGACAACCTCGCGCACCGCCAACTCATACAGGCTCACCGCCAGGCGGGTGCTCACGGCATCCACACCGCCCACCAGCTTGGGGATAGTCTTGGTCCTGTAATCCTTGCGACCCGGATCTTCGCGTTCCGGGCTGAACGCCAGGAAAAAATCGCTGCCGCACCGCAGGCTGCCCTGTTCCAGCAGGGGCTGGCATAACCCGCGCGTGGTGCCGGGATAGGTGGTGGATTCGAGCACGATCATTTGCCCGGCACGCAGGTGACGCGCGCACATTTCAGTCGAGGACTCCACGAAGCTCATGTCCGGCTCGCGATGCCGACCCAGTGGCGTAGGCACGCACAGGATGATGATGTCTGCCCGATCCAGCTCGGCCTCATCACTGCTCGCGTGGAATCGACCCGATGAGACCAGTCCATCGACGAGTTCGGGTCCCAGGTGCTTCAGGTAGCTCTTGCCCTGGCCAAGCAACTCCACCTTCCTGGGGTCGCTATCCAAGCCGATTACGGTGAAGCCCGCATCGTGTACCGCCCCCGCCAAAGGCAGGCCGACATAACCCAGGCCCACGATGGCAACCACCGCCTCTCGGCTATTGATGCGCTGCGCCAAAACCTGTCCGGCCGCGCTTAGGACAACAGCCTCGCCATCATTGGTCTTAGCGGCTGGTATTAAAGGCTTTTTTCTGGAGTCACTCATCTTCTGCACCCACCCTAGTGTTGCCACCAAACCCCCTTCCACCTCGACCTTGGCATAGGTCGTTTTATCCATTGGTCAGGAAGGGCAACGTGACTACTCTATCAATAACTAACGATAAAGAAGGGTGTAATGAAAGTGATGGCCTACAAGCTTGCTAACTGCGGAGTCCTCCCATGCGTGTAGTCGTGACCGGTGGCGCAGGCTTCATTGGTTCTCATCTGGTTGAGCGCCACCTCGCCCAGGGCGACGAAGTCCTGGCGATAGACGACCTCAGCACCGGCACGCAGGCGGCGGTTGAGCTTTTCTCGGGCAACGATGCCTATCGGTTCGTGAAAGCCGACATCGTCCACTGGGATGGACTCGAAGAGGCCCTCGCCGACGCGGATCGCGTCTATCACATGGCCGCCGTCGTTGGCATGTTTCGTGTGCTCAACGAGCCGATCAATGTCACGCGGGTCAATGTGCTGGGTTGCGAGCGGGTCCTGAAGGCTCTGGCCGATGCCGGCGCTCGCGCGCAAACCATCATTCCCTCCAGTTCCTCCGTGTATGCGCATTCGAACCCGGATGATCTTCGCGAGACTGCTGACATCACCCTGTCGCCCCGTAACCCGCTGGTTAATTACGCAGCGAGCAAACTAACGAACGAGATCCAGGCGCGCGCCTATGCCGACAAGTACCAGCTCCCGGTGGTTGCGGTGCGCTTGTTCAATGCCATTGGCCCGCGCCAGTCGGGCATGTATGGCTTTGTTGTGCCCAGGTTTGTGCAACAGGCCTTGGCGGGAGACCCGTTGACCGTTTTCGGCGACGGTGGCCAGACGCGCTCTTTCTGTGACGTACGCGATACCGTCGCAATGCTGGATACGCTCGCTGGCACGACAGCCGCCCACGGGCAGATCGTCAACGTCGGCAACAACAAGGAAATTCCCATCCGCGCACTGGCCGAGATGGTCAAGCTACGCACCAACAGCCCATCCAAGCTGGACTTCGTACCCTTCACGAAGGCCTATGGTGCTGACTTTGAGCAGATCACGCAGCGACTACCGATACTGGATCGCCTGCAAGAACTGACGGGCTACCAACACGCATGGAAGCTGGAGCAAACAGTGGACGATCTCGTCGGCTTTTACCAGCGCAAAGGTACCACCAACCACTATAGCCGCCAGCTTCCGCGCGCCAACGACCGCGTGCTTAAAAGGACAGGCTGACATGAGACCCCGGTTGCCACTGCTGGCATCAACCAAACGAATCGCCCACAGCACTGCCCTATTCGTTGCCGCCAGCTGCATGGCCAGCCCCGCGTTCGCGGAACACAATGCCGCGACAACGCGCTGGACGCTTTCAAATCTTTTCAGTCACAGCAGCCTGTCTGGCCAGCGTGATGACTGGAATACGAACGAACTGGAACTGCTGTACCGCGCCAACTCCGACCTCATCCTCGGCGGACGCGTGGATGTGCGCAACCGTGAACAGGGCACTGACACCTTA
>JBFKCG010000187.1:0-4640 GCA_041620675.1 Nevskiales bacterium
CTGCTGGCCGTGTGTATCCACCTGCGGCAGGATCATCTGCCGGCTGTATCGAGCCAGGTCAGCCACGCTGGCCAGCGGTGACGCGGGCTAGCCCGGCCAGGTCCGGAAGGGTTTCGATGTCGCGGAAACCGGCGGCCGAGAATAATTCGCGCACCGCCTTATCCTGCTCGGCACCATACTCGACCAGCAACCAGCCCTGCGGGTTGAGAAAGACAGGCGCCTCGCGAATGATGCGTCGCAAGGCATCCAGGCCGTCGGGCCCGGATACCAGGGCAGCACGCGGTTCGTTTCGCAATGCCTGCATATGCGGGTCATCCGCCGCCACATAAGGCGGATTGGAAACGATCAGGTCGAAGGTCTGGCCCTCGAGTGCTGCAAACCAGACGCTTTCATGGAAGGCCACGTTGGGGATGGCGTGGGTACGCTCATTCTGGCGTGCGACTGCGATGGCATCATCGGAAACATCCGTGCCGATCACATGTGCGCGTGGGCGTTCACGCGCGATTGAGAGCGCAATGGCCCCACTGCCGGTGCCCAGATCCGCCACGCGACGCGGCTCGTCGATGGGCAGGCGTGCCAAGGCGGCCTCGACCAGGGTTTCGGTTTCGGGTCGGGGGATGAGGACGGCCGGCGTCACTTTCAGTTCCAGTGACCAGAATTCCTTGGTGCCGGTGAGGTATGCCACGGGTTCGCCGGCCTGGCGGCGTTTAACCAGAGCCTCGAAGCGCTGTTGCTGCTCGGGGGTCAGCTGCGTTTCCGGGTGACTCAGCAGGAAACTGCGCGGGCAATCCAGGACATGGCAGAGCAGCACGGAGGCATCGGTTCGCGCGCTTTCGCTGGTGTCCTTGAGGCGCTGGCTTGCGGCATCCAGCGCAGCAGCGAGTTCAGTGGGCTTAGTCACCGAGCGCCGCCAGCTGTTCCGCCTGGTATTCGTTGATCAAAGGTCCGAGGATGGCATCCAGCTCACCTTCCATCACCGCGTCCAGCTGGTACAGGGTCAGGTTGACGCGGTGATCGGTTACCCGGCTTTGCGGGAAGTTGTAAGTCCGGATACGTTCGGAACGATCGCCGGTGCCGACCTGCAGCTTGCGGGTTTGTGCCAGTTCCGCGTCCTGCTTGGCCTGTTGCCCGTCACGGATGCGTGCAGCGAGCAGGCTCATCGCCCGCGCGCGGTTCTTGTGTTGCGAGCGCTCGTCCTGGCACTCGACAATGATGCCAGTAGGCAAGTGCGTGATACGGATGGCGGAGTCCGTCTTGTTGACATGCTGCCCACCCGCACCGGAGGCGCGATAGGTATCGACTCTCAAGTCGGAGGGATTGATCTTCACGTCTTCAATTTCGTCCAGTTCGGGCAGGATCGCAACCGTGCAGGTTGAGGTGTGGATGCGGCCCTGGGCTTCGGTCTTGGGTACGCGCTGTACGCGGTGCGCGCCTGACTCGAATTTCAACTGTGAATAGGCACCTTGGCCCTGGATACGCGAGATGATCTCCTTGTAACCGCCATGCTCGCCTAGGCTTTCGCTGAGGATTTCGACCTTCCAGTTTCGGTTCTCCGCATATCGCGAGTACATGCGGAACAGGTCGCCGGCGAAGATCGCGGCCTCGTCGCCACCGGCAGCCGCACGAATTTCCAGGAAGATATTGGCGTCGTCCTTTGGGTCGCGCGGAACCAGGAAGCCCTGGAGTTCGCGCTCGAGCCGGTCGCGTTCTGATTTCAGGCGTGGCAGCTCTTCCTCCGCCATGGCCTGCATCGTCGGGTCGGGGTCGGACCTCATCGCCTCGGACTCGGCAACCTCGCCCACGGTCTTTTGGTACTGCGAGAACAGGTCGGTCAGGGGCTCGAGTTGGGCATATTCCTGCGAGAAACGCCGGAACTTGTCCTTGTCAGCAATGACCAGAGGGTCCGCCATCTGGCGACCCAGGTCCTCATGGCGGAGCATCAATTCATCGAGTTTTCGCAACAGGGAGGGTTTCATTTCAAGGCTGCTTATATGTCATCGTCGCCAAGGTTGAACAGCCGGCGAGTGGTCTCCAGCAGTCTGCGTTGTTCTTCTGGTCCTGCCTGGCGCAGCCGCGAGGTCGGGGCGTGCATCAGCTTGTTGGTCAGGGTGCTGCCGATGTAATCCAGCACCTCATCAATCGGCTTGCCCTGTGCCAGCAGCCGCCGCGCGCGTTCCAGCACCGCGTCACGCTCACGTTCGGCCTGGCGCCGCAGGCTGTTGATGGTGCCGGTGGCCGAACGAGAATGCATCCAGGCCATGAATTCCTCAGTGCGCTCGCTGATGATGGCTTCGGCGGCAGTGGCTGCTTCACGGCGTGAGCGCAGATTGTCTTCGATCACGTTGCGCAGGTCATCCACCGTGTACAAATAGGCGTCTTCCAGTTCCGTGACCGCCGGGTCAATATCACGCGGCACCGCCAAGTCCACCAGGAACATTGGCCGTCGCTTGCGCAGCTGCAGGGCCTGACGCACGGCAGCGATGGGCAGGATCAGCTGCTCGCTGCCAGTGGCGCTGATCACCATATCGGCCTCGGCCAGATGCTTGTCGATTTCATCCAGGCGGATTGCATACCCGTGGTATTGGCTGGCCAGTAATTGGGCACGTTCAATGCTGCGGTTGGCGAAGATCATCCGGCCCATGCCATTGTCGTGCAGATGGCGCGCGGCCAACTCGATGGTGTCGCCTGCGCCAATCAGCATGGCCGTGCGAGAACCGAAATCCGAAAAGATCTGCTGTGCGAGCCTGACGGCGGCGTAGGCAACAGAGACCGGGTTGGCACCAATGCTGGTGCTGGAACGAACCAGCTTCGCGACGGAGAAGGCGTGCTGGAACATCCGCGATAACAGCGGGCCCGCCGTATGTGCCACGCGTGCCTTGTGGTACGCCTGCTTCATCTGTCCCAGGATCTGTGGCTCGCCCAGGATCATGGAGTCCAGTCCCGCGGCGACCCTTAAGGTATGCCTGACGCTATCGCGGCCGCTGTGTGTGTATAGGTAGGGTGTCAAGCGCGAAGATTCCAGTTTGCGCTGCCGGCACAACCAGTCACCCAATGGCGGCGCGGTGTCGCCCTCGGCTACGGCGTAAATTTCGGTACGGTTGCAGGTTGACAGAATCGCGCCTTCCTCAATGCCCGGTAGTGCGGTGAGGGTTTGCAGGCCTTCTGGCAATTGCGGCTCGGTGAACGCTACCGCCTCGCGCAGTGCCAGCGGCGCGGTATTGTGGTTGAGTCCGATGGTCAGCAGGCGCATGAGGTGGTCACTGGCAGCATTCTGGCCGCATTATCGCGGCGGGCTGGGAGCCGCAGGTTCTGGCTAGTGAAATTTTCGGCCATGCGACTGCCGAACACAAGCAAGGGGGTGGTCTCGGCTTGGTTCAACTGGCTGGCTTTCAAGGGTTTTTCGTTGCCTGCGGCTGGCCGCGTGGCTGGCGGCAGAGTACACTTTGTTCAGTGTTATTTTCAGGTTCCAGCATTGTGATCCCCGATTATTCCCGGACGCTTCTACCCTTGGCGCTACTGTCGCTGATAAGCGCCTGCGCCTCGATCACGAGTGCGCCAATGCCAGAAACCGGGGCGGAACAGGAAGCCGAAAGTTCCGTCCTCATTCCCGAGGACCCAGAGGAGCGCCTGCAGTATCACGTGCTGGTCGCGGAGCTGGCGGGCCAGCGCAATGTGCCGAATGTCGCGGCCTTCCATTACCTTGAGGCAGCACAGCTCTCGCAGAACCCCGAATTGGCCGAAAGCGCGACACGCTATTCATTGCTGGCGGGGGACGAGAGCATGGCCCTGCAAGCTGCCCTGCGCTGGTCCACCTTGGCACCCAGTGCCGTTCCGCCACGCGAACTGATTGCCCGCAATTACCTGCGCAAGGGCAGGGTGGATGCCTTGTATGCAGAGTGCCGCGCCATTATTGCGCGTCATCCGGAAGGGCCTGATGAGGGGTTTCGCGAGGTGGCGTTGCTGTTGAGCGGTGACCCAGAGCAGGCGGAGCCTGCACTTGCCGTCATGCAGCGCCTCGTGAACGCCGAGCCTCAGCGCGCAGCCGCCCATTACGCCTATGGACTACAGGCGATTCGTCTGGGTCGTTACGACCTGGGCATTGAGCAGGCTGACGCTGCGCTGAAACTGGATCGGGAGTGGTCAGAAGCCTATCTGCTCAAGATTGGCGCGCAAGTCCGATCAAAACAATTGCCGGAAGCACGGCGCACATTCGACCAGGCATACAAGCGCAGCAGCGAAAGAAATACCTTGCGCCTGTCCTATGCCCGTCTGTTACTGGAAGCTGAACAACTGGACGCTGCCAGCGAACAGTATCGGGAAGTGCTGCGCCAGGACAGGACGAATAGCGATGCGCATTTCGCGCTTGCCTTGATAGCCCTGCAGTCACGCAAGCCGGACGAGGCTTACCGTCATTTCCTGACTTTGTTCGAGTCCGGTCAGCGTCGCGATGATGCCGCCTGGTTCCTGGGCCAGATCGAGGATGAGCGGGAAAATTTCCGTGAAGCCTACAATTGGTATGGTGCGGTGACGGGCGGTAGTCACGTCATCGAAGCGCTCCTGCGAAAGTCCTACATGCTGTACAAGTTGGAGGGTATACAGCCGGCGTTGGCGTCACTCGAAAAACTTCGTCAGCACGGCAA
>JBFKCG010000188.1:0-4597 GCA_041620675.1 Nevskiales bacterium
ATCTGGAATGCATACAGAGCAAGCAAAAGGCATATGCCGCCAATAACGCCCGGGAGGATCCCCCCGGGGTTATAGCCTTCCAACAAGAGGCCATATATGCCGATCAGCATGAGGATGTAGGCAACCGCAGGATTGGTTAGCACGCCCAGCATTTTCTCGCGCCAATCCGGTGCAATGGCTTCGATAACGATGTTGTCTGTGTTGAGGACTTCCGTCTTGCCCGAATTGAGCTTGACCTTACGCCCATTGAGCTGACGCAGCAGGTCATTGATGTCGGTGGCGACAATCTCAATCACGCCTTGCTTGCGTGCTTCTTCCGCTGACAGGCTGGCGCCGTCACGAACCGCACGCTCGGCCCAGTCGGCGTTTCTTCCACGCTCTTCAGCAAGGCTGCGGATATAGGCAACCGCGTCATTGATCATTTTCTGCTTCATTGCATCCGCGCCTGCATCCTCCGTTGGTTGTTTCGTTGTGCCGGGCTTGTCGCCTGTTGGCTTCGGTGGCTCTGGCGCGCCGCCCATGACGGGCACCGGCGTTGCGGCACCAAGATTGGTGGCAGGCGACATTGCCGCGACATGGGTGGCATACAGGATATAGGTGCCGGCACTGGCAGCACGGGCACCAGAGGGCGCCACAAAGCCAACCACGGGAATGTTTGAGGAAAGAACGCCCTTAATTATGTCGCGCATCGCCTGATCCAAGCCTCCCGGCGTGTCGATGCGCAGGATAATCAGGCTTGCATTCAATTCAGCGGCGCGCGTACTGGCGCTGTCGTAATAGAGGCTTGTCGCAGGACCAATGGGGCCCTGGATGTCGATCAGTGCAGCTCGAGTGGGGGCTTCAGGACGAGTGGTCTCAGGCTCGGCTGCGATCAGCCAGCCACCGAGACAGAAACTCATGATGATCAAGGCTATACGTGTCATCTCTGCCTACGAGACTACCACGACTAGCCTGTATCAGCCGAGCCGGTTTATCCCATTCAGGGCAGCGACGCGATAGGCCTCTGCCATGGTGGGGTAGTTGAAGGTGGTATTGATGAAATACATGAGGTTATTGGCGCCATCCTTGCCGGCCATGATGGCCTGGCCGATATGGACGATCTCTGAAGCCCGATCCCCAAAGCAGTGAATGCCGAGGATCTCCAGAGTCTCAGGGTGAAACAGTAATTTGAGCATGCCAGTGGTCTGCTCGGTCATCTGGGCACGTGCAAGGTGTCGAAAATGCGCATGTCCCACTTCAAATGGCACTGCGGCATCCGTCAGTTGACGTTCATTACGGCCAACAGAGCTGATTTCCGGGATTGTATAGATGCCGGTGGGAATGAATTCAAACAGGCTGTGGTCACAGCGCCCATTGAGAAGGTGGGTGGCCGCAAATCGACCCTGGTCATAGGCCGCGCTAGCCAGTGCCGGCGGGCCGATAACGTCACCGACGGCATATATATGCGGCAACTCGGTCTGGAAGTTTTGGTTGACTGCCAGTTGCCCGCGACCATTCGCCACCAGTGGCAGGGTTTCCAGGCCCAGGTTGTCCGTGTTGCCCGTGCGACCGTTGGCCCATAACAGGGCCTCACTGCGAATGCGCTTGCCTGATTCCAGGTGGACCACTACATCCTGATCCCGCCCCTCGACCCGGCGATACTGTTCCTTGTGGCGGATGATCACGCCCTGCTCGCGCAGGTGATAGGAGAGGGCGTCCGTAATCTCGTCATCGAGGAATGACAGCAGCTTGTCCTGCGTGTTGATCAGGTTCACCTTGATGCCGAGGTTGGCAAAAATGGATGCATACTCACAGCCGATAACGCCCGCACCATAAATCGTGATGCTGTGTGGCGTATGGCTGAGCCGCAGAATGCTGTCACTGTCATGGATGCCGGGGTGTGTAAAGTCTACGTCGGAAGGGTGATACGGACGGGAACCCACGGCGATCACAAAGTGTTTTGCCCGGAGCTGGACGGATGCGCCTTCAGGTGTATCGACCGTCACCGTGTGGGCATCACTGAAGCGGGCATGCCCACGCACTAGGCGAATGCGGTTTCGTTCGTAATAGCGACGTCGCTGGGTCGTCTGAAGTCGAATGACATCATCGGCAGCACGGAGCAGGTCAGGGTAGGTCAGTGATTGGGTGCGTCCCAGGCTGCGAAACAACGGATTGTGGTTGAACTCGGTCAAGCGTTGGACTGCGTGACGAAGGGCTTTGTTGGGGATGGTCCCCCAGTGGGTACAGCCGCCGCCAACTTCAGAGAAGCTTTCCACTACCGCGACTGAGCGCCGACTCTTGGCGGCCATCAAGGCCGCGCCTTCTCCGCCCGGACCACTGCCAATGACGACGACATCAAGATCCTTGATCTTGTCCTTGGAAGCGGCCGGGCTCGGTCGTGCGCGTTTGGTAGCCATAGGTCACTATGAAGAGGTGGAAAGAACTGAGTTGGATTGTACCGTCATGGGCGAGGCAAGTGGGGCATTGTGACTCAAATTAGTGCAAGCATTTGTTTTGCGTTTTAGACGAAAAATACATAACATCTTCGCAGGACGATTGCCCAGCAATTGATAACGAACTTCGTAGGGGGAAACACCAAATGCCAGTTTCACGCCGTCTATTAACGGGCGCAACGCTCGCCTGCATGATGCCGTTCGCTTTTCATGCGTACGCTCAGGACGAAGCGGATTCAGGCGCAGCCCAGGAAGAGGGCCAAACGACCGGCACCTACCTGGGTGGAATGGGCGTTTATCGTAGTACGGATCGTCCCTTCGTCGATTACGGCGGCGGCATGAACTTCATCTACGGCAAGATGGTGGATGACAAGTGGAACCATGAATGGGTCGCGTCAGGCACGATCAACGAAACTGACTCCTCATCCTCTGACTTTTACCGTTATGCCATAGGTTGGGATGCGCTTTATTTTCTCGATCGTGAAGGCATCTCACCTTACCTCGTTGGCGGACTTGGCTTGGTCCATAACGAGATACTGGATATTGCAGGCGGCGATGAAACTGGCCTGTATGCCAACGCGGGCGTCGGGTTCCTGACGCAGCCGATCACGGATCACGGATTGGCCGTACGGGGTGATATCCGGCTGGTCTATGACTCGGGTGTAGGTGAAACCGATGTGGCCGTTGGACTAGGCCTGCAAATGCCGTTATTCAAGCCTCAGGCAGCCACGCCTGCACCGACCATCGCCTATGGCGATGAAGATGGCGACGGCGTTCCCGACAACCTAGATAAGTGCCCCGGCACCATGTCCGGGCTCAAGGTGGACGGCACTGGCTGCGCAGTCCCACAGGTATTTGTGCTGAAGGGCGTGAGCTTCGACTATGACTCCACGCGCCTGGGTGTGAATGCACAGACCATCCTGCAAGACTCCGTCAAGACCATGCTCGGCCAGCCTTCCATGAGGGTCGAGATCGCCGGACATACCGATAGCCATGGGTCAGAAGAGTACAACCGCGACCTGTCACAGAGACGTGCTGAAGCGGTCAAATCGCATCTGGTCGACAAGGGAATCTCGGCTGACAATCTGCGGGCAACTGGTTACGGAGAATCCGAGCCTGTCGCCTCGAATGACAATGACTTCGGACGCGAACAAAACCGCCGTGTTGAGTTCCGCATCGAATCACAGTAATTGGCTGGGGCAAGCGGAGATTGAGTAACCAGTAGTACGCACTTTACTAGTCACGTAGTCAGCCAATTGCAATTGACAACTACATGCTTTTGAAGGGTTATTGCCCATTTCTGGTAGAAATTAAGCAGAAACTACTAACGGCGACGCTGAAATTGCTAGTTAATATTATCCACTAGGAAACATTCGCGGACCGGCGCATTCTCCAAGACAGGAACTTGGTAGTGGTCGGCATGTGATGACTTCTGTAGGATTGCAACGTTGAAAACCTGTAACACATTGGGGCGGAGGATTTATGAGTAGGATGACTAATCGATTTGGCGTGCTGCTGGTCAGCATGATGCTGGCAGCTGGCTTGACTGGATGCGCCGACAGTGACGGCGATTTCAACACGGGTGGCGGTACGCCTGGTACAGGGCCTGCAGCTAGCTGTACGCTTGATGGTGCCGCACTTTGCGCTATTCCGACTATTGGTCCAGCTATTGTGGCAGGAGCAGGTGGATCTTGTCCTAATAACGCGGGCCAATTAAGTTCCACCGGGCTATGTGCGGTGCCCGGCGTTGGGCCGGCAATAGTAGAGCAGAACTGTGGCTTCAAGTGCCCCGCAGCAGCACCTGGAGGAGCGTCTCCACTGACTCCAACTCAACTATGCGCAATTCCAACACTGGGTCCGCAAATTGTTGCGGGTACTGGCGGTGCCTGCCCACCCCCAAGCGGTGGCGGTAGTGCTCCCAGCCCTGCTCAGCTGTGCGCAATCCCCGCGCCAATTGGCCCTGGATTGGCAGGCGCACTGGGTGCAACCTGCCCTCCGTAGCAGATCTGCTATAAGAGCGTAGTAAAAGGGGGCTTCGAGCCCCCTTTTTCTTTATCTACATAACCCTGTTTGCTTAGACTCATGATTAATCGAGGAAGAAATCCTCGAGCAACTTTGCTTTCGGGTCCATGGCATAGCCCGAAAGGTCAGTAATACCCGCATTG
>JBFKCG010000189.1:0-4590 GCA_041620675.1 Nevskiales bacterium
GGGGGGCTGAACGGCCAGGCCATGAGTCATGGCAATGTCCGGAGGCGCATCGCGATTCAGGGTGATAATCATGTCAACGCGATAGTCGGCTGCCCAGGCATTCATGGACAGTAACAGCGCACACAACATCAGCAAGGCTGGTTTCAGCATATGTGACAGATTACCGAAAGGTCTGGCTGTGGGCGAGGCTACTGTGTCGAAGCACTGGTGCCTGAAAGCCTTTCCAGCAAACTCTCCAGCATGCGATAGCGTTGTTCTGGCTGGGCCAGCCCAAGCTTAAACCGTAGGCGATTCGGTCCCTCCAGTTTGTAAACGTCCTTATGCTGCTGGATCAGGCGAATGATGATGGTGGGATCCACATTGGGCTTGTCATGGAACAGGACCTGTCCTCCTTGCGGCCCTGCCTCAAGCTTGCGGATGCCTAGCGGGGTCGCCCGCAACCTTAATGCCGCCGCCCGGAACAGGTTTTCAGTGGGTTCTGGCAGCAAGCCAAACCGATCGATCAGCTCAACCTTGAGTTCGCGTAATTCCTGGTCATCGCGCGCGCTGCTGATGCGCTTGTACAGGATCAGTCGGCCATGGATGTCAGGCAGGTAATCGTTCGGCAACAGAGTTGAGACACCTAGGTCGATTTCGGCGTCATGTTCCGGTTCCAGCGCATCCGTGGGTAGCTTGCCCGCCTTGATACTTCGCACAGCGCGCTCAAGCAGGCGTGTGTAGAGCTCGAATCCGACTTCCTCGATCTGCCCACTTTGACCCTCGCCAAGGAGCTCGCCGGCTCCGCGAATCTCAAGGTCGTGAGTAGCCAGCATGAAGCCTGCGCCCAGTTCTTCCATGGCAGCGATCGCCTCAAGACGTTTCTGTGCATCACCAGTCAGTGACTTGTCATCCGGTACGACCAGGTAAGCGTAGGCGCGGTGATGGGATCGACCGACGCGTCCTCGCAACTGGTGCAACTGGGCGAGGCCCAAGCGGTCAGCGCGGTTCATGATGATGGTATTGGCCGTGGGCACGTCAATGCCACTTTCGATAATGGTCGTGCACAGCAGCAGGTTGAAGCGCCGGTGGTAGAAGTCGAGCATGACCTGTTCAAGCTCGCGTTCGGGCATTTGTCCATGGGCGATGCGAATGCTCGCCTCTGGCACGATCCCTTGCAATTCTCGGCTGATCTTCTCGATATCCTCGACCTGGTTATGCAGGAAGTAGACCTGGCCGCCACGCTTGATTTCGCGCAGGCAGGCCTCATGGATGGTCGCTGGGTCCCATTGGCCGATGAAGGTCTTGACCGAGAGGCGGTGGGTCGGTGGCGTCGCAATAATCGAAAGGTCGCGAAGTCCGGCCAGGCTCATGTTCAGCGTACGTGGAATCGGCGTTGCCGTGAGCGTCAATAGGTCGACCTCGGCTCGCATCTTCTTCAGCTGTTCCTTGTGGCGAACGCCAAAGCGATGCTCTTCGTCGACGATGACCAGTCCCAGATTCTTGAAGCGAATATCGTCCTGCAGTAGCCGGTGGGTCCCGATGATGATGTCGATCTTGCCATTGGCCAGATCCGAGAGCAGTTCCCCCTGTTCCTTGCGCGTACGCAGGCGTGACAGGACGGCCACCTTAATGGGCAGATTGGCGAAACGATCGGCAAAATTACGGTAATGCTGTTGTGCCAGCAGGGTGGTGGGGACGAGCACGCAGACCTGACGGCTATTTTGGGCGGCGACAAAGGCCGCACGTAGCGCAACTTCGGTCTTGCCAAAGCCGACGTCACCGCAGACGACCCGGTCCATCGGCAGTGCCGACTGCATGTCGGTGAGCACGGCGTTGATGGCTTTCTGCTGGTCCGGTGTCTCGGTGAAAGGGAAACCGGCACTGAAGCGCCGATAATCGGCCTCGTCCAGGGTGCAAGCTGTGCGCTGTTTACTGCCGCGACGTGCCTGGATCTCCAGCAATTCCGTGGCAACATCGCGTACACGCTCGGCAGCTTTATCCTTGGCTTTTTGCCAGCGGTCATTCCCTAGCCGGTGCAATGGTGCCAATTCAGGTTCACTGCCGCTATAGCGATGCACCAATTGCAGCGAGGAAACTGGTACGTATAGCTTGTCACCGCCCGCATACTCAATCATCAGGAATTCGGTGGCGATGCCGCCAGCATCCAGGTACTGCAAACCGCCATAACGCCCAACGCCATGATCCTGATGGACAACTGGGGCGCCCAGTGCGAGGTCCGTGAGGTCGCGCAGGATTGCCTCGGGATCGCGTACGGCCTTGCGCGTTCGCTGCGCCAGCGGACGTGTACCAAGCAACTGTGCTTCTGTAATGAGAGACAGGCGTGGCTCATCCAGCACCAGGTCTTGGTCAAGGGGGGCCTCGCAGATGCAGAGCGAATCATGGCCAGCCAGGAAGTCCTGCCAGCCGCCAACAAGGCTGGGCAGCAGCCCTGCCGGCGCCAGCAGTTCCAGGATGGCCTCTCGGCGTCCTGCGGATTCCGCAGTGAGCAGGGTGCGGCCACCTTGCGAGTCGATGAAGCCGGCCAGCAAGCTGGCCGCCAGGGCTGGTTCATTGTTGGTGGCGTAACGTTGGAAGGAGGTCGAGTAATCGACGGCCAGCAGCTCAGTCTGGGAAGCAGGCGGGTTAAGCCATACAACCGGACGGCCTCTCAATGTGTCAAACAGTGCCTCTGAGTCAACGAAGGCTTCCTCGGGTGGCAACAACGGCCGCTCGATATCTCCTCGACGCTGCTCATAACGTTCATGGATCTGCTGCAGGTCCTGTTGCAGGCTCTGGTCCACGTCGCCATAGCAGGCGAGTAGGGCCGTCTCAGGCAGATAATCAAACAGGCTGGCGGTCTTCTCGAAAAACAGCGGCAGGTAATATTCGATGCCGGCGGGTGCGATGCCCTCGCTCACATCCGAATAGATGCGGCTGCGGCTGGGGTCGCCAGGAAAGCGTTCACGATAACGACGGCGGAAAAACTGAATGGCATCGTCATCCAGTGGAAATTCTCGACCGGGCAGTACGCGGATTTCCTGTAGGCGGTCGATGGAGCGCTGCGTCTCCGGGTCGAAACTGCGGATGGATTCCACTTCGTCGTCAAACAGGTCGATGCGGTAGGCTTGGCGGCTACCCATCGGGTAGATGTCGAGGATCGCACCCCTTACCGCGAATTCGCCATGTGCCTGGACTTCAGATACTCCCTGGTAGCCAACATTGGCCAGCCGATCCCGCAAGGCCTGGCTGTCAAGTTTGTCGCCACATTTGAGCAGGAAGGCACGCGCCTCAAGGTAGTCACGCGGGGGAAGTCGCTGCAACAGGGTGTCGGCTGAAACAATCACCAGTCCTTTTTCAAGGCGTGGCAGGCGATACAGTGTGGCCAGGCGCTCCGATAGGATGTCCTGGTGCGGAGAGAACAAGTCGTAAGGCAGTGTTTCCAGGTCCGGAAAATGCAGAACCGGTACTTCGGGTGGGGCAAAAAAACGTAGCGCGGCTTCCAGTCGCCACGCCTGCGATTCGTCTTGTGTCAGTACCAGTAATGGTCCTGTGTGGGTCTTGGCGGCACTGGCCAGCGCCAAGGCGCCAGCGCTACCTTCCAGCCCATGCCAAGCCAGCCGTTGCTGGCTTGCACCGGGTAGTTGTGGTTCTAGCGCACTGGACTGGGCTTTGGAAGGCATAGCGGGGCGCGATTATGCCATACCGTCATGGCATGCCCCTCACACGAGTGATCTGGGATATCTGTCAGTAAGCAGAGTCGGACTCTTCGTCCTTCTTGCGCAGGCGCATGATGAGGAACAAAAGCATGTTTCGATAAATGATCTTGGCAATCTCGGCGCTCCCATCGAGTATGCTCTGAAAGGCACCTCGCGGCAGAAAGTACAATCGGCTGTTCTCAAGCGTCATGGCGGAAGCGGAGGTTGCCAGGCCATCCAGCAGGGAATATTCACCCAGACACTGTCCGGGCAGTATGGTGTTGAGGTGGAACTTGGGAATCGTGGTGGCGAGGCTATCCGGGTTGAGTGCACGGAAGACTTCGACCTTGCCTTCGAGGATGACATACAGCCCGATGCCACCCGGCATTTGCTCGAATGAAACCAGGTCGCCTTTCTTGGCTTCCAGGATCATGCCCTTCTGAAGGAATAGCTCAATGACAGAATCATCGAGCCCTTTGAAAACAACAGAGTTGGCAAGGATGCCGCGAAAATGGGCGGCTTCCTTCTCGTTGAGGTGGACACCGAGTCCTCCGGTCATGGCTGTGGACCGCAGCCAACTGGGCTATCAGGTAACAAATGCCTCCGCTGGCATGAATGCTTGGGTTCGAAAACCATGCACACTCCCTTGACCCTTCCGTTGGGTAGGACTTGGGCTAAGCATAATCCAGTCTGTAATCGAGCGGTATTAGTGATCCCGATATCGTTTACTCAGGTCGCCATAGGCCTCGATTCGGCGATCCCGCAAATAGGGCCATAGTCGACGTACCTGTTCTGACCGGCCAAGGTCGATATCGACCACGTGGACGCCTTCCTCCGCGTTGGCCCGTGCCAGTAGTTCTCCCTGCGGGCCCGTGACGAAACTGGATCCCCAGAAGATTTGTCCTGGGCTGCTACC
>JBFKCG010000190.1:0-4583 GCA_041620675.1 Nevskiales bacterium
GAGGACCTGGTCAACCTGGCGGAAGAAATCAAGCATCCCGGAGCAACCCTCAGATTGGCCATACCGGTTGCACTCGCCATTTCGGCTGCGGTCTACATTGGGCTGTGCCTGGCGGCGATGGGGGCTGCACCCGTAGAGGCACTGGCCGCCACTGAAGCGCCAATCGTTTTTCTTCTCAACCAGACAGGTCTGCCCGGCCAGTTCATCGTGGCAATCCTCGGCATGGTCGCCATCTCGAATGGTGCCTTGGCTCAGTTGATCATGGCGACCCGAGTGCTATACGGCCTGTCTCACCAGCGGTTACTGCCCCCGTTAATTGGCGAGGTCCATGCACGCACACAGACGCCACACCTGGCCACCCTCATCGTGCTTGCCATCACACTGTTGCTGGTCGCCGGCGGCACGGTGCTGGGGCTGGCCAAGCTGGCCAGCGCCCTGATCCTCCTGGTATTCACTGTCGTGAACCTGGCGCTGCTAGTACTCCTCTGGCGCGATCAGGCCCGCAAGCGCAGCCTGGCATTGCCGCTACTGGGTGCAGTCAGTTGTCTGGCCCTGCTCGCGGCCGAAGTGAATCACATGCTTGGCCAGCCGAACTAGCGTGGCGGGCTAGTCGATGACTTCGAACGTCAGGCCTGCGTGCGCCTGCAGGCGCTTGATCAGCTTGTCACCGAAGATCGTTGCGGGTGTCCAGAAGCCGCCCGGCTTGTCTGGCTTGCTGATATCCCGTGCCAGGCACACGGCGGCCTCGCCCAGGATCTTGGCGGTGGAGCCATAGCCGGGATCACGATCACCGGTGACCTTGGTCTTGAGCGTGCGGCCATCCGCGGTACGGCCAAACAGGCGCATGTCATAAAAACCGTTTTCCTGTTCCTGCGGGCTGGGACCTTCGCCCGGCTGCGGCACCACGAATTTCTGCAGTACCCAGCGAGTCGGCGGCATGGCCGTCGCGAAGAGGAAGCCACCCAAGGCACCGCCCACGGCCATGGCCGCGAGGCGCCCCTTGAGGCCACGGCCGGTCAGGGTGGCCTCGTCATAGGTGAAGCCGGAACCATAGGCACCGCCACTGAGCGCGTTCGATCGATGCACGATGCGCGTGTTGATGCCGGCCATGATAAATGGCGCAGTCCAGCACCTGGCATCCGGATCATATTCGGCAAAGGTCACGTTCGGTTGTGGCACGCGGCGAATACCGTCGTCTGGGCAGGCAGCATAAGGATTGGCCAGCAGCTTGCGCAGGGCGGCATCCCGGGTCGCTTCCTTCACTACGTTCATGAGGCTGGCTGCGGTGCCGCCCGAGAATCCACCGCGCATGGACTTCACGCGAAGTTTTACGCGCGTGAAAGGCTGGCCATAGGTTTTCTGGCCCTGCTGCTGCAGGAAGAAGACGCCCAGGTCGGAAGGGATGGAATCGAAGCCACAGCAATGCACGATGCGCGCGCCGGTTTTCTTTGCCGTCGCCTCGTGGGCCTTGATCATTTCCACCACCCACTGCACTTCTCCGGTCAGGTCGCAGTAATCGGTGCCAGACTCGACGCAGGCTTTCACCAGAGGCGAGCCATATAAGGCATACGGCCCCACTGTCGAAACCACCACCCTGGCCTGTTCGCACATCGCCTTCAGCGCCGCCTCATCAGCAGCGTCAGCCACGATCATCTCGAGCTGGTCAGCGCCGATGCCCAGCTCCGTACGCAAAGCCTGCATCTTGGTGTCGGAACGGCCGGCTATGGCCCAGCGCAGCTCACCGCCCACGCCATGACGCTTGAACAGGTAATGCGTGAGGATCTGGCCGACGAAACTGGTGGCGCCAAAGACAATGATGTCGAACTTGTTCTCGGTCATGGATGCTTCCTCAAAGAATGAATGTCACAGTGCCTGGATCAGCCGGGGCGATAGATAAAGCCGCCGATTAATCCACGCGATTGTGAATACGAATAGCCGGGTCATTACTGTCCCATATTCCAGATGTCTCGATGCAGGTACCACTGACCGTCAATCCGCTTCCATACCACCAGGTAGCGGGCGCTGGTCGGCGTTCCATCCTCACGCAGGATCGTGACCTCGCCATCTTCATAGGCCAGATCGCCAACAGCACTGGCGTGCAGGGTCTTGAGCGCGAGTCCCTTGATACCGGAGTCCATTGCGCCGCGCCAGAGTTTGCCAATTGCCTCGCGGCCCTGGGCAATGGCGGCACCGGGCGCAACCACCTGGGCATCTTCGGTATACAGTGCGGCGACGGCCTTCTCGTCACCCCTCAAGAAGTGCTCGACAAATTTCTGGTTGCCCGCCTCGATTGCGGCCGTGGGATCGCTGGCCTTGCTGCCCGCGCAAGCCGTTAACAGGGTCAGGGACGCTAAAAAGGTTACGACAGTAATCCGCTTGATCATGCTCAACTCCCCTGTTGTTTGATCTGGCCCTAGGCTGCAGTTCGTCACTGCCCTGCCCTCAATTTTCTCTTGTCCGCCTCATAGTCCGGCACCAGCGTGCCGAACACGCTGTCGGTCCAGCGCAGGAATCCCGCGAAATTACCCTTGATCCGGGCATGGTGGAAATCGTGGTGTACACCGCCATCGGAAAAGGGCAGCCACTTTGTCGGGGACCAGGGAAGGTCGTAACCGCAATGGCCTTCCGCAGCCTCCCACTGCCGGAACACCACCCACAGCCAGATCACGGCCACATGCGACCCGATCAACAATGGTGGTAGCAGCACCAGCAGTCCGGTCAGGCCGTACTCCACTGGATGCATGTAATGCCCGGCGATCGCGCGCGGGGCATATATCCGGTGATGAACGCCATGCACGTGCTTGAGCAGGAAGCGCGTGTGCATGCCGCGGTGAAACCAGTAGTAGAGGAAATCTTCGAGGTAGATGAAGAACAGCAACTGCGCCGCAATGACCCACCATTCCGGCAAGGGACCCGCGTGCACGTCGCTGAGGCGGAACAGCGGCCATAACAGAGCCGCGGTTGCCAATGCCTGGACGTTATTGATCAGCCACTGGCGCAGCGCCTCGACAGTGCTCACGTGCCTGTCGTGACGGGACTGGATCTTGTACTTGCGCGCCCATGCCGGGTCGCGCACTGCCAGCCAAGTCAGCGGGGCCGCGAACAGCATGAACATGAACATACTGATCAAGCCGGTGGCTATCGGGAACAGCCAGAACAGCGGCTCCTGATACCAGCCAATCACCACAGCAACCCATTCGGACATTCCGCCCCTCCCAGTGACTGCCGATAATCCGGTGGTCTGGGGCCTCTGTCAAAGTTCCAAGCCTAAGTGGTGGCCGATCCTGTAGTTGAGTGCCCTGGCGCGGTATTCCGCTACGCCAGGGCAGCAGTCACTTCAGGCCTGTGCGGGCTGTGTTTTCAGGTCGCCTTGCGCATTCAGGCGATTGGCACGGCGGAAGCTGCCGAAGTCGTTGAAGCGCACGCCCATCTCGCGCATGACCTTGTGTGCGTCCTTGGCCACCAGCTGGCGGATGTAGAACGGCTGCGCCACGACGAAATGATGGATCGCATGGGTGCTGCCGAAGTTGAAGCAGAACAACTGCATCGGCAGCAGCCACCAGGGGTTGAGCACCTGGCACTGCTGCATGATGTTCTCGTCCTCGACATCCCCGTAGTAATGCATGTTGCTGCTGATGAAGTGCAGGCAGAAGGTACGCAACGCGCTCGGCGCCAGCCACACCACCGCCAGGAAGTCGATCACGCCCATGACGGACTGGGTGCTCGCGGACCAGGCAATGGGAGAGCCCATGGCAGCCGCGATCAGGTCAATGGCATGGAACACGAGGAACCCATGCCACATCAGGTAGTGCAGGTTGCCAAGCGGGAAGTAGCCACGCACCTGCTCCTTGATCAGGGCCTTGATCTGGGCGGGATCGGTGGTCTTCTGCGCCCTGATGAATTCACGCACCATTTTCTTGGTGGTGCGGGGACGCAGGTAGATGGCCAGCATGTTGTCACCCGTCATCAGCAGGCGGCGCAGGCCCCAGCGTTCGCCATTGGTGATGCCACGCTCTTCTAGGTCAGACTCGGTGCCGGAATGCTTGTGGTGATGCAGGTGCAAGCGACGGCGCACGAACGGGCTGACCGTGCTGGGCCGGGCGATCCAGCCCAGCAAGAGCATGAGGTTGTTGGCCCAGGGCTTTTTGCGGAAGTACATGAGATGGATCAGGTCATGCTCCAGCTCATGGATGAAGGAGGCGAACAGCGCCACCATCGGGATACACAGCCACCAGGTGATGAGCCCCTGATAATAGAGGACGCCGCTGCCAATCATCCCCGCCAGTGACACCGCCATGATCGCCACGCCAATCGCATCCTGATACTGGAGGATGGCGTATTTCTGCCTGAGCCGGTCACCCGCGGCGACCACGACTTGCTTGATATGCGCGCTTTTCTGCGCATCGGTCATGTTATTTGTTCTGATGGCCTGACTCATTGGGTTCTACTCCGGTCTGATTGACGGTACATTGACGCCACAATCCTGAGTTGGACTGTATCGGGGCCACCCCCATAACGCCGGTCCCTGCGCGCCAAGCGCATGACCCAACGCGACAGACGCACGACAAGCCTATGGCACATAC
>JBFKCG010000191.1:0-4578 GCA_041620675.1 Nevskiales bacterium
CGCTGTCCAAAGCAACTGGTGACGATCGCGCCGGCATTGCATTACCTCGCCGCCAAGCCGGTGCCATCGCCGGGTTGTCCCTGGCTGCTGGTGCATGGCCGGGACGATGATGTCGTTGATTGCGACGACACGATCTCGCGCGTGCAATCGCTGCTGCCAGCGCTTGATGTGCGACTGCTGGACGGCGTCGGCCATTTTTATCATGGTCGGCTGGCGGACCTGCGCGAGATTGTCACCCCTGTGCTTCAGGAAAGATTTTCTGAACTCGCGGCAGACTAGTGGGGTCTGAGCTTGATGAGCCGAGTCACACCCAAATGCCTGCTGGTTTCTCTCGTGCTCATGGCCGGATCCGCGCAGGCCGCGGGTATCCAGGCTGGACATTTCTCTGCGGGTGACCTGAGCGGCTGGGAAAGCAAGGTTTTCAACGAGGCGACGCAATACCGCCTGGTCGAGATGGAGGGCCACCAGGTCCTGCAGGCGGACTGCCAAAATGCCGCCGCGGCCTTTTACCGGCGCATCGAGGTTGATCTCGCAAAAACCCCCATCCTGCGCTGGCGCTGGCGCATTGATGGCACCTATCCCGGCCTGGATGAATCGCAGAAGAAAGGTGACGACTATCCCGCGAGAATTTATGTCGTGATTGATGGCGGGGCCTTTATCTGGCGCACCAAGGCGCTCAACTACGTCTGGGCCAGCAGCAAGCCGGTGGGCAGTGTCTGGCCGAATGCCTATACCAGGCAGGCCATGATGGTGGCCGTGCGCTCCGGCCCGGACAAAGGCTGGCATGAGGAGGCTCGTGACCTGCGCAGGGATTTTCGCAGTGTGTTTGGCATTGATGCGGAGCACATCGACGGCGTCGCCCTGATGACCGACTGTGATGATGCCAAGGGACGTGGCAGGGCCTGGTATGGCGATATCCGCTTTACCCGGGAGTAGCCGACGATTCGCGGGCTTTGCCGAGGCGGCGTATGCTTAAAAGCTGTTGCTGCCGGTTCGGGGCTGAGTCGAATGGCAAAAACTAAACCCTCCCAGTCACAGGCCAAGTTCTGCGTGGGCGAGCTTGTGCACCACCTGCTGTTTGACTATCGCGGCGTTGTGGTGGATGTGGACATGAAATTCTCGGGCACCGATGACTGGTACGTTAAAATGGCGCCCAGCCGTCCACCCAAGGACCAGCCTTGGTATCGCGTGCTGGTGGACGGAGCCCGGCATGAGACCTATGTGGCCGAGCGCAACATCCGCCCGGATCGCGAAGGGACACCAATCAACCATCCAGACCTGGACCAGTACTTTGGTGAATTTGTCGACGGCCGCTACCAAATCAAGGGGAGACAGAAGAATTGAGTTCATTGAGCAATATGCCTTTCTGGCATCATCTGGGCAGCTTGCTGAGTAAACCCGAGGAAAGCGGTGAGTCACGTGATGAGGCGATTCGCCTCGCTGCGGCCGTGTTGCTGGTAGAGATGGCACGCGCCGATGCCGAACATGGGGAACCGGAGCGCGCCGCGCTGCGCCGTGAGCTGGAGCAGCACTTCGGGCTGCAAGAGGAAGAGGCGCAGGAGCTGGTATCAACCGCCGAGCAATCCGCCGACCAGGCCGTGTGCATGCACGGCTACATTGACGACATCAACAGCGGACTCAGCCATCGAGAGAAACAGTCAGTCCTGAAGATGCTGTGGCAGGTGGCCTACGCCGATGGCCGCCTGCATCACCACGAAGAACACTTGATGCGACGGTTCGCAGACTTGCTGCACCTGTCACATGAAGACTTCATCCGCACAAAGCTGCAGGTGCAGGGCGAGCTGTAGTCATCAGCCGGAGCGAGCGCCGCTGCGGTGCCGAGCTTCAATCCACGAAGAACTGCTGGCTGAATTCCAGCCGGAAGCTGTGCGGGCTGGCCTTGGGCTGAATTTCAAAATTGAATGCCTGGGTGTCGCGGTTGCTGATGCTGAACAGCCCCAGGTAATAGATGCTGAGGCCCTCGCGGATCTCCCGCATTTCCAGCGGCTGCACCTGGCCAAGCAGGTTGCGGGCCTGGCCGGAGACAGAAGCGGCAACGGCAGCCCCCTCTTTGTCCTGCACGGTGACCATGACCATGGCGACCCGGGGGTCGCGGCTGATACGGTGGCGCTTGGCAACCTCCGGGTTCAGCTCGGAGCTATTTTGTGCGTTGTAATGCACGGTGTAGTCGCCAAACGTCTGCTTCTGGACGGCAAAAGCCGCCGTATTCGTCAGCATCAGCACGAATAGCAGCACACGCATCATTTCTGCTTTGCTCCGTTGCGCTTGAGTTGGTAGAGCGCGATCTCGCCAAGCAGGTTGGGAAACAGGCGCATGCCTATGGTGCTGCGATGCACATGGTCGACCACGCTACGGCGCGTGATGGTGATGCCTTTCTGCCTGCACAGCAGCTCGAAATCGCGCACGGTGCACAGGTGAATGTTGAGCGTGTCGTACCACTGCGCAGGCAACGCCGGGGAAACTGGCATGCGGCCTTGCAACGCAAGTGCTACGCGGCTCTTCCAGTGGCCAAAATTGGGAAAGGTCACGATGCACTCGTTGCCAACGCGCAGGATTTCATCCATCAGCAGGTCGGGGCGCTGCACGACCTGTAGCGCTTCGCTCATGATCACGTAGTCGAACGAGGCGTTCTCGAATTGGGCGAGGCCTGCGTCAAGGTCAGCCTGGATCGCATTCACGCCTTTCTGGACGCAGCCGACCAGTTCATCCGGGTCAATCTCAAGGCCATAACCCGTTACGCCACGGGTTTGCTGCAGATGCTGGAGCAGGGTGCCGTCGCCACAACCCAGGTCCAGCACGTGCGCGCCGGGGCGAATCCACTCGCTGATGATGGCGTGGTCAGGCCGCAGCAACGGTGCTTCCGCGCTCATGTGCCGGACTCCCGTGCAATTCGGTCCAAATAGCAGCTCAGTGTCTGCACGTAATGCGGTATCTGCATCAGGAAATCATCGTGCCCAAGTTGGGAGCCAATCTCGGCGTAACTTACGTCCCGGCGCGCATCCACCAGTGCCTTGACGATTTCGCGCGAGCGTGCCGGCGAAAAGCGCCAGTCACTGGAGAAGGACATCACCAAGAACTTGGCCTTGGCCTGGCGAAAGGCCTTGGCCAGGTCATTGTCGAACTCGCGCGCGGGATCGAAATAATCCAGTGCCTTGGTCATCAACAGGTAAGTGTTGGCATCAAAGCGGTCCACGAACGACTGGCCCTGGTGGCGCAGGTAGCTCTCGACCTGGAACTCGACGTCGTAGTTGAAGTTGATCTTGCCCTCGCGCAGGTCGCGACCGAACTTGGCGCGCATGGCGTCATCCGACAGGTAGGTGATGTGGCCCAGCATGCGCGCCAGCATCAGCCCGCGCCGTGGGCTCACGTTGTGCTCGTAGTAATGGCCATCGTGGAAGTCCGGGTCGGACATGATGGCCTGGCGTGCGATTTCGTTGAAGGCGATGTTCTGGGCCGACAACTTGGGCGCAGCCGCGATCACGATGGCATGGCGAATCGCATCGGGGTAGTCGATGGCCCACTGGACCGCCTGCATTGCCCCCAGGCTGCCACCAATGACGGCGGCCCATTGCCTGATACCGAGGTGACGCGCCAGCTCGGCCTGCGCGCGCACCCAGTCACGCACGGTGACAATGGGAAAGTCCGGCCCGTAATGCTTGCCCGTGACGGGGTTGAGGCTGGTCGGGCCGGTGGAACCCTTGCAGCCGCCGGGGTTGTTCATGCCGACCACGAAGAAGCGATTGGTATCCATCGGCTTGCCGGGCCCGATGAAGTCATCCCACCAGCCGGGCTTGCGGTCCTCGGTGCTGTGGTAACCGGCCACGTGATGGTCGCCCGACAGGGCGTGGCAGACCAGGATTGCGTTGCTATGGTCGGCGTTGAGCGTGCCGTAGGTCTCGTAAACCAGGTCGTAGCTGGGCAATGACTTGCCGCAATCCAACGGCAGGGCGGCGTCCACGTGCAAGGTCTGGGGTTGCACCAGACCGACCGAACCCGGTGGGAAAGCGTGTGGCTGATTCACGGGATCGTTCACAGCAGCCCAGGCAAGCCGGGCAGCAGGCGCAGCAGCATCTGGATGGCGATCATGAGCACCAGTGGCGAAAGGTCCAGCCCGGCAATAGGCGGCAAGATATTCCGGATGGGCTTGAGCAGTGGTTCATTGATGCTCCACAACACTGCGCTGGCTGGGCTGGGCATGCCGGGGCTGATCCAGCTCATGATGGCCTGGACCAGGATCGAGAAGAAATACAGGTTGAGCGTCAAGGTTATCAACTTGAGCACCGACCACGCCAGCAGCGTGAAGGGCGCGATACGCAGGCCTGCCAGGCTCAGATCAATCCAGAGGTTGAAGCCGACCAACACCAGTGCGAACACCAGGGCAGCCAGGTCGTAGTTGCGCCAGCGCGGGATCACCCGCTGCAGTAGCGACACCGGACGGTTGGTGACCTGCCATACGAATTGCGACAGCGGGTTATAGAAGTCCGCATGCACGACCTGCAGGATGAAGCGCAACAGCAAGACCAGGACATACAGCCCGATCAGGGTGTCGATCAGGAA
>JBFKCG010000192.1:0-4569 GCA_041620675.1 Nevskiales bacterium
CGCGGAATGGACGATGCGGTCACGATCCCGCTGGTATTCGTTGCGATGACTGGAACTGGACTCGGCATGTCGGCGTCCGCGCGAGTGTTCAGGGCGGGCAGCGTAGGCGGCCAGGCTCATGCGGCCAGGCTCATGCGGCGTAGGGTGGAGCGCAATAGCTTGCGATCGTTTCATCAAGCTTGCTTGGCTCGAAATCACGGGTTACGACGGCTTCGCCAATGGCCTTCAGCAGGACCAGTCGTAGCTGACCGGCAAGTACCTTCTTGTCGTGCGCCATCAGTCGTACAAAATCCGTGGGTTTGAGTTGTTCAGGTAAACGTGTCGGCAGACCGGCTCGCTCGATTAGCTTGATCGCGCGATCACGGTCAGCGGCGGATAGCCAACCCAATCGGCAAGACAGGTCGGCAGCCATGCACATGCCAGCACCAACGGCCTCGCCATGCAGCCAGGCACCGTAGCCGAGCCCGGCCTCGATGGCATGCGCGAAGGTGTGGCCCAGATTCAGTAGGGCGCGTGGCCCACTTTCGCGTTCATCCAGGCCCACGATACGTGCCTTGTTGGCGCAGGAGCGCTGGATGGCCTCGGCAAGTGCGGCCGAATCGAGCGCGAGCAGCGCATCGATGTGGTGTTCAATCCAGTCAAGGAATGGCGCATCCCCAAGTAGCCCATACTTGATGACCTCGGCCAGACCCGCGACCAGTTCTCGCTTCGGCAGCGTCCCCAGGACATCAATGTCGGCAATGACGGCAAGGGGCTGGTGGAAGGCGCCGATCATGTTCTTGCCCAGCGGGTGATTGACGCCGGTCTTGCCGCCCACGGAGGAATCCACCTGTGCCAACAGGGTGGTGGGGACCTGGATAAAGCCAATCCCACGCTGGTAGGTTGCAGCAGCAAAGCCGGTCAAGTCGCCGATTACCCCGCCGCCCAGCGCAATCAACACGGCATCGCGTCCAAATCGTCCCTCGAGCAGGGCATCGTAGATCAGGCCCGCCGTCTGCAAGGTTTTGTGTGATTCGCCATCCGGAAGTACAAGGCTTGCCGGATGGCAATCAGCCACGGCCTGACGCAGCGTCTCCAGATAATGGGGTGCTACCCTGTCATTGGTGACGATGAGTGGGCGCCCCTTGCCAATATAGGGCAAGAAGTTCTGCGGCTTGGCCAGCATCGCGGTGCCCAGCAAGATGGGGTAGCTGCGATTGCCGAGATCAACGGTGAGTGTGGGCATTTGCGGCCCATTATCGCGAAAGGGGCAGGGATGCGCGAGGGTTATTCGGTCGACAGGGTGGCCAGTCGCTCGTCAATGAGCTGCACCAGATTGGGGGCCTGCAAACCCTCCGTGTTGATGATCATGTCGGCGGTCTCGCGATAAAGCGGGTCTCGCTGCGCCATTAATTCCTCCAGGCGCTCACGCGGATTATCGACCTGTAACAGGGGGCGGTGCTTGCTGTAGCGGGTGCGCTCAACCTGTTGACTGACAGGCGTGCACAGATAAACCACAAATCCGCGCGCGGAGAGATCGCGACGATTGTCCGGGTCCAGAACGGCACCGCCACCGGTTGCCAGCACCATCCCGGTTTCCTGGGTCAACTCGGCGATGACTTCCCGTTCGCGGCGCCTAAAACCGGCTTCGCCTTCCTTATCAAAGATGAAGCCGATGTCCACGCCCGTGCGCTGCTCAATCTCATGGTCAGAGTCCAGAAAGCGCATGCCCTTCAGCTTGGCGAGCCGCTTGCCCACCGTGGTTTTACCGGCCCCCATCGGGCCAATCAGGAAAATGTTGGATTTTTGCGCCATTCAGTTCCGGCTGCCCTGTCGAATGCTGAAGTTAGGTCCAGAGGCTGCAACACCTTGAACGAATAATACGGTCGGCGCACGGTCGACCGTGGAGAAAACGTGGGTTATCAAGGCGCCTTGACCTGCAGGCCCTCCTTGAGGATCTTCGGCGTGATAAAAATCAGCAATTCGCTCTTGTCGGCCTGCTTGCGCTTATTCCTGAAAAAGTAACCGACCAATGGGACGTCTCCGAGAACCGGGATTTTCGAAGACGCCTCGATGTTCTCTTCGGTGAAAACACCACCCAGTACGACTGTTTCGCCATTGCTGACCAGTACCTGCGTGCTGACTTGCCGGGTGTCAATGCTGGGGATGCTGCCGCCAAAGCCAGTGCCCACGTCCTGGCCCCGAGTATCGTTGGTGATATCCAAATCCATCAGCACGTGATCGTCCGGTGTAATTTGAGGCGTTGCCTTGAGGCTCAAGACCGCCTTCTTGAACGAGACCGTGGTAGCACCACTGGAACTGGATTCCAGATAGGGAATTTCCACACCCTGCTCGATGGTGGCTTCCTTGCCGTTGGCTGTGATCACGCGTGGCGTCGAGATGATCTCACCCTTGCCCTCGGTCTGAAGGGCAGATAGCTCGAGGTCGACAAGGTAATCGCCGGACAGGATGGAGACGCCGAAAGCGCCACCGCCGGCTGCCGGCAGGCTGACATTGAGCGCACCTCCCGTCAGTGCGCCAGTGCCACGGACGGCACGCGCGCCACCCAAGTTGCCACTGATGCCAGATTCCGTGCCGCCACGGACCGTGTGATGAGAGACGCCGAATTGGGCGCCAAGGGCACGGCTGAAATCCTTGTTAGCGATCACGATGCGTGATTCGATCAATACCTGTTTAACCGGTATGTCGAGCTGCGCGATGAGCTTGCGAATGTCTGCGAGGCGCTCACGTGTTTCCTGGATCAGCAATGTGTTGGTACGGCCATCCACGCTGATGCGCCCACGCTCCGACAACAAACCCGTGTCCTTGGACTTTAGCAGGCCGGAAATCTCGTCGGCCTTCGCAAAATTGATCTGCACGATCTCTGAAGTCAGGGGTGCGAGCTCGTCCTGGCTCTTTGCGGCTTTCAGTGCTTCTTCCCGGCGGCGGTTGATCTTGGCCAGCGGCTCGATCAGCATGACGTTGCCGTCCTGGATGCTGCCCAATTCCTTGGTTCGCAGGATGATGTCCAGTGCCTGGTCGGCCGGCACATTGTCCAGTCGCAGCGCCAGGTCGCCGCTGATGCTGTCATCCATGACCACGTTGAAGCCCAGCGCATCCGCCAGGATTTGCAAGATGGTGCGGACGTTCTGCTTCTGGAAGTTCAGGCCGATCCGCGGGCCGGTATAGCGTGGCTCCTTGTCCTTGCGCTGGGCCAGTTCAGCCTGCGTGAGGGGCTGAAGTTCAATGGTGAAGGTATTGCCTGTCTGATACGCGGACTGCTCAAAATCCGCATTGGCGACGGGTGTAATCGTGATGCGTGATGAGTCCCCGCTGCGCGTGACATCGATGAATTTCGCGGGTGTGGCGAAATCCAGCACATCAAGTCGCTTGACCATCTCCTGCGGCAGGTCGCTGCCTCGAAAGTCAGCCACAATCAGCCCACCTTCCTGGCGAATGTCCACGGGCAATCCCGGGTTGCCCAAGGTCACGATCACCTGCGCTTCACCCTTCTCGCCGCGACGAAAATCGACCTTGGTGATGCCATAGGCAGTGCTGGCTGCCGATACGGGAGATTTCACGGATTCATCGGTGGTGGCAATGTTCTCGGGAGCGCTGGTTATTGAGGTGTCGGACGTACCGCCAATCCGCACGAGAATCTTGTTGTCTTCGACTCTCACGCTGTAAGGGGCGAGCTCGCTGAGCTCCACGACAACCCGGCTTCTATCTTTGGCTTCGGCCGCCGCCACCGCGCGGGCAGCGCCCAGGTTGATCTGGTTGTAGCGATTCGCCAAGGCAACCTTCGTGTTGGGCAGGTCCAGTGCCAGGCGCGCCGGCTTGTCCACGGTGAAGACGATAGGATCCGGGGCTGATTCAGACAGGGTAAGTGTCAATAACACGCCTTTGCCGGGCAGCGCCTGATACTCGATGTTGTCGAGGCTGCGATCCGCCGCCCATGCGGGCCCACACAGTAGGACCAACGCCATGAGCGCAAGTAAGGCGCGCACAAAGTTAAAGGCGGTCGTTCGAGTGAGGTCCCCGCCGACAGTATTGAATCGCGTATTCATAAGCTCTTGCTCCTTTGAGCCATAAATTCCAGTGTTTAGGCTCATGGCTGCTCACTCTGCACGGCCGCTGCGATGAGTGCCTGGCGTTCAATGTAACCGCCGAAACCATCCGGGACGATCTCACGCAAGCTGACTTCGCTATCGCTAATCGTAATGATCTTGCCGTAATTCTGTCCCATGTAATTACCAATCGTGACGCGGTGAACCACCGCAGTGGGATCCTTGATCAGCGCGAACGGCTGCCCACTGAGCGTCAAGGTGCCAACCAGCCGCAATGAGTCCAGCGGGAACTCTTCCAGGGGTTCACGATTCCGGCGCGGATCAAGCAAGGCCCCGATGGCTCCACCAATGGGTTTTGTATTCGTCGGTGCCTTGACGAAAGGGTTGCGTCGGCCGGCATCAACGTACAGGAAAGATTCGTGTGGCTTGATCTGGGGAATCGGCTCGATATCGGTGGACTTACGGGCCTTGACCTCCTCGATGTACTGGCGCAGGTCATCCGATTCATCACCGCAGCCGCTGA
>JBFKCG010000193.1:0-4511 GCA_041620675.1 Nevskiales bacterium
CCGCGGCCCGTGGCTGCCTCATCGCGAATCTCGCCGCCTGCACCGGTTGCTGCCCCGGCGAATGGCGAGATCGCGGTGGGATGGTTGTGGGTCTCGACCTTCATCAACAAATGCACGTCTTCAGCTGTCTCCCGGTAAATGCCCTGTTCATCCGGAAAAAAACGCGAAGCCTGGGTACCAGCCACCACTGCGGCATTATCGGAATAAGCCGAAAGCACACCAGCCGGTGAAGCCTTGTGACTCGCCTTGATCATCGAGAACAAGGATTCTGGTTGTTTGGCGCCATCCACCGTCCAGCTGGCATTGAATATCTTGTGGCGGCAGTGCTCGGAATTGATCTGCGCGAACATCATCAACTCGGCGTCCGTCGGGTTGCGCCCCAGCACGCGGAAACTTTCTACGAGATAGTCCATCTCGACATCGGCCAGTGCCAGGCCCCATTCGCGATTTGCGCGCTCCAGTGCCGCACGCCCATTCTTGAGCACGTCCACCGTTCGCAAGGGCCGTGGATCAGGTACATCAAATACATGGGCGAGATCATTCGTATCCAGCAGCACCGTTTCGGTCATGGGGTCATGCATCGCCCGCAAGACGTTCTCATCCAGCGCCGTCGTCAGCCCCCGCAACACATACAGGCGACCGCGCTCCAGGCGCGCCAGGAAAGCCAGTTCGCAGACGCGCGCAATATCGGTGGCCTTGCTCGACCATGGCGAGGTCGTGCCCAACCTGGGCACGACGTATACGCGTATTTCTTGGGGCACGACGGGCACCCATTCGCCCACATCACCCAGCAGCCGCTTGAGGTCGTCCAGTTCCGCTTCAGCCGGCGGCTTCTGGCTTCCCGCAAGGTAAAAGTGCTGGGTCTGGATCGACTCCAGGCTCAAGCCCGCCACTGCCCACTGCGCCACCAGGCGCTGGATACGGAAATCCGAAAGTGCCGGGCCAGCCGGCAGTGCGATTACATGCATGATCTTTAACTCACTTCTCGCCAGTCCAGCCCGTTGTCCTGATCCGCCACCGCAACCCATTTCTCATCGCAATCCAGCGCCCGCGTCACTGAGCTTCGTGCCAGTTGCGGGGTATTGTTGGTCTCACTGATATGCGCGACGACCAGGTGCTGGAGCTGCGCAACATCAATCTCCCTGAGCAAGTCTGCAGCCTGCCCGTTGCTCAGGTGCCCCAAGGGCCCACCCACTCGCGTCTTCAGGCTGGCCGTGTATGGCCCGCTGGCGAGCATATCCGGGTCATGGTTGCACTCAAGCAGCAAGGCGTGACAGCCGGTCAGGCTGCTGCGTATATGTGGGGTGATATGGCCGGCGTCAGACAACACGCCAATGCGGCGCTGACCGTCTGAAAACACATACTGGCAGGGCTCGCGAGCGTCATGGGGGACCGGATAGGGATTCACCTCAATCTCCCCGAGCGTAAACGCCGAGTGCGCACTGCATATCCTGAGCACGGGTACAACAGAGTCACGCCATACGGCACGCGTGCCCTGGGTCATCCACACCGGGATGTGGTATTTGCGGGCCAGCCGTGCAACACCATTCAAGTGGTCGCCATGTTCATGCGTGACCACGATCGCGCTGAGTTCCTGCGGCTTGACGCCGAGGCGGGCAAGCCGTCGCTCCGATTCTGCAAGCGAAAAGCCGCAGTCGAGCATCAGGGTGGTTGTTCCGGCCTGGATCAGCGCCGCATTGCCACGGCTGCCACTGCCCAGGTATGCGAATCTCACCTGCGCTCAGCCTTTCCGGTCCCCGGAGGTATAGACAGGGAAAGGCGTCACTTTTGAGCCCTCCCCACCTGCCTCCGAAATCTTGGCGATGCCTGCCTTGCTGACCTCGTCAATTCGCAGAACGGCATGCATCGGGATATAGGAACGCACCACGTCAGCAAATTCCGTCTTGAGCTTTTCCTCGGCCGGATCCACCACCACGCTGCTGCGCTCGCCAAACACCAGTTGCTCGATCTCGACGAAAGCGTACAAGCCACTTTGGCTGATCTTGCGTGCGTAGACCTCGTACACCTTGCCCTGGCTGAGAAAGCTGATGCGGTATAACTTGCGTTTAACGGATTGCGTCATGTGACCCTATGGAAGATGTATGATCATTATTCTGGTTTTTCCCGGGGGCTATCTGCCCCCTGGATAAACTGGCGGAGAGGGTGGGATTCGAACCCACGTGCCGGTATTACCCGACCATCCGATTTCGAGTCGGCGCCGTTATGACCACTTCGGTACCTCTCCGGGAACGCTAGCAAAGGTGTCTTCGACTACCCGTGCGCAAGAACGACAATTTTAAAGCAACGCTGCACAAAGTCACAGCCATCCTGTCAAAAAGACTGGGACAGCCGTTGCTGAGAGCAACCCGGCACCTGCTCGCCCAGTATCGCAAGTTTGTGGCCCCCTTGGGCCAACTATTGCGCAACTTGCACAAGCGCATGTCCCCGGCCGACTGGACACGCCTCGGAATCGGCGTTTTCCTCGGCCTGACCCTGGGCACCTGCTCGCCCTCGATCTCCCTGATCGATCAGGTCAGGCAGGGCGGCAAACTCAAGGTGGCGACCTTCAACAGCGCGACCACCTATTATCAGACGGCACTGGGGCCGACCGTTGGCGCCACGGGCTTTGAGTACGATCTGGCGAAGCTCTTTGCCGAGGAACTCGACGTCGAGCTGGAAATCATCACGGTCTCAACGCCGCAGGAGGCACTGGATGCAGTACGCAGCGGCCGCGCCCATATCGCCGCCGGCCTGACCCAAACCAAGGCACGCGAACGCTCGGTTCGCTTCGGCCCGGAGATTATGAGCGTAACCTCGGAGTTGGTCTATCGGGTGGGACGTGAGCGGCCCACGACGCTGGCTGAGGTCAACGCCCCGATTGTGCTCCCTCAGGGCAGCAGCAATGCCGACAAGCTAGCCCTGCTGCTCAAGACACACCCCGAACTCAATGTGGTCGAGGTAGCGGACCTGGACAGCGAAGGTTTGCTGGCCCAGGTGGCCGAAGGCAAAGTCGCTTTCACGGTCGCCGACTCTCGGCTGATCTCGATCAATACACGCTATCACCCACAGCTCCGCGTGGCTTTCGTGCTGGGGGAACCTGAAGCCATGGCCTGGGCCATGCCGAGTGATGTGGATGAGCGTTTCCTGGAGGAAGTCGAGTCTTTCTTCCGGCATATTCGCGAAGATACCGAGCTTGACCGCCTGATTGACCGTCATTTCGGCCAGGAACAGAACGAAGGTTTTGTCGGTGGGAAAATCTTTGCCAGCCAGGCGGAATCGGTGTTGCCTGTCTATCGACCCGTGTTCGAAAAGGCCGGCGAGGAAAATGGCATCGACTGGCGCCTGCTGGCCGCCATGGGCTACCAGGAGTCACACTGGAACCCAGGCGCAGTCAGCCCCACCGGTGTGCGCGGCCTGATGATGCTGACCGAGGCCACGGCCCGGTTCATTGGCGTGAACCGCCTGGATGCCCACCAAAGCATCATGGGTGGCGCCAGATATCTCAAATACATCTATTCAAAAATGCCCGACAGCATTCCCGAGCCCGATCGCACATGGATGGCACTCGCGTCCTACAACCAGGGCTGGGGCGCGGTACTGGATGCGCGCAACATCACCCGCATGTGGGGCGGCAGCCCCGATCGCTGGGTGGACGTACGCAAAAGCCTGCTGTTACTGACCCAGTCCAAGTGGAACAAGCACGCCAAGTACGGTTATGCGCGGGGCTACGAAGCCGTGGGATATGTCAACAATATCCGCAGTTATTACGACATCCTGGTATGGATGACCAGCGGCGAGAACCTGCCGCCACCAGAAGAGCTGAGCGAGCCTCCCGATATCGAACCTGGCCCGCCAAGCCGGGCGCTGGAGATCGAAAGCCCCATTCTTTAAGGCCCTACCGAGGAATTCACAACCCTGAATCCCATTGATTCAGGCTGGCGTGGCCCATGCACATCGTCAATGGGGGTTTTTGGTACCCATCCGCATGGGTATGACATAATTGCTCAGTTTTTCACCACCTTAAATAAGTAGTTTTCATGAGCCAGTACATCTACACGATGCACCGGGTTGGCAAGGTCGTGCCGCCCAAACGCGAAATCCTCCGTGACATCTCCCTGAGCTTCTTCCCGGGCGCCAAGATTGGCGTACTGGGTTACAACGGCGCCGGTAAATCCACCCTGCTGCGCATCATGGCGGGCGTGGACCAGGAATTTAATGGCGAAGCGAGGCCAATGCCGGGTATCAAGATCGGATACCTGCCGCAGGAGCCCCAGCTCGACCCCAAGAAAGATGTGCGCGGCAACGTCGAGGACGGCGTGGCCGAGGTCATCAATGCGCAGAAGGAACTCGAAGCCGTCTATGCCGCCTACGCCGAGGAAGGTGCCGATTACGACAAGCTGGCCGCGCGCCAGGCCGAGCTGGAAGCCATGGTGGAAACCCAGGGCGGTCACAACCTTGAGGTGATCCTGGAAAAAGCCGCCGACGCCTTGCGCTTGCCGCCTTGGGACGCC
>JBFKCG010000194.1:0-4505 GCA_041620675.1 Nevskiales bacterium
ACAGCAATGGGAGTACCAGCAGCGCCACAACCACTTTCTCGCGGTCGAACCAACGCCGCAGGGCATACCCGATCAGTGCGGGGAAGATTGCCAAATAACTGGCCAATACCAACACCAGCAGCCACGCAAGCCACAGCGGGCCACCACCATACTGATAAATACTGATATAGACCCAGTACAGGCCAAAGGCAAAATGCGCCACACCAAAGAGAAAGCCACGCCATGCCGCGCGACGGGCACTGACGCCGGCCCACAATCCCAAGAGGCCTGCCGGCGCGAGTAACGTCAGGACATACCAACCCCAGGGCGCGAAGCCCAGGGTGGCGCAAAGTCCCAGCAGAATCGGTAACAGACTATCGCCGGCCCAGCCAGCCGCCAGGCGCCGCATCAACTCGACAGGTTTCACGTGGTGACGGGTCCGGATTCTGGCAACACACCGACTTGGAACAGGTGCACGCGACGACTATCTGCGCGTTGCACATTAAACTGGAAACGGCCAACTGTAATGCTCTCACCCCGGCGTGGCAGGTGACCGAATCGCTGTGAGACCAGACCGCCTATGGTGTCGAACTCCTCGTCGCTGAGTTCAGAGCCAAAGTAGCGATTGAATTCCTCGATTGGCGTCAATGCACGCACCAGGTATCGCTCACGATCCTGTCGCAGGATGAATGCACCCTCTTCTTCATCATGCTCATCGTCAATCTCACCCACGATCTGCTCAAGCACATCCTCGATCGTGACCAATCCGGAAACCCCGCCATATTCGTCAAGTACGATTGCAAGATGATTCCGGTTGGCGCGGAATTCCTTGAGCAGGACATTCAATCGCTTGCTCTCGGGCACCACCACAACTGGCCTGATCACCTCGCGGATATCGAAGCTCGTTTCTGGCGACAAATGCTCCTGGTCCAATGCCAGGCGCAACAAGTCCTTGGCCAGCAGGATGCCGATCACCTCGTCACGATTGTCGCCAATGACTGGGAAGCGTGAGTGGCCGGCCTGGATAACCTCGCGCAGCAGGTCAACGGGACTGGCATCCCGCTCCACCACCACCATCTGCGAGCGAGGCACCATGATGTCGCGAACCTGGGTCTGTGACACCTCAAGCACGCCCTGGATCATGCCGTAGGCCTCGGCATCCAGCAGGCCAGCCTGGCGTCCATCGCGCGTCCATTCAAGGATTTCCTCGCGACTGCGCGGTGGACCGACCAAGGCGCGTGCCTGCTTGCGCATCCAGCCACGCATGCCTATTCGGCCGGCTTTGCCATCAGGCTTATCTTGGTCACTCATGCCGCTTCGCCTTGCGAGTATTGGTACGGATCCGGGTAACCCAGCCGAGCCAGTATTTTTCTTTCGAGAGCTTCCATGCGTTCCGCATCCTGTTTCTTGTGGTGATCATAACCGAGCAGGTGCAATACGCCGTGTACCGTCATATGCGCCCAGTGTGCATCCGGTTGTTTGCCTTGTTCACGCGCTTCGCTTGCCACCACTTGTGCGCATATCACGAGGTCTCCCAAAAGTGCCTGCTTGAGTGTGGCTGGCACCGTGGACGGAAATGACAAAACATTGGTTGGCTTGTCGCTACCACGGTACTGCGCGTTTAGGCGCCTGCTTTCGTTTTTGGTCACGATGCGGATACACAACTCGACTGCGGCCTTGTGGCCGGCAAGTGCGGCACGAACCCAGCGCCTGAATTGGGCCACATCCGGGCTGCGCGCACGGCTGGCACGTTGCAGGTCAAGGTCGAGCTTCATGGCCGCCTCTGCTCCTGGCCCTGCTCTCGCTCTTCATGCGCCTCATAGGCGCGTACGATTTTCTGGACCAGTGGATGACGTACGACGTCCTCATTCGCAAAGGGCGTAAAACTGATACCGGGCACATCCTTCAAGACTTCGGCAGTGTGGCGCAGCCCCGAGCGGATATGGCGCGGCAGATCAATCTGGGTGATGTCTCCGGTTACCACCGCTATGGAGCCAAATCCGATTCGGGTCAGGAACATTTTCATCTGCTCGACCGTGGTGTTCTGTGCCTCATCAAGGATGATGAAAGATTCATTGAGGGTGCGTCCGCGCATATAGGCCAAAGGCGCCACCTCAATCACATTTCGCTCGACCAGGCGCGCCACACTTTCGAATCCCAGCATCTCGTACAAGGCGTCGTACAGGGGTCTCAGGTAGGGATCCACTTTTTGTGCCAGGTCGCCGGGAAGGAAGCCAAGCTTTTCACCCGCCTCGACGGCAGGACGCACCAGCACCACGCGACGCACGCGATCAGTCTCCAGGGCGTGCACTGCGCAAGCGACCGCCAAATAGGTCTTGCCGGTTCCTGCGGGGCCAATGCCAAAATTGATGTCGTGCGAGAGGATGTTCTTCAGGTATTCCTGCTGGTGCGCGCTGCGCCCGCGAATGACGCCCCGTCGCGTCTTGATCTGCACCTCACCGCTGCTGGCCGGCTTGGTCATCGTGGAGTCGTTGTAACCGAATTCCAGCACGCCTAGATGGACACGCTCCCGGGTGACCACCTCGGTTTCAGTTTCACGGTACAGGGAATCCAGCAGCTCACGCGCAGCATTGCTGGCTGCACTCGGACCCTTGATCTGGAAATGATTTCCCCGGTTATGGATTTCCACGCCAAGGCCACGCTCAAGTTGGCGCAGATGTTCATCCAGCGGCCCGCAAAGATTGGCAAGCCTGGGGTTGTCCACAGGCTCAAGAGTCAGTTCAACAGTTGTGTTGCGCAAGTGAGTTCTTTGTCTGTGTATGAATCAGCTGGCGAGAGGCAGGTCTTGTGTGACGAGCTGCCCACGCAGGGAATTCGGCTGGATTTCTGTAATGATGACGTCGACCATCTGCCCGATCAGGCGCGCATTGCCATCGAAATTCACCACGCGGTTGCTTTCTGTGCGGCCAGCCAGTTGGTTCACGCGCTTCGTGGACGTACGCTCGACCAGCACGCGCTGTTGCGTTCCAAGCAGTGACTCATTAAACGCCTTTCCATTCTTCGCGACGAGTGCCTGTAGCTGCTGCAGGCGCTGGGCTTTTTCCTCCTGCGGCACATTATCGACCAGCAATGCGGCAGGCGTGCCCGGTCGCTTGCTGTAGAGAAAGCTGTACGCCATGTCGATGCGCAACTCCTCGATTAAACTCAACGTGTTCTCGAAGTCGGCCTGGGTCTCGGTCGGGAACCCAACGATGAAATCCGAGGACAAGGCAATATCCGGTCGTATTTCGCGAAGTCGGCGAATCTTGTCCACATACTGTGCGCGGGAATAACCCCGCTTCATCATGCCCAGGATACGGTCGGAACCCGATTGCACAGGAAGATGCAGGTAGCTGGCCAGCTTTGGCACACGAGCATACGCCTCGATCAACCGGTCTGAAAATTCCGCGGGATGCGAGGTGGTGAATCGGATGCGTTCAATGCCAGTCATGTTGCCAATCAGCTCGATCAGCAAGGCGAGGTCAGACTCCGTCCCGTCTTCCATGATTCCGCGGTAGGCGTTGACGTTCTGCCCGAGCAGGGTCACTTCGCGTACGCCTTGCACAGCCAGATGGCTGACTTCCGCCAGCACGGTATCTAGTGGACGACTGATCTCCTCGCCGCGGGTATACGGCACCACACAGAAGCTGCAGTACTTGCTGCAGCCCTCCATGATCGATACGAACGCGGCGGGACCTTCCTTGCGCGGCGGCGGCAGATGGTCGAACTTTTCAATTTCCGGAAATGAAATATCCAATGCAGGCTTGCGGGTCGAGCGTGCCTGCTCAATGAGCTCGGGCAAACGATGTAGCGTCTGGGGTCCGAACACCACATCGACGTAGGGTGCACGCTGCAGGATGCTGTTTCCTTCCTGGCTGGCGACACAGCCACCCACCCCAATGATGAGGTCAGGCCGGCTGGATTTGAGCTCGCGCCAGCGACCAAGCTGCGAAAACACTTTCTGCTGAGCATTCTCGCGAACCGAGCAGCTGTTCAGCAGCAGAATGTCGGCTTCCTCGGGGCTCTGCGCCCTGGTGACGGCATGGCTCTGCGCGAGCACATCCACCATCTTGGCGGAATCATATTCATTCATCTGGCACCCCCAAGTCTGGATATAGACCTTGGGGTTATTGCTGGCCAGCGGTGGGTCTGATTGTTGAGATTTCTGGGTCGAATTCATGGGCTTATTGTACCGCGAAGGCGGTGGCACCCATGTCCCGCTCAGGGGACCAGGATCAGCTTGCCCGTCGCCTTACGCGCCAATAAGTCATTCATGGCCTCTGCGGCTTGGGCCAACGGGTATGTACGTGATACCGGGGGACTAAGCCTGCCCTCTGTATACCATTGAAATAGCTGGACAAAATTGGCCATGTTCAACTGGGGCTCCTTCATCACGAACTGCCCCCAGAAAACACCGACCACCGAGCACCCTTTGAGCAAGGCACGGTTAATGGCCAAACTCGGAATAGTGCCGCTGGCAAAACCCACGACCAGAATCCGGCCATTCCAGTTAATGCAGGACATGC
>JBFKCG010000195.1:0-4489 GCA_041620675.1 Nevskiales bacterium
GAAGGCAAGTGCGGCGAAGGCAAGTGCGGTGCCGCCAAGGCCGCCACGGACAAGCTTGCCACCGAGGCTAAATGTGGTGAGGCCATGTTCGACAAGCTGGACAAGGACGGCGATGGCAAGCTGAGCAAGGAAGAATTCATGGCTGGGCACAAGGCCCATGACGCCAAGGCTGCCGAGGGCAAATGTGGCGAAGGCAAGTGCGGTGAAGGTAAGTGCGGCGGCAAGAAATAAATTAGCCGCAGGCTGCTTACAGGAGTCCCGCGCGGTCTAGGCTGCGCGGGATTTTTGTTTGCGCGACCCGCGTTGCGAAGCGGACTCCAGCAATACGCGTGTTTCCATGCGCCGGTGACGCCAGCGATTCAGGAAATACATGACAAAGTCGCCGGAATAGCGCAGTAATACGGTGAGCGTGCTGATCTTGATGGGCGCCGGCGTGTCCAGCGGATAGCCAAAGCTGCGCAGCAATTGTCGCGACCATGCATAAGCCTCGAACTCGGCAATTTCGCCAGGCCGGAGTTTCTTGCGCCATGCTTCGGCGCGGCTTGCATCCGGTCGTCGTCCTACCAGCTGGTGCTGGCCACGCGTAAAACCAGGCAATACCAGCCCACCGCCCTCCAGAAGCGCTTCGGAATAACCCAGATCCGCATGCTGGCAGAGACGCGATAGCGCCTGCGCGGGATCAGCCAGGATGTCCTCGTAGCGAACACGCAGGCAGTTGTTGTCCTCGGCTGCCTCCACAGCAAGCGCCTGTTGGACACGTTCCGTCCAGTAACGGCTGCCGATATAGGCATTGTTGGGACCCCAATCCAGTGACTTGATGGACTGGAACACGGCACGCCCGTCGCGGACGATGTGTATGTATCGGGCATCGGGGAAGTAGTGCCGCAATAATGGATAGAACTTGAAACTGTCCGGTGTGTGGTCCACCCACACCTGCGAGGATGCGCGCGCCGGGTGGTGGCGTTGCAGGTAGGCCTGCACGATGCGCTCGATGGTGGCGCGTGGTGCGTTCAAGTCAATGAGCTCTGCCAGTGGCACATCCGGTCCGGAGAGATCCCACACGGCAAAACGGAAATGACCTCGCAGCCAGCCAGCGGCCTCCGCCGGTGCAGCAAATGCGCGCAACTGCAGCAGCATCAGGAACTCGTGCATCCACTGTGACTCGGGTGTTGCAAAAGCACCCTCGGCCGCACCGAGCTGGTCGCCCAGCATGGTGGTGCCGCTGCGGTCACACCCTGCGATGAAGATCGGTCTGTACACCGGCTTACCTCCTAGCGAACAGCCACGGTGCCCAAGCGCGGCGCTGACAACAGTCCCAAGCGTGGCAAGACCCGGATGCCAAGGCAACGTCGCGCCCACACTGCCGCCGCGACATTCTGCAAACTCATCCCTGTCGCCGTCGCCACGGCCGCACCATTTGCGCCCCAGAACTGCGCCAGAACCCCCGTCAGGCTCAAGGTTATCGCGGTGGAGACCAGCAGGATATTCCGCATTTCGCGCTCATGCCCGGTCATGACCAGCAGGTATCCTGCCGGACCGGTGAGCACATTGGCCAATTGCCCGAGCGCGAGAATGCGCAGCGGGGTCAGCATTGGCTCAAAGGCGGGACCGAATAGCAGCAGTGCGATTTCCGGGAAGAGCAGCATCGGCAGCAGGGCCGGCAGGGACAGGAGTGTCATGAGCAGGGTGCCGCGCTGCGCGAGCTGCGCGAGTGCCTGATGTTCGCCTTGTGCATGCAGTGCCGCAAAGCGTGGTGCCAGCAGGCCGCCGACAATGACGCCCAGCAGGCTGATTTGGGCCGCAATGCGAAATGCCGCGTTGTAGGCACCCGCGTCGCTCATCGTGCCCAGTGCTCCCAGGATGGCGATGGAGGACGCCATGGCAACGTTCAGCAGGTCAATCCCTGCGAGGTTAAGGCCGTTGCTCGGCAGTCGCGGCCGCAGCAGTGCGGGACGGATCAGCTGCCAATCGAGCTGGCGACGGACCATCAACAAGCCCACGACGGCGGTCAGCAGGCTGCCCGAAAAGTAGGCGGCAAAGGCGGTTTGTGTGTCGAGCAGGCCGGTGAAGTGCAGGACAAGGCAAGCAGGCAGGACCAGTACCGGCATCAGGCAGACCTCCAGCAGCGTCGCGGCCACTGGGCGATCCAGCGCCTTGAGTATCGCCACGTGGAGCGACATCAGGCTCAAGGGCAGCAGGCATAACGCGGCCAGTTTCAGCAAAGGCAAGAGGCTTGCCTCGCCGAACACCCGGGCCGTGAGCCAGGGGCTCAATAGGTAAAGGAGAATTGCGCCGAGCAGCCCGGTGAGCAGGACGCCACCCAGTGCATGGCCATAGAGTGCATCCACACGCTCGCGCTGACCGCCGTGCCAGCATTCACCGGCGCGACGCAGCAAGGCGGTATCCAGGCCCACGCGGCTGGCAACAGCCGAGAGCGTGAGCACGGTCACGGCAACATAGAAGGCACCGGACCCCTCGACACCCAGCAGGCGCGCGATCAGCACCTGCAGCAGCAAGCCACTGGCCGCGCCGAACGCGCGCGCCAGCAAACTGCCGCTCAGCAGCTTCAGCAGCATTGCCTCGCCACCGGTCAACCTGAGCAGTAGGCCGCGGATGCTCATGTCGCCATCTGCAGTCGCAGCGACAGTCGGGCAGCCGGCTGTTGGGCGCGGGCAAAGGCTTGTGCGGCCTTGCGTTCAAACTGTCCGAGTTCCCATGCCCATGCGTGGCGGATCATGGATTCAAGTTCACCGTGGCGCGGAGCCCAGCCCAGCTCGCTGCGTGCCTTGCGGCTGTCCGCGACCAGGCGTGCCGGGTCACCGGCGCGTCGCTCGGCCAGTCGGCTTGGGATGGCATGGCCTGTCACGATGCGGGCGGTCTCGATAACTTCCTGGACGGAAAAGCCGAGGCCATTGCCCAGGTTGAATACCGCAGACTCGCGATCAGCGAGCAACCAGCGCAGCGCCTGCTCGTGTGCACGGCACAAGTCGACGACATGCACGTAATCACGGATGCAGCTGCCATCCGGGGTGTCATAGTCGTCGCCGAAGATGCTGATGTTCTCGCGGCGGCCCGAGGCCACCTGCAGCACCAGCGGGATCAGGTGGGTTTCCGGTTCGTGGCGTTCACCGTAACGACCCTCGGGATCAGCACCGGCCGCATTGAAGTAGCGCAGGGCGACGTAACGCAGGCCGTAGGCGCCGGCGAAATCTGCCAACATCTGTTCGACCATCAGCTTGCTGCGTCCGTAGGGATTGATCGGCGCCGTCGGCGTGGACTCATCAATGAGCTGTGTCTGCGGATGGCCGTACACCGCTGCCGTTGAGGAAAAGATGAAGCGCTTGACACCATGCCGATGCATGGCCTGCAGCAGCGTGAGCGTGGATGCCGTGTTATTGGCGTAATAGGCTGCCGGGTCGCGCATGGACTCACCAACTTGCGAGAAGGCTGCGAAGTGCATCACAGCCTGAAAATCGTGATCGCGAAACAAGCCGTCGAGCACGGCCTCGTCGCCGAGGCTGCCAATGACCAAGGGGGCGGTTTTCACGGCATCTGCGTAGCCAGTGGAAAGGTTGTCCAGCACGATGGGCTGGTAACCCGTGTCCTGCAGCATCTGCACCATGTGCGAGCCGATATAGCCGGCACCACCAATGACAAGAATCTTTTTCATGGGTATGTCCTCTCGTTAAGTCGTGATGTCAGGCGCCGACAGCGCCTGGCCGTGGTCGGTGAAACAGGGCGCTCAGGGCTACGCCACAACGCTGCGCGGTCGTGGCCTCGGCGAGCTGCAGTTCGTTCAGAGCGATTTCTTCATCCGGTGCATCCACGGGTAGCAGCAGCCGGGCCGCGGACCAATGACCGGCCGCAATGCGCGAGGTGTAAAAGCGGGTATCGGAGTCTTCACGATCCTCGGGATTGGCAGGGCGTGCACCGAACAGGCGAAGCTGTCCGGTGACAACGTCAAGCAGTCCAGGGAGTGCGCGCAATGACCGGGGTCCTGACAACCAGCGTCGGGTAGCGAACATCATGGGCCGACCATTGGCATCGAGGTGATTGCCGCCGATCAGCTGGCGCTGGAGCGGGGCGCGGGGGTGCTTCAATACGGAAGCCATCGCGGCCACGAGCGAAAGTGGCAGGCTGAGCAAAAACAGCGTGGCAGCCAGCAGGCGCTCGGAGACAGGCGTGCGCCAGGGACTGCGGGCCGCACCAATGGCACCAAGCCAGAGCGTATCCGGCACCGGCAGGCGTCGGCCACTGCGTGCCGAGGTCATGCGACCCGGCGCGATCACCGCGTCGCGTAAAGTGAGGCCGGCACCGACGTAGGTGCCCGGCAGGACCACGCAGTTCTCAAGGATGGTGTCGTGGTCGATATAGCAGTCGTCACCCACGGAGACCTTGCCGCAAAGGCGCACGCTCGGATGCAGTTGCACGCGGTCGCCAATATGGGCGTGGCCATTCTCAACCTGGCTCGCCCGTGCGCTGCTCAGTC
>JBFKCG010000196.1:0-4465 GCA_041620675.1 Nevskiales bacterium
AAAGGCCAGGCCAACCAGTCGCGGCCGCGGACGGGCCGAGGCAATGCGAAAGTCGAAGCTGCGGTCGTAATAACCCGCACCGCTGCCGATACGGTGGCACTGGCTGTCAAAGCCAAGCAAGGGGATTACGACCAAGTCGAGCTGGCGGCTCCGTGCAATCTCGCGCGAGGCGGTCGGCCGCGGCTGCGGGATGCCATGGCGACGCCGACTGAGGTCGCAGTCATTGCGGTAACGCACAAACAGCAGGCGCCCGTTGCGATGCAGGATCGTCGGCAGGTAAATGCGCTTGCGGTCCTGGATGGCTGCTGTCAACAGTGCGCTGGTATCGGCTTCGCTGCCCACCGGGTAATACAGTGCCAGGCTATTGGCGTTCTGGTACCAGGGGTGCGACAGCAGGGTCGCGATGGCCTGCACGCTGGCACTGCTGCGCTCGGCAGCGGACATCGACCGCCGTGCCGCGCGCAATTGCCGTCGCAGGTCTGCTCGCGAGGAATCTGAAGAGGAATGAGTGGGCATCTCCCGCCTGTGCCGTTGCCACCTTCGACCTTGAGACCTTGCCTCAAGGGGGACCATCGGTGCCGGCTTTAGGCTTCCCGCTCGAAGGCGGGCTTGCACACGGTCGGTACGTACCGGTCCCTGGAATATGAATTAGGCTCAAGAGGTTCCCGGCGAACATCGAACACCGCAGGAGATACCCTGAGTCCAGAATAACATTAATAGCCGCGCCGGGCGCAGCGCGGTTATTTTATTTCGCCGTGTGATCGGATTGGAAGTTGCCGGCCTGTGCCTGCGCGATGCGCAGGTTCAACGTGTTTCGTTCAACGCGTTGTCGATGCGCAGCTGCAGCTGGCTGAGGCGATCGGCGGTGCCTGAGTCAATGGACCTTACCTTGCCGCTGTTGCCGCGCTTGCTGTCGAGTAGCTCCGCGGCCATGTTCAGTGCCGTCATCACCGCGATGCGTTCCATGCCCAGCGCCTTGCCCTTCTTGCGAATCGCATTCATGCGGGCATTCAGGTATTCGGCCGCTGCCAACAGGCTCTCGCGCTCGTTTTCGGGACACTGCACCTGGTATTCATGTTCGAGGATGCGCACGGTGACGTGGTTCGGCTGTTTTGAGCTCACGCCTCTTGCTCCTCGGCGTATTGTTGTTCAAGCGCCTTCAGGCGCGCGATGGCGGCCTCGAGGCGATGCCGCAATTCATTGTTGCGTTGCGTGACCGTCTGCCATTCGGTATTCAGAGTGCGATTGGACGCCTGCAGGCGGCGATAGGCCTGCAGCAGTGCATCAACACTGGATTCCAACTGGCTGGGGTCAAAGTCGCTCATGGTCAGCAGTATACCAAGGGGCAATGCCATTCGCTGTGTATAAAAAAGGCCCGCAAGAGCGGGCCTTTTCGGCTTGGCTTGAGCCCCGCCGACTTACTGGATGAGCAGGAACAGGGCGCCACGACCGCGCCGCACATGCAGCAGGATCTGGCCTGACTTGCCGCCGGCCAGCGCCTTGAATCCTTCCAGGTTCTTGACCGCGCGCCGGTTGACCGACGAGATCACGTCGCCGGGCATCAGGCCCGCACTGGCTGCCGGGCTGCCCGGCATCACTTCCTTGACCAGCACGCCTTCGGCGCGTCCGGCCAGCGGATGATCCGTGTCCATCTCGCCAAAGATCGCACCCGACAGGCCCGGATGCAGGTTGTTGTTGCTGGAGGACACCGTGGCTTCCTTCGCCGCCGTGATCTTGGCGCTGAAGCTCTTCGGCTTGCCCTCGCGCATCACGTCAATCGTGACGTTGTCGCCAATGCGCAGCAGGCCAATGGCGTTGCGCAGCTGGGCGAACTCGCGAATTTCCTTGCCGTTGACCGCGGTGATCACGTCGCCGGTGCGCAGGCCGGCATTGTCCGCAGCCGAGTCCTTGACGACCTGGGCAATGACCACGCCGTGGGTCTGCTTGATGCCGAAGGCCTTGGCCAGCTCGGGCGACAAGTCCTGCCCGACGATGCCCAGCTGGCCACGCTGCACTTCGCCGAACTCGAGGATCTGCTTCATCACCACCTGTACCGTGTTGGTGGGAATCGCAAAGCCGATGCCGATGTTGCCGCCATTGCCGGAGAGGATGGCGCTATTGATGCCAACCAGCTCGCCCTTGAGATTGATCAGCGCGCCACCGGAATTGCCGGGGTTGATCGAGGCGTCGGTCTGGATGAAGTTCTCGTACTTGTTGCCCATGCCCGAGCGGCCGAGGCCGCTGACGATGCCGGAGGTCACGGTCTGGCGCAGTCCAAAGGGGTTGCCGATGGCCACCACGAAGTCACCCACCTGCAGTTGGTCGGAGTCCGAGATGCGCAAGGCCCTGAGGTCATCGGCCTTGATCTGCAGCACTGCCACGTCAGTTTCCGGGTCGCTGCCCACCAGCTTGGCGACATACTCAACATCGTTGTAGAGGCGCACCGTGACCTTGGTGGCACCCTCGACCACGTGGCTGTTGGTGATGATGTAGCCACGGCTGGCATCCACGATCACGCCGGAGCCAATGCCGCGGGTCTTCTCCCTTGGCGCGCGTTGCGGCAGGTCGAAGAAGTGCCGGAAGAACGGATCGTTCATCAGCGGGTTGTTGGCTATCTGGGCCTCACCTTCGGAGACGATACCCACGACCGAGGGCAGCACGTTCCTGAGCATTGGCGCCAGTGATGGCATCCCACTGTCAACGAGGACCTGGGCGGGGACAGCCGCCTGGGCAGGCAGGCTGAAGGCGGCAACAACGGTGTAAAGGCCGACGATGGCGGCGCGGGTCATCAGGGATATCTTGTGCATGTCTTCCTCAGGATTACGTCGCGCCCATTCCGCGGGCGTCTACTGACTTACAAAATGTTAACGCAGCATGAGCCTGCTGCGCGAACCTTAAGACTTCATTTATGCGCCCAAGTTCAGCCTGTCGAGGCTTTTGCTGGCCCCAGGGCGCTGGCCAGCTCGCTGACCAGGGGTTTCAGGAAAAAACTGTCGCTGGGCATGAGGTCAACACGGATATCGGCCTGGCGCAGGGCATCCGCCACCAGCGGGCCGACGGCGGCTACCGTGATCGCGGCCAGTGCCGCGTGCAGGGGCTGGTCCTGGCTGATGGCCTTGGCCACATCCAGCAAGCGCTTGACCTGGGGACTGCTGGTGAAGGCAATCGCATCCACCTTGCCCGCCACCAGTTGCCGGATCAGCTCGGCCACCCGTGCCTCGTCGGCAGCGTCGGCATAAATATAAGGGGCGACTGTCACCGGCTTGGCTCCCGCCGATGCCAGGAAATCCACCAGCTTGTGGTTGGGCTCAAGGCCGTAGAGCTGCACACCCACGCAGCGGCCCTTGAGGTCATGCACGCCAAGGTCGGCGATGACGCCATCCGTGGTGGGCACGCTGGCGGCAATGTCCGGGCGCAAGCCGAGGTCGCGCAAGGCACGTGCAGGCTTGGGACCGCGCGTGATCTTGCGCAGCTTGCCCAGGGACTCGACAAATGGCTCGCGGATACCCGCACGCTCGGCAAAACCGAGCAGGCGACGCAGGCCTTCGCCGGTGAGCAGGATCAGGTCATCCAGCTCACCCGCGATGCAGCGCCGCAACCACGCCTCGATCGGCGCCGCGTCCGGTGCATCCAGGATGCTCACCAAGGGGCAGCGCAGGGTTTTTGCGCCACGGCGTTCAAGCAGGCTGGCGAACAGGTCCAGCTCGCGTGTCTCCGGTAGTGCGATCACCCGGCCGTTGAGTTTTTCTTCCAGTGCTTGCGCCATCAAATCTTGACTTCGGGGTTCAGGGTATAGACGCCGGTCAGGCTCGCCTCGGCCAATACATGACCCTTGATCGCGGCCAGTGCCCGGGGGGCCGAGAACTCGCCCTCGACCGGGCAACGCTCAAGGTCCGTGGCATACAGCGTGAAGCGGTAACGGTGGGGAAGGGCATCGTTCCAGGGCGGGCAGGGGCCGTCATAACCGTGATACACGCCCTCCATGTCGGGATTGCCTTTGAACCAGCCAGTGTAGTCATTGATGCCTTGCCGGCTGCCATCCGGGCCGGGCGGATGTTTCTTGCCGCGCGCATGCACGCCGTGACTGCAGCTACCGGCATCAATCTCCGTCACGTCCACCGGGATATCCACCATCACCCAGTGATAGAAATCGCTGCGCGGCAGGCTGGCCGACACCGTGCGGCCTTCCTTGTTCACGTCGTCCGGCTTGGATGGCGCATCCGGGTCCACGCAGATCAACACATAGGACTTGGTGCCACTGGGCGCACCAAACCAGGCCAGGTGTGGATTGTGGTTATCAGACAACTTCACGTGCTTGTCTGGATCAGGCGCGCCGAAGGCAAACTGGCCTTTGATTGGCTTGTTGTCCTGAATGCTGTCACTGAGAAGCTTCATGGTGACCTCCTTGCAAGGGAATGCAAAAACTTTAACAGATTGGTCAGTGGTCGAGCGGGCTGCGCACGCC
>JBFKCG010000197.1:0-4440 GCA_041620675.1 Nevskiales bacterium
CTGTGGGGTGCCTGGGCAACCGGCAACAAGGCACTGACGTTCATTGGCCTGTTCGGTGCCTTGCTGACCTCGATTTACACCTTCCGCCTGATCTTCATCGCGTTCTTTGGCATCCCGCGCAGCGAGGCCAGTGCCGGTGCACAGGAAAAGTTTGGATTGAATGTGTGGATTCCGTTGACAGTACTCGGCGCGCTTTCGCTCGTCGGTGGCGCCATCAGCCAGCCGCTGGATGCCGTGCTACCGCGCCTGATCGCAGCGGGCGGCTATGAGAGGCATCTGCTGGAGATCATTTCCGGCGTGATCGCCGTGCTCGGGATTGGCATTGCCTGGCTGCTGTTCCTGCGCAGCCCGCAACTGGCGGCTGCATTGACCGAATTCCAGCTGGGCCTTGCGCTACGTCGTTTCTGGCAGGCGGCCTGGGGTTTTGACTGGTTGTACGACCGCTTGTTCGTCAGGCCCTACGTCTGGCTGGCCGAGGTCAACAAGAATGACGGCATTGATGCCGTCTATACGGGTATTGTGCGAGGCAATCGACTGGCCTGGCATGGCCTTAGCCTGACTCAGACCGGGCAGATTCGCTGGTACGCGGCCGGCATCACGGCTGGCACCATCATCATTGTTGCCGTGGCGGTGTGGTTATGATTCTCGACGGCTGGATTCTGGTAGCAATGGTGCTGATCCCCTTCTTCGGGGGAATCATTTCCTGGTGGTCGGAACGCTGGAGCTCGAGCGTGCCGCGCTGGATTTCGATGGGCAGCATGACGGCGGTGTTCCTGCTCGGCTGCTACCTGTGGCTGACGCTCGACTTTGCCAAGCCCAACCTGGACGGCTTGCCGGCCTGGGCCATGCAGTTCAAGGTGCCGTGGATCCCGCGCTTTGGCATCAGCCTGCACCTGGGCCTGGATGGGCTCAGCCTGCTGATGGTCTTGCTGACCGGCCTGCTCGGCGTGATGGCGGTGGCCTGTTCCTGGCGTGAAATCCAGAAGTACGTCGGCTTCTTCCACCTGATGCTGTTGTGGAACCTGTCGGGTGTCATCGGCGTGTTCATGGCGCTCGACCTGATGCTGTTCTTCTTCTTCTGGGAAGTCATGCTGGTGCCGATGTACTTCCTGATCGCGCTGTGGGGACATCGCGGCGCGGCGGGTCGCGGACGCATCTACGCGGCGACCAAGTTCTTCATCTTTACCCAGGCCTCGGGCCTGGTGATGCTGGTGGCCATCCTGGCACTGGCGTTCATCCACCACAGCAACACCGGCGTGTGGACCTTCAATTACATGGACCTGCTGAAGGCGGAATTCAGCTCGACCGCGGGTTACCTGCTGATGCTGGGTTTCTTCCTGGCCTTTGTCGTGAAGCTGCCGGCAGTGCCGTTCCATCCCTGGTTGCCGGATGCCCATTCGCAGGCACCGACCGCCGGTAGCGTGGACCTGGCTGGCGTGCTGCTGAAGACCGGTGCCTATGGCCTGCTGCGCTTTGCCATCCCGCTGTTCCCCGAGGCTTCCGCCAGCTTTGCGCCGGTTGCCATGTGGCTGGGCGTGGTCGGCATCATTTATGGTGCGGTGGTCGCTTACTCGCAGACCGACATCAAGCGCCTGGTGGCCTATACCAGCGTCAGCCACATGGGCTTCGTGCTGGTGGGCGCCTACGCGGGGAACCTGCAGGCCCTGCAGGGCGTGGTCATGCTGATGCTGGCGCATGGCGTCAGCACCGGCGCGCTGTTCATCATCTGTGGCGAGATCTACGAGCGTATTCATACGCGTGAGTTGGGCAAGATGGGCGGCTTGTGGCGGCGAATGCCACATCTCGCATCCATCGCCCTGTTCTTTGCCGTGGCCTCGCTGGGCCTGCCGGGCCTGGGCAATTTCGTAGGCGAGATCCTGATCCTGTTTGGTAGTTTCCGCGTTGACCAGGGGGCTGCGATTATCGCGGCAACCGGGCTGGTCCTCGCCGCCGCCTATGCGCTGTTGATCATGCACCGCGCCTTCCACGGCCAGTCAAAGGACACCGAAGCCCTCGAAGATCTCAGTTCGCGCGAGTTCGCGCTGCTGATGATCCTGGTTGTGATTTTGATCTGGTTCGGGCTGTACCCGCAGCCGGTTTTTGATATCACCGAGATGCCGATGCAGTTCATCAGCCAGACCCTGATGCCGGGCCCCGTGAGCGTGCTGCCATGATGACGCAACAGGCCCTCATCGCGCTGATGCCCATCATCATGATGGCCGTGACCATCGTCGTGGTCATGCTGTGCATTGCCTGGCAGCGTAACCACAGGGTAACCGCATTGCTGGCGGCGGGCGGCCAGCTGATGGCGCTGCTGTCACTGGCACCGGTGCTCGACGTCATGCCGCAGCCGGTAACGACCCTCTTGATCATGGACAGCTATGCCGTGTTCTACATGGGGCTGATGCTGGCCTCGGGTCTGGCGGGCACCTTCCTGTTCTACGGTTACATCGATCGCTTCGAAGGCAACCGCGAGGAAATCTACCTGCTGCTGTTGATGGCAACCCTCGGCGCGATGGTGCTGGTGGCCAGCAATGATTTTGTCTCGCTGTTCCTTGGCCTGGAGCTGATGAGCCTGTCGCTGTTCGGCATGGTGGCCTACCCGGTGCGCCAGCGTCGTGCGCTGGAAGCCGCGATCAAGTACCTGATCCTCTCGGCAGTGGCTTCATCCGTCATGCTGTTTGGTATCGCCCTGCTTTACGCAGAACTGGGCACCATGCAGCTGCCTCGCATTGGTGAACTGCTGCCGGATCCGAATGGTCCGCGTAACCTGATGCTGCTCGCCGGTGGCGCCATGATCATGGTGGGCTTTGGCTTCAAGCTATCACTGGCGCCTTTCCATGCCTGGACACCCGACGTGTACGAAGGCGCCCCCGCGCCAGTCACTGGCTTTCTTGCGACGGTTGCCAAGGGTTCGGTGCTGGCGCTGGCCTTGCGTTACCTGGTCACCTCGGGCGCTCACATGTATGACTCGCTCATGCTGGGCCTGAGCCTGGCGGCGCTGTTGTCAATCTTTGTGGGCAACTGGCTGGCACTGATGCAGCAGAACATCAAGCGCATCCTGGCCTACTCGTCGATCGCGCATTTTGGCTACGTGCTGGTGGCGATGATTGCCGCCGGTCCGCTGGGTGTGGAGGCGGTCAGCATCTATATCGTGACTTACTTCGTGACCACCATTGGTGCATTCGGCGTGCTGGGCCTGATGTCCACGCCGATGGGGGATCGCGATGCCGACGCCCTGTGGGACTACCGTGGTTTATTCTGGCGCCGACCATTCCTGACCGGTGCCTTCACCGTCATCCTGCTGTCACTGGCCGGGATTCCGTTCACGGCGGGATTCATCGGCAAGTTTTATATCGTCGCTGCGGGCGTGGACGAGCAGTTGTGGGTGTTGCTCGCCGCCGTTGTGGCCGGTAGCGCCATTGGACTGTATTACTACCTGCGCGTCATGGTCACGCTCTACTTGCCGTCCACCACCACCCGCAACCTGAGACTGGAATTGTCCTGGCCGCAGAAGATCATGGGTCTGGCCACCGTGTTCCTGACCCTGGCGCTGGTCTGGATGGGTACTTACCCCGAGCCGCTGATCAACATCACGCGACTGATGGTCGCGCCGCTGCAGTAGGGTTTACCGATACTGCAGGAACCTTAGATTGCAGACACGATCCGTAACACAGGCGATCAGCAATCTCAGTCAGCCTTCCTTCGGGCTATTTCCGCGAAGGGCGTCTATCTACGCGAACCCAGTACCATTGCCCAGGGGGCAGACGGATCAGTTCAATCCTGTGCGTGGGCTTGCCACTAAGCTTGACGCTGATACGAATATCGGCTTTTGGGCGAGGCATAAAAATGTTCCCATCCATGGGTAGAATCCGCATGTTGTCATATAGATACTTGCAGGAACAATTTATGTACTGCTATATAACTTAAGTTAGATGCCATGAAAACAGATGCCACATGGATCGTTTCGAGACATCCTCGTGCATTTGAAGTCGTGCCGCAGCTGTCTGCCGTCAATGCGCATGCAGGCATCGATCCGCAATCGCTGCTCGTGTACTTGGACGATACGGATCATTCATCGAAACCAGGCGTCGCTGAGGATTTTCGCTACCCCGGTCTATACCTGAGCGCTCCTCAAGCCGGAAGCGATACACCAGAACCTGTCCGAGAGGCAATTCTCAGTCGCGGAGATCGACACTTCGTGTGGCTATCAAAAGCCCTTCTTGATGGCCTGCCTTCCAAGCTAGTCTGGGTGTACTCCCACGAGTTACGCCATACGCTTCAGAAGGACAATCCTGCAGTGGTGGTTCCGGCTGCAACCCTTCTCCGTAGATTTCACACAGCGAACTTTGGGCAGCATTTTAAGAGTCTCGATATAGCTGAGGAACTAGACAGTGAGCTGTTCGCTCGGCAATGTGTATCCGCTGTTCTGGGTGCCGA
>JBFKCG010000198.1:0-4416 GCA_041620675.1 Nevskiales bacterium
AAAACTGACCAGGCCCGGCGCCAGCGCCATTCCACGACGTGGCTCGAAGCCCGTCTGGCCGGCGGCAAAAGTTGTCGTCATGCGAACGCCGGGATAATTCGTGCTGGCGACTCGTCTCTCATTGCCATCCACCGTGCAGTCGCCAGCGACGGAAGGATTGCAGGCCGCCACATCATCCATGCCGTACGACCAGACCTCCCCGCTGGAAGCGAAGCTGGCATAGGCATTCTGGTTGTGGCGCACGGCTTCCGCGCGCAACAGGCGCAGGTTGCTGAAGGCCTCTTCAGCCGCGCCCACAAGCCGATTCTTGCCAACGACATGTTGCGCGGTTGGCACGCCGATGACGATGGAAACCGAGAGCACCACCAGGGCCGTCATCAACTCCAGCAGGTTGATCCCGGATTGATGCAACATGCGTAGCCCCATATCCTTGGATACAAGGTAAAGTCTAAGCATCGTGTCCGGAAGCGGATATGGACTGTTCGTACTATCGGTGCAGATCGCCGCAACGATCACCGAAAGGAGTGTCGATCATGCCTGGACATTCGGCCGCTCGCCCGCATTGTCAGCAGGGCTTCAGCTTGCTGGAATTGATGATCGCGGTCGTGGTGTGCGCGGTGCTGGCGACCCTTGCCTACCCGGCCTTCATGTCGGTTGTACGCGAAAGCCGGCGGGCGGAGGCGCTGGAGGCGCTCATGCTGATTCAGCTGCGACAGGAGCGTTACCGGGCCAGCAATCCCAGTTATGGCAGCTTGGCACAACTGGGCATGAGTGCGAGCACGACAGGCGGCTACTACACGTTGTCGATCACCAGCCCTAGCGCGACCGGCTACATCGCCACCGCCACGGCAGTCGCTGGCAAGTCACAAACCAAGGACAAGGAGCAGGGCGTCAGCTGCTCCACCCTGCAGGTCAACCAGGACGAAGCCATTTATACGCCCGCTGCGCAGGTCACCTGCTGGGGTCGTTGACCCACTTAGTCGTACAGCGGCGTCTCGCCACGCCAGAGGTCTTCCAGCACTTCACGCGCACGAACCAGATGGGTGCGATCCCCTTCGATCATGACCTCGGCCGCGCGAGGCCGCGTGTTGTAATTGGAGCTCATCACAAAGCCATACGCCCCCGCGCTGCGGATCGCCAGCAAATCGCCCTCGTGCAGCGCCAAGTCCCGCTCCCGCCCCAGCCAGTCGCCGGTCTCGCAGACAGGACCAACCACGTCATAGCGCTTGGTGGCCTTGCCGGCACGGGGCTGCACCGGCAGGATCTCCTGCCAGGCGTTATAGAGCGCGGGGCGCATGAGATCGTTCATGGCTGCATCAACGATCGCGAAATTCTTGTGTGGCGCGTGCTTGAGGTATTCCACCCGCGTCAGCAAGATGCCTGCGTTGCCCACGATGGAGCGTCCCGGTTCAAGCCAGAGCTCCAGGTTGCGCTTATTCAGTAGCGGCAGCACCGCCTTGGCGTAGTCGTCCGGTTGCGGTGGCTCTTCATCGCGATAACGAATACCCAGCCCACCGCCCAAGTCGATGTGCTGCAGGTCAATGCCACTGGCGCGCAGGCGATCGACCAGCTTGAGCAGACGCCCGAGCGCATCCACATAGGGATCCAGCTGTGTCAGCTGCGAACCGATGTGGCAATCCACACCCGTGATCTTGATGCCGGGCAATTGCGACGCGACGGCGTACACGGCTTCGACGCGGGCGATGTCAATGCCAAACTTGTTGTCGCGCAGGCCAGTCGATATATAAGGGTGCGTCTTTGCATCCACGTCCGGATTCACGCGCAGGGAAACCTGTGCGGTTTTGCCCTGGCGCACCGCCACCATGCTGAGGCGATGCAATTCGGACTCGGACTCCACGTTGAAACAGCGCACTCCCACCTGCAATGCGGCCACCATCTCCTCGTCGCGCTTGCCGACGCCGGAGAAAACCACCCGTGACGGATCCCCGCCCGCGCGCAGCACGCGCGCCAGCTCTCCACCCGAGACGATGTCAAAACCGGCGCCGAGCTTGGCCAGCACCGACAGCACGCCCAGGTTGGAATTGGCCTTGACCGCATAGCAGATCCGGTGCGGCACGCTGGCCAGGGCCTGGTCGTAGGCCTGATAGTTACGTGTGATGGCTGCGCGCGAGTAGACATAACACGGCGTGCCAAACTGCCGTGCGATCTGTGCGAGACTGACCTGTTCCGCGCACAGCTGGCCGTCGCGGTATTCGAAATCATCCATGACGGTCACTCAGTCGTTGCAGGCGAGGAGGCTTCGCTGCCGTCTTGCTCCGTCGATTGCGCTGGCGCGCTGGATTCACTCGAACCCTGTGTGGCCGGCGTTTCCGCTGGCGGCGGCAGATAGAGGGGGCCCTTCTTGCCGCAGCCTGCTACCAGTGCCAGTGACAACAGGCCAGCGACGAGGCTGGGGACAAGAATTCGATTCAGCGACATGGCCTGCAGTTCCTTTGGCGTCGGTGCGGTTGGCGCATTTTAGCGGCAATCTGCCAATTAGGGAGCCGTCGCCGCTTCGATCACCGCGCAGGCCTGGCGCGCGCCGGCATTGCCGGTGGGCTGTGTACTCAGGTCATCTTCCTCCGCATGCACGATCAGCCCGCGGCCAATGATGCTGTTGGCGCCCGACAGGCTGAGCCCGTGGAAATGGGCATCGAGTTTCGCCACGCCCGTTTCATCCGCGATGAGATTGCCAAAGTCGCCCGCATGATGCGCCTCACTGGCTGGCGACCCATGTGAATGACCCTCGGGGTTGAAATGACCACCGGCGGATTTGCCTTCCGGGTCCGAGCAGTCACCTCGCTCATGCACATGGAAGCCGTGCTTGCCCGGGGTCAGGCCAGTGACCTCTGCATTGACATGCACGCCACCCTCCGCTGCCGTGAAGCGCACGCTGCCTGTGACCTGGCTGCCGCGCGTCGGCTTGAGCTCGGCACGGGCGGCGGATGCGGCCACGGGCTCGGGCACGAACACTTCGCCTTCATCGGCAAGAGCCACGCTGGTGATTAAGCACAGCGCCAAGCCTGCGTTGGCAAAAGATTTGCTCATGATGCTCTGTTCCCCCCGCCAAACCGTCAATTGAGCTTGAATACTTTACGCGCATTACCAGCCAGGAACAGGCTGCGCGCTTCATCGTCCAGGCCTAGACCATCAAGGCCTTCTAGGCATTGCGCTGGCAGCAGCATGGGATAGTTGCTACCGAACAGCACCTTGCGCCGGCCGTGACCGCGCAGATATTCCGTCAATTCGCGTGGGTAGCGCGTGATCTTGTAAGCCGAGGTATCGATGTAGACATTCGGGTACTTGGTCGCCAGCGCGATCATCTCCACCGTCCAGGGATAACCGATATGACCACCGACAATGACCAGTTCCGGGAATTCCAGCGCCACATGGTCAAGGTAGGGGATCGGCCGGCCGGGCTCCGACGCGCACAACGGGCCGGCATGGCCCACCTGCAGGCAGAACGGGATGCCCAGCTCGCAGCACTCGGCATAGACCGGGTAATAACGGCGATCATCCGGCGGCAGGCCCCATAACCAGGGCAGCAGGCGCAGGCCCTTGAAGCCCAGTTGTTTCACGCAGCGGCGCAGTTCACGCACCGCCTCCATCGGCTTCGAGATGTCGACCGAGCCAACTCCGACGAACAACTCTGGCTTTTCCTTCACCCAGCCCGCCACCTCGTCATTCGAGATCAGCGCGCCCTGTGGTCCGTGCCAGGCACTCAGCAATGCCGTCTTTACGCCGGCGGCTTGCTGCGCCGCCACGGTCATTGCCAAGGGCAGCTCGGGCACGGTCTGTGTTTGCCCGGTCCACCGCTTGAGTGAGTCAAACATGGGATGGTTGATCATCCGCTGCGTCGGGTGTTGTGCCCAGGCGTCGACGATATCGGGGGCTGCACTCATCCGCTTGGCTCCACTTTGGTGACGTGGTCGAGTTTGCCTGCGACGCCTGCATTGCTCAAACTGGCGCACTTCGGAAAGCGGTTCCCCGACACCACGAGCGCAGGATCATGAGCAAAGAACTGGATTGCGTCGAACTCGAGCCACGATCAACGGCAAACGCCAGCATTATATGGCTGCATGGCCTGGGCGCGGATGGCAATGACTTCGTGCCGATCGCCTCAGAACTGAACCTGCCTTCAAGCATCAGCGCCCGTTTCGTGTTTCCACACGCGCCAGTGCGGCCGGTTACGCTCAATGGCGGCATGCGCATGCGCGCCTGGTACGACATCCTTGGCCTGGATCGCAACGCGCGCGAGGATGCGCAAGGCATTCGCGAATCGCAAGCACAGATCGAGGCTTTGGTTCGCCGGGAGAATACACGCGGCGTGCCCAGCGAGCGCATCGTGCTGGCCGGCTTTTCCCAGGGTGGCGCGATCACCCTGCAGACCGGCCTTCGCTACCCGGAAAAGCTGGC
>JBFKCG010000199.1:0-4398 GCA_041620675.1 Nevskiales bacterium
GAACCTTATGGACGCTCACGGTCTTGCTGATGGCGATCAACGGCCTCGGATACCTGGCCTTGCGTTTATCCGGTCCCCGGTACGGCCTCTCGGTTGCCGGGTTTGCCGGCGGCTTTGTTTCCAGCACGGCGACCATTGCCGCGATGGGCGCACGCGTGAATGAGGCACCGCAACTTGCGCGAGGCGCCGTATCCGGTGCAGTGCTGTCATCGCTGGCGACCGTGGTGCAATTGGCTCTGGTGATTGGTGCCACCAGTCTTGCCGTGCTGAAGGAAGCAACCCTGCCCCTGCTACTGGCAGGCCTGGTGGCTGCCGGCTACGGCGGCATGTTCGCGCGCGATGCCGCCAAGCGAAATACAGGGGAGAACTTTGCCACTGGCCGCCCCTTTGACCTGCGCGTAGCACTGGTCCTGACCGCCACCATTGCCGCCGTCATGCTCGTGGCGGCTGTGCTCACGGATCGCTTCGGCGAAGCCGGCCTGGCCATCGGCGCCCTGATGTCTGGGCTCGCGGACACACATGCGCCCGCCGTGGCAGTGTCAGCCGTCGCCGTGAGTGGCGGCATTAGCCCCGCGCAAGCCGTGGTCCCGATCCTGCTGGCGTTCACGACCAACGCCTGCAGCAAGTGCGTGATGGCCGTGGTGTCGGGAGGCTGGTCATTTGCGCTCAAAGTGATCCCGGGAGTTGTGCTGATGGTTGTTGCCAGCTGGATGCCCGTGTTCTTTGGCCTGATCAGGCACCTATTGGAGTAATTGCATTTCCGTGACACCAGCCCAGCGCCATCGGCGCTTGGCACAGTCGGCTACAATCACCCATGGCTTCTCCGCATTCTTCCACCAGCCAGTACTCGCAAGGTGACTGGCGTGCCCTGCCCATCCTGTTGCCCTACCTGCTGGAGTTCCGTGGGCGCGTGCTGCTCGCGCTTGCATTCCTGTTGCTGGCAAAACTGGCCAGCGTCGGCTTGCCCATCCTGCTCAAGCACATTGTTGACAGCCTGGATGCCAGCCGCCTGCCCGCTGGTGAGTTGCTCGTACTCCCACTGGCGCTGCTGCTGGCCTACGGCCTGCTTCGCTTTGGCATGGTCCTGTTCGGCGAATTGCGTGACCTTGTATTCGGGCGCGTCACCGAGCGCGCGATGCGACGAATCTCTCTCATGGTATTTCGCCACCTGCACCGACTCGACCTCGACTTCCACCTGTCTCGGCGTACTGGCGGGCTCTCGCGTGACATTGAGCGCGGCGTCGGCGGCATCAGTTTCCTGATGAATTTCATGCTCTTCAACATCGTGCCGACGCTGCTGGAGATCACGCTGATCGCTGTCATCCTGCTGGTCAACTATGACGCCTGGTTCGCCGCGATCACCTTTGGTGCGTCAACCTTGTACATCGCGTTCTCGGTCTGGATCACCGAGTGGCGCACGGCTTACGTGCGCGAGGCCAACAAGCTCGACTCAAGCGCCAACACCCACGCGATTGATACCTTGCTCAACTACGAGACCGTCAAGTATTTCAATAATGAGGAGTGGGAGGCCTCGCAGTACGACCGCCACCTGCAGTCCTGGGAAACCGCACTGAGGAAAAGCCGCCTGTCCCTCACCAGCCTGAATGCCGGACAGGCCGCCATTATTGCAGTCGCCATCACCTCCATGATGTGGCTGGCGGCCGAACATGTCGTCAGCGGCCACATGACGCTGGGCGACCTGGTGCTGGTGAACGCTTACATGATCCAGATGTTCCTGCCGCTCAACTTCCTGGGCTTCGTCTACCGCGAGGTCAAGCGCTCGCTGGCGGACATCGCACGCATGTTTCGCCTGCTGGATGCCAGGCCTGCTGTCGTTGATGCACCGGATGCAAAGCCACTCAACCCGCACCCGGCGCGTGTGCGCTTCGTCAACGTCAGCTTCGGCTATCGGCCGGATCGCCCCATCCTGCGGAATGTCAGCCTGGAAATTGATCCTGGCAAGAAACTGGCCGTGGTCGGCGCCAGTGGCGCCGGCAAGTCCACGCTGGCACGCCTGCTATTCCGTTTCTATGACGTCAGCGACGGGCATATTGAAATTAATGGCCAGGACATTCGCGGCGTCACCCAGGACAGCCTGCGCCAGGTGATTGGCGTGGTGCCGCAGGACACCGTGCTCTTCAATGACACCATTTATTACAACATCGCCTATGGCCGGCCCGATGCCGATCGAGAAGCCGTGGAGCGAGCCGTGCGCATGGCCCACCTCGATGGCTTTATTGCCCGCCTGCCCGATGGCTATGACACCAAGGTGGGAGAGCGTGGCCTCAAGGTGTCGGGTGGCGAAAAACAGCGCATCGCCATTGCGCGCACAATACTGAAGAACCCGAGTATCCTGATATTTGACGAGGCCACCTCCTCGCTCGACTCGGTGGCAGAACAGGCCATTTTGCAGGCCCTGCGGGAGATCGCGCAGCACCACACCACCCTGGTGATCGCGCACCGTTTGTCGACCATTGTGGATGCTGACAGTATCCTTGTACTGGAGCAGGGCACCGTAGTGGAACAGGGCACGCATGGCGAATTGCTGCAAGCTGGCGGCCGTTATGCCAATCTGTGGAGACTGCAACAAGAGGAAGCGCGGCAGGTAGCGCCAGCGCAGTCCGCGGGGGTTACGGCATTACATGAAAAAACCAGCACCAGTTAACCATAGCGAGACCATCTACTCGCTCTACGAGTTCGCCGCGCTGCATGGCCCGGTCAAATTCCGCACACTCGCCGCCGAGCTCTGTGAGCAGCTGGTGCCCTTTGATGGCGCGTTCTGGGCGCTGATGCACACGGAAGCACCAATGCCTGCCAGCCTCTGGCGCCAGCGCGTGCGTGGCAACTTCCTGGATGACCTTGAGCCGCCAGACTGGCAGGCACTGGAAGCGACCTTGTTCGAAGACTCGAGCCCGGCGGATGAGGCCGTTGTCAGCGCGGCCAATCCGGCACGCGGCGGCTTTGGCCAGCTGGCGGGTGTTCGTGCCCATTTACGGGAAGCCGATATCGGCCGCATCCTGGCCTTGCGCTGCCCTCATCCGGCGCGTCCCGTGCATAGCCTGATCCTGTTCTTGCGACGCTCAGGGCAACCGGATTTCAGTGCGGACGAAATCGCGCTGATGCGCGTACTGGCCCCGCACCTGGGCAGTGCGATGACCCTGGCACTCAGGGCCCTGGCCAATATTGACCAGCTTTTGCAGAGCCTGGGACGCCCCAGCCGCCACAGTGCGGGCGTGCTGGATGACCGCGGCATGCTGCTGGAGGCCGACGACACGTTCCGGGCCCTGCTGCGGAACTACTTCCCGAACTGGCAGGGTGGGGCGCTGCCCTTTCCGCTGCCGCCACTGGACGAACCCGGTGCAGAAGAGCCCGTCATCGCAGGCCTGCACGTGCGCGGGCGTCGCAATGAAGGACTGACTGTCGTCCATTTACGTGAAGTCAATCCAATGGACCTGCTATCGCCACGCGAGCGGGACGTCGTGCACGCCATCGCCTCCGGCCTGACACTCAAGTCCATCGGCAAGCGCCTTGATATCAGCCCCTCCACCGTCGCCAACCATGCGGCACGAATCTACGCGAAACTCGGGATCCACAGCCGGGACAAGCTGGTTGAGATGCTCAAGCTGCTGCGGCGGGGGAAGGACGATCCTGCCGACACTGTCAGCGACAGTACCGGCGACAAGGCTGGCTAGGGCAAATCCATCTACAGACCCGGGGGAAATGGGGAGCTAGACTCCCTACATGGATCTGCCACGCAGAGTCCATTCTCCCCCGCGTCAAGCCGAGAGCCCCCCTCCCGGCAAAAACTGACGCCTTAAGCCCCGGTATCCCCGGGGCTCTTTTTATTGTCTGTATTCTCAGTCTCTTCCGTCAGCCCACCCTGCAGGGCGGCCCGGAACTTGGGATACCAGACCAGGCTCGCTGCGGCGCGGACAATGGCGTCGCTCAGTACCTCGTTATAGTCGTCTTCGTCGCCGATCCCGCCCCCATCCGGCTCATGCGCCCAGCCGGACACGGTTCCGCGCCAAAGGACCTTGCCACGCCGCTCGATGTTGATGCGGATGGCGACGTCGCCGTTGTAATCGGGTGATTTCGTCGCGAGGAAATTGACAATATCGCCCGAGATCGTGACCTCGCCGCCCGAACCGATGCGAACGCCCGCCTTACCCAGGCTACGGGTGAAATTATTGGTCACCCACTCGGCTACATCATCCTCGGTTATAAAGTGATGGACCCGTTCCGGGCTTTCCTTCATGTCTGCCACCAGTTCCCGTCGTGGACGGATATCACGAAACCGGCGCACCGTGACCACGGTGGGTGGCAGTCGAGGCATGCCCCGCACCAAATCGCTCATGCTGATATTAGGCTCCCAGTCCAGGTCCATCTCGTGCTCTTTCA
>JBFKCG010000200.1:0-4332 GCA_041620675.1 Nevskiales bacterium
GCATACGCGTCGATGGGCGTGATCTGCGCTGCAAGGTCGTGGGTGAGGGCGGCAACCTCGGACTGACCCAGCGCGGTCGGATCGAATATGCGTTGCAGGGTGGACGAATCAATACCGACGCCATTGATAATGCCGGTGGCGTACACAGCTCGGATCGTGAGGTAAACATCAAGATCCCGCTCAATGCCCTCATGCTGGGTGGCGAACTGGATGAGCCACGGCGCAATACCCTGCTTGCGGAAATGACGGATGCGGTATCTGGGGCCGTGCTGACCGACAACTACCTGCAAAGCCAGGCAGTCAGCCTGCTTGAGCGCGATGCGGCGCTGCGCCTGGATGAACATGCCAACCTGATAAGGAACCTTGAGCGCGATGGCCTGCTCGACCGGGCGGTGGAATACCTGCCGGATGAGGAAGGCATCGCAGAACGCCGAAACAGCAATAGGGGGCTGACGCGGCCAGAGCTGTCGGTGTTGATGTCGTACAGCAAGATGTCCCTCTATGAGAACCTGTTGCTGGGCAAGTTGCCAGATGACCCCTGGTTTGAACGCGACCTGCTGGCGTACTTTCCCATGCGGCTGCGCGAACGTTATCCCAAGGCGCTGGCGTCTCACCGATTGCGCCGCGAGATCATTGCCACGGTATTAACCAACGAAGTCACGAACCGGATGGGCATGGCATTCTGCCGGCGCATGGCAGAAGAGCTGGGTGTCCCGCGAGAAATGGCGGCTGCCGCGTATGTGGTAGCGACAGAAGTGTTCGATGCCAAGTCGCTCTGGCAAGCCATTGAAGCGCTCGACAACAAAATGCCCGCTGATCGGCAATACCGAGCCCACGCGCGCGTCAGTGGGCTGGTCAAACACGGTGTGTTGTGGGCGCTGATGCAGGGTCGAAATGCTGATTCGATTGCGTCGGCGATTGAGCGTTACCAGGCTGGCAGAATTGAACTCGAGGCTGCGCTGCCGGATGTGTTGCCGGCCAGTTACCGCCAGGAGTGGGAGGTTGCTCGCAAGTCTGACTGCGAAGCCGGGATACCTGAGGCGCTTTCCACGCGACTGGCCAACACTCGAGTCCTGGGTTCACTGCCAGATATCGTGGAACTGTCGCACGCGACAAAACAGGCATTCACAACCGTTTGTGACGCTTACTTCCAGGTAGGCGAGAAATTCTCGATGCCTTGGCTGTTAGCATCAATTATTGCTTTACGTGCCGAAGGGCGATGGCAGGCCCTGGCGCGGGCGACCCTGCGTGATGATGCCTATCGGCTGCATCGTAACCTGACGGAGCGAATCCTCATGCATGCCAAGCGCGGTAGCCCCGCGCTCGAGCAATGGCTGTCGTCACATGAGGCCCAGGCCCACTTTGCCTGCCAGAGAATTGCCGAAATCCAGGCCACGGATACCCGTGACTTCCAGGCGCTGACCATCGTCCTGCGTGAGCTGCGCAAACTCTGCCTGTTATCCTGAGTTCAAGTCACTTCCATTGGAGTGCTGCAGGTTGCTATCTTGGGCGATAAGTCCATTCCGCATGTCCTTGTGGCCAGCGGCAGGGCACTAACAATCATCAACAATCCGGAACATTACACATGAGACGTTGGAACGGTTGGGGCGACGACACCCTGGATTACCCGTTGACGGATGCCGCGCTGGCATTTCTTGCTGAACGCATCGGCACGTCAGAGCCTACCCAGGATGTCAGCCTGGAACAGGCAGTGTCCGCCGTGGCGCTCTCCCGCCTTGAGGGCGGCGCCGGTCTTGATACAAACGCTGAAGCCCGCCTGCGCCATGCGCGTGGTCAAAGCTTTCCTGACTGGCTGGCCTTGCGCTGTGGCCGTGTCGGCCCGGTCCCGGATGCAGTGGCGTATCCGGAATCACATGACGAGGTCGCAACGGTCATGGCGATGGCCAGACAAAAAGGCGCAATGGTCATTCCTTATGGTGGAGGCACCAGTGTCGTAGGCCATCTCAATGTGCCTGCGGGCGACCGCCCGGTGCTCAGCCTGGACTTGGGCCGCTTGAATCGGTTGATGACACTGGATCCTGTCAGCCGGTTGGCACGCTTCGGTGCCGGCGTTGCGGGGCCGGATCTAGAGGCACAACTGCGTGCACAGGGCTATGTGCTTGGGCACTTCCCCCAGTCGTTTGAATACTCGACCCTGGGGGGCTGGGTAGTGACGCGTTCCAGCGGCCAGCAATCACTGAAATATGGGCGTATCGAGAATCTTTTTGCAGGCGGACGACTGTACTCGCCAGCGGGAACCCTCGAGATTCCTACGATCCCGGCTTCCTCGGCAGGTCCTGACTTGCGCGAATGGGTAATGGGCTCGGAAGGACGCATGGGCGTGCTGACCGAAGCACTGGTGCGCGTCACGCCAATGCCCGAGCACGAAGGATTTCATGCCGTGTTCTTCCCGTCATGGCAACAGGGTTGTGATGCTGTACGTGAACTGGCACAGGCAAAGCTGCCGCTATCCATGTTGCGCTTGAGTAATGCCATCGAAACCGAGACACAGCTGGCATTGGCGGGTCATCCCAGCCTGATCGGCTGGCTACAACGTTATCTCGGCTGGCGTGGTGTGGCTGAAGGGCAATGCATGCTGTTGATCGGAGTAACCGGCGACAAGCGACTGTATCGCTACGCAAAGGCCGGCGCCTTGTCGATCACCGCAAGGCATCGTGGCGTCCATGTCGGTCGCTTCATCGGCAAGGGCTGGAAAAAGAACCGTTTCCGTGGCCCTTACCTGCGCAATACCCTGTGGTCCGCCGGCTATGCCGCCGACACGATCGAGACGGCCGTTGATTGGCCCCGGGTAACGGGCCTGATGCAGGCTATCGAGAAAACGGCGCGCGAGGCATTTGCTGATAGTAATGAACGCGTCCATGCCTTCACGCATCTGTCGCATGTCTATCCGCAGGGCTCTAGTATTTATTCGACCTTCGTGTTCCGCGCCTGTCCGGACCCGGACGAGATGATGGAGCGCTGGCGTCGGCTCAAGACTCGTGTCAGCGAGCAAATCGCCGCGCAAGGCGGCACCATCAGTCACCAGCACGGCGTGGGTGTGGATCATGCGTCGTACCTTGTGTCCGAGAAGGGTGCCTTGGGGCTGGATGCCATTCGAGCAGTCGCAAAACATTTTGACCCGGATGGCATGATGAATCCCGGCAAGCTGTTCCAGTAGGTTGAGGTCATGAGCTGGAAGCGGGGCGAACGCGAAGCCTGCTGGGCAGGGGCTGCGCAGGACTGGGACATCATCATCATCGGTGGCGGCATCATGGGTGCCGGCATCCTGCGGGAAGCAGCGCGCTGTGGCCTGAAGGTGCTTCTGCTGGAGCAAAACGATTTTGCCTCGGGTACCTCCAGCCGATCTTCCAAGCTGGTTCATGGCGGACTGCGCTACCTCAAGACCGGCCAGTGGCAGCTGACGCTCGAATCCGTGCGTGAACGTGAGCGCCTATTGCGTGAGGGAGCCGGGCTGGTGGAACCGCTCGGGTTCATCCTGCCGGTGTATGAGCAGCAACGGCCGCCGGGCTGGATGATGCGTGCCGGCTTGCTGGCCTATGACCTCATGGCACGCAGGCTGCAGCATCGTGCGCTGGATGTAACCGAACTCTTGATGCTGGCACCGCGCATCCGTGAACATGGATTAACCGGCGGTTACCTCTACCCGGACGCGCAGACCGATGACGCGCGCCTGACCTTGCGCGTGATCCAGGAGGCATTGGCTGAAGGGCCACAGGTTTCTGCGGTGAACTACGCCCGGGTGGAATCCTTGCTGCGCGAGCGGGGCAGGGTGTGTGGGGTCCGTGTAAGGGATTGCAGCGGTAAGGAGCGAACCGCTGAACTGCGAGCGGGCCTGGTGATCAATGCCAGTGGCTCATGGGCGGACTTGGTGCGCAAGCAGATCGGTGCGCAGGCGCGATTGCGTCCGCTTCGCGGCAGCCACCTCGTTTTTCCCTATCACTGCCTGCCGGTGGCACAGGCTGTCAGCCTGTTTCACCCGCGGGACCGTCGACCGGTTTTCATCTTTCCCTGGGAAGGCGCGATCATTGTCGGTACCACGGACCTGGACCATGCCGAAGACCTGAATCAGGATCCCGTCATGAGCGGGCAGGAAGCCCAATACCTGATGCAGGCGGTGCATCATCAATTCCCGTCACTGGACATCAAGCTGGAGCAAGCCGTCGCCAGTTATTGCGGCGTACGACCGGTGATAGCGGGTGGTAATGCAGATCCTTCCAAGGAGTCCAGGGATTTTGCGTTGTGGGAAGAAGAAGGACTGCTGACGATCACGGGGGGCAAGCTGACAACTTTCCGCGCCACCGCGTTACAGGC
>JBFKCG010000201.1:0-4294 GCA_041620675.1 Nevskiales bacterium
CGACGAAGGCCCCACCGGACGGTTGGTGACGTAACGCGGCGACTGGCGACCGGCATGCGAGATCTGCATCCACAGATGATTGCCTGCGATGGCGCCGGCCTCAGCCCAGCGCTTCAGTCGCTCGCGTGACTCCGCACTGTCGCCGCCATGCTTGATGTCAATCGCGACATTGCCCGGGCGCTCCAGCACGTTGCGGTCAATCATGACATTGCCGGTCAGCAGCAAGCCCGCACCGCCCTCGCTCCATTGCCGGTACAGGCGCTCATGGCGTTCGGTCGCACGCAGCTGCGGATCAGCCAGGCCTTCGGTCATCGCGGCCTTGCACAGGCGATTTTTCAGGATGGCGCCACAGGGCAGCGCAAGTTCAGTATTCAGCATGCTGTCACCAGGAATTCATGTGCGCGCCCAGCTTACCCTTTGCCCCGCTTTGAGTGTGAACGGGCTGCAAGCAAGGGCTGCGAAGGAATGCCGTTGTCTGCCAGCAATGCCCTCGCCTCCTCCAGCCACTCCAGCGTGCCCCGTACGTAGCGGATGCCGCGACGCAAAGTCAGGTAGGGCAGCCGATAGCGCCGGCGCGTGACTTCATCCTGGCCAAAGTAGGACTGCTCCATCTGGCCATATTCCGCGAGGCGGGCACGATATCGTGTGATGTGTTCATCCAGCTCCGCGACCAACATCGGTGCGTCAGAGGGCTGTCCACCGAATACCTTCACCAGCAAGGCATCATTCACGCGCGGTGGCTTGACCGGCTTGCGCAGCCATTCCTTCAGTGCTTTCTGTCCGGCGCGGGTGATGTGATAAACCTTCTTGTCGGGTTTTTCCGATTGCGCCTCGACCTCGAATTCCACCCACTTGTCGTCATGCAGCTTCTTGAGCTCCAGGTAGATCTGCTGGTGCTTGGCGTTCCAGAAATGGCCGATGCCGGACTTGAAGCGCTGCGCCAGGTCGTAGCCCGTGCCCGGTTCGTTTTCCAGCATCACCAGGATTGCGTGCTTGAGTGACATGTAATGCGCTCCTCGCCGGGCGTCCACGGACGAAAACCCCAGAAAACAGGGCCATATGCAATCTATTGCATATCATGCCGGATTGCGGTATTACTATGCAACTGTTTGCATATGAGTGAGCCTGGCTATGGAACGAATTGGACGCCGCTATCGCACCGGTCGCGCGGCTGACCACTACGACATCATCGTGATTGGTTCCGGCATCGGCGGCCTCGCCAACGCCGCGCTGATGTCGAAGCTCGGCAAGAAGGTCTGCGTGCTGGAACAGCACTACACTGCCGGTGGCTTCACCCATTCCTACGAGCGCAACGGCTACGAATGGGACGTGGGCGTGCATTACATCGGCGAGACACACCGCCCCCACTCCCAGTTGCGCCGCATCTTTGACGTCATCACCGATGGGCAGCTCAAGTGGGCACCCATGGATGAGTGCTATGACCGCATCATCATCGGTGGCAAGTCCTATGACTTCAAGGCCGGCAAGCAGAACTTCATCGCCGAGCTGACGCGCCACTTTCCGGATGAGGCCGAGGCGATCGAGAAATACGTCAATCTGGTCTACAAGGTCGCCACCTCTGCCCAGCCCTTCTTTGCCGGCCAGGCGATGCCGCCGCTGGCCTCGAAGCTCTACAACAAGGGTCGACGCTGGCTGGTTCCGAAGGAGTGCCTGATGACCACGCGTGAGGTACTTGAATCCCTCACGCAGAACCAGGAACTGATCGGCGTGTTGACCGGCCAGTGGGGTGATTACGGCATGGTCCCAGCCGAAGCCACCTTCATCATGCATGCCGCCGTGGCCAAGCATTACTTCGGTGGCGGCGCGTATCCGGTTGGCGGCTCCTGGAAAATCGCAGAAACCATCCTGCCGCTGATTCGCGCCAATGGCGGTGAAGTCTTCACCTATGCCCGTGTCAAGGAAATCCTCGTGGAGAATGACCGCGCGGTGGGCGTGGTCATGGACAATGGCGACTGCCTGCATGCCGACAGCGTGGTGAGCTCGGTTGGCGCACGCATGACTTATGGCGAACTGCTGCCCCAACCTCAGCGACAGAAACACGCCTACCCGGAGAAGTTAAAGCAGGTGAAAGCCTCGGGCTCCTCGCTGTGCCTGTTCCTCGGTTTCAAGGGTTCGGCGTCCGAGCTGAAGTTGCCCAAGACCAACCTGTGGATTTACCCCACGCCGCATCACGAGCAGAACGTCGAGAAATTCCAGCAGGACCGCAACGCCGAATTCCCTCTGCTGTATGTCTCCTTCCCTTCCGCCAAGGATCCGGAATGGGACACGCACTATCCGGGCAAGAGCACGGTGCAGGTCATCACCATGGCACCCTACGAATGGTTTGAGCAGTGGCGCGGCAGCACCTGGAACCAGCGCGGTGCCGACTATGAAGCCTTCAAGGAACAGCTGACGCAGCGCATGCTGCACGAGCTCTACAAGCAAATGCCACAGCTTGAAGCCGCGCTGGACTTCTATGAGTTGGCCACGCCGCTTTCGACCGAATGGTTCCATCTCTACGACCGTGGCGAGATCTATGGCCTGGACCATGACCCGCAGCGATTCCACCAGGACTGGCTGCATCCGGTCACGCCGGTGAAAGGTCTCTACCTGACCGGCCAGGACGTGGTCACCGCTGGCGTGGGCGGCGCATTGATGGGCGGCGTGCTGACGACCGCCGCCATGCTTGGTGCCGGCCAGCAGAAGCTGTGGAAGATTATCAAGTCATGGGAACCACCAGCCGCTACGGCGGCCAAGACAGAAGCCGTGACTGACCCGGCCTGACCGCGCCGAACCTGTACTCCAGGAGCACTTGAATGGATGCGAGCAGGATACTGTTGATCCTCGGTTGCCTGATCTTCGTCGTACTCGGCAGCCTGCACCTGTTCTTCACGCTGTTTCGTGACAGCTTCGAGCCGCGCGATACCGCCCTGCTCCAGCGCATGCAGGAAGTCAGCCCCAAGCTCACGCGGCATGTGACGATGTGGAGCGCCTGGGTCGGCTTCAACATCAGCCATAGCCTGTGTGCGATCGTCTTCGGCCTGTTCTATATCGTGCTGGCAATTGAGAACTACGCCTATCTCAGCAGCTCCGTCGCGCTGAACGTCATCCTGCTGGCCACGCCTGCGATCTTCCTGGCACTGGCGCTGAAATATTGGTTCTACGCACCCCGCAACGGGATTATTGCCGCCTCGACACTCATATTTATTTCGCTGTTCCTTCAACACACCGCATAGGAGCACCCCATGTCGCTGCATGATCTGGTTCTTGGCATTCACATCGCCTGCGGTACCGGCGGCATCCTCCTCGGCCCCGTGGTCATGCAGGCCGCAAAGCGGCCCGGGACCCACACGAAGTTTGGCGCGATCTACCACTGGCTGTTCCTGGCGATCTTCATCACCACCGTGATCCTCTGCCTCATGAACTGGCAGACATTCTGGTGGTTGCTGCCGGTGGGCGTTGGCTCCTACGCCTTCGCACTACTGGGCTACCTGTCGGCCAAAATACGCTGGACGAACTGGCTGATATTCCATATCACCGGCCAGGGCGCCTCTTACATCGCCATGGTCACCGCAGTAATGACAGTCAACTTTGGCATTGGCGTGTGGTGGGCTTGGGCGCTACCGACGATTGTCGGCTCGCCATTGATCGCCTGGGTCAACTTCGAAGTCGCACGCGGACGACGGCCCAAATACGCCTGATCTTCCCCAATATTCAGATTCGGATACGGAGGCAACAGCATGTCGAGCAAGGCCATTGATACCTGGCACGAAGTCGTGAAATCGCGCAGCACCGCAGCCCTGGATGCGCTGCTGGCTGACAATGTCGTGTTTCATTCACCTGTCGTGCATACCCCACAGCAGGGCAAGGCGCTCACGCGCATGTACCTGACCGGCGCCATGATGGTGCTGGCCAATGACACCTTCCGCTATGTGCGCGAGATCGTCGGCGAGCGTGATGCTGCGCTGGAATTCAGCGTTGAAATAGACGGCATCCAGGTCAACGGCATCGACCTGATCCGCTGGGACGACAACAATCAGATCATTGACTTCAAGGTCATGCTGCGCCCACTGAAGGGCGTGAACTTGATCCACCAGAAAATGGCGGCGGCGCTGCAAGCCAAGTCCTGACTCAGACAGATTCGACCTTAACTAAACAGACAATGTCGCCCTAATCGCCTCCACGCGCTTGCGGTTGACGCCCATGTCCGAGTAACCCAGCCGCGATGCCGACCGGACCTGGATCTTGGTCCCGTCGTGGAAAAATTCCACGTCGTCGACAAATCCAAGCAGCC
>JBFKCG010000202.1:0-4235 GCA_041620675.1 Nevskiales bacterium
CGTGATTCGCCACCGCAACAATGGCGCGGCGGCGTATTTCGCCAAGCATGCGGCTCCCCATGTGGCGATCCTGAATGCGGGGGATGGCACCAACGCCCACCCCACGCAGGCACTGCTTGACGCCTTCACAATTCGGAAGCACAAGCCGGACTTCAGCCGACTCAAGGTCGCCATCGTGGGCGATGTCCTGCATTCCCGCGTGGCGCAGTCAAACATTCACTGCCTCAAGGCCCTTGGTGTTACCGATATCCGCGTTGTTGCGCCACCGGCGTTAATGCTGGAAAAGCCACAGGCGCTGGGCGTCACGCCTTATAACGATCTCGCCAGTGGTATCAAGGATGCCGACGTGGTCATGACGCTCAGGTTGCAACACGAGCGCATGCACGAGCGCAAGATCGAGAGCCTGGAAAGTTATCACGCGGAATTCGGGCTCACCCGGCAAAGCCTGGCACCCATTGCAGAGGACGCCATCATCCTGCATCCGGGCCCGATTAACCGCGGGGTCGAGATTGACGAGGACGTTGCTTACGGCCCACGTTCCGTCATCCTGGAACAGGTCAGCAACGGCATTGCCGTGCGCATGGCAGTGATGGCCATGATCATCCGCAGCCGCGATCCCTGAAACCGCCGCGCGTCAGCTGAAGCTCAGCTTGCTCTCGAGGTTCGAGCGGGAATCCGCGTTCGCCAACGCCGTCTCCAGATCAATCCTGCCCTCGCGATAGAGCGCGGTGAGCGCCGTGTCGAAGGTTTGCATGCCGCGATCCGAGCTCGAGTCCATCTGCTCCCTTATCGAGGCGATGTCCCCTTTCAGGATCAACTCGCTGATGTAGGGCGTGTTCAGCATGACTTCTACCGCCGCTACGCGCCGGCCATCCTTACCCTTCACCAGTCGCTGCGAGATGATTGCGCGCAGGTTGATCGACAGATCCTGTAGCAGCTGCTCGCGCATGTCGTCCGGGAACATGCTGATGATGCGCTGCAAGGTCTGGTAGCAGTTATTGGCGTGCAAGGTAGAGATCGCCAGATGCCCGGTACTGGACAGGGTAATCACGGCCTCCATGGTCTCGCGGTCGCGGGCCTCGCCCACCAGGATCACATCCGGCGCCTCGCGGACGGCACTGCGGATGGCATTCATGTAGGAATGCGTGTCATGACCGATCTGTCGCTGGTTGATGATGGACTTTTTGTTGGCGTAATAAAACTCGATCGGGTCCTCGACGGTCAGGATATGGCCCGTCGCATTCTCATTGCGGTAGTCGAGCATGGCCGCCAGCGTGGTGGATTTACCCGAGCCGGTCGCACCCACCATCAGGATGAGGCCACGCTTCAACATGATGAGGTCCTGCAGCACGTCCGGTAGCCCCAGTGCGGCAAAGCCGGGGATGTCCTTGACGATGCGCATCACCACCGCACAGGAGCCCCGTTGGCGGAAAACGTTGACACGGAATCGGCCCAGTTCTGGAATATGTAACGGCAGGTCGATCTCAAGGTTCTTCTTGAAATACGCCTTCTGCTCGTCTGAAAGAATCCCGGCCACGACCTGATCCATGATGTCCGAGGTCAGGATGTCCTTGGGACCTCCCACGGGTCGATGCTCACCCTCGATCTTGACGACAATTGGGGCTCCGGAAGTCAGGTAAACGTCCGACGCGCCCTTGTCCACTGCCAGCTTGAGCGCAACCTTGAGAAAAGGACTTATATTCACAAATAACCTCAGCGCCGGATCACGTTGCCGTCGTTCTCATCCGCCTGCAAGGTCATCTTGCGCACGGTATCGTCCTCTAGCTCCTTGCCGGCGCGCTTGCTCTCAAGCTTCACCCGTAGCCGTAGCTCGTTCTGCGAGTCGGCATTGCGGATGATCTCGTCGTAGCTGACAAGGCCTGCCTCGAACATATTGAACAGGCATTGATCGAAGGTCTGCATGCCCTGCTCACCCGAGCGCCCCATCAGTTCCTTGAGTTCCGCAACCTTGCCCTTGTAGATCAAATCCGCCATCAGGGGCGTGTTGATCATGATTTCCATGGCGGCGATGCGCCCCCCATTCTCGCGCCGTATCAGCCGCTGGGAAATGATTGACTTGAGGTTCAGGGACAAATCCATCAACAGTTGCTGGCGTTTCTCATCCGGGAAGAAGTTGATGATGCGATCCATTGCCTGGTTGGAGCTGTTGGCGTGCAGGGTGGCAAGCACCAGATGGCCTGTTTCCGCGAAATTGATCGCATGCTCCATGGACTCCTGCGTCCGGATTTCACCAATGAGGATCACATCCGGCGCCTGTCGCAAGGTGTTCTTCAGCGCCACCTCCCAGTTTTCGGTATCAACACCCACCTCGCGCTGGGTGATCAGGCAGTTCTTGTGCGGGTGAACATATTCAATCGGGTCTTCGATCGTGATGATATGCCCCTTGGAATTCTCGTTGCGGTATCCCAGCATCGCAGCAAGGGTGGTGGATTTACCGGATCCGGTAGCACCCACCACCAGGCACAAACCCCGCTTTTCCATGACCAGCTTCTGCAGCACGCGTGGCAACTGCAATTGCTCGAACGTCGGAATCTCGGTGGTGATCACGCGCAAGACGGCCCCAACCTGCCCCTGCTGCACGAAGGCGCTGACACGAAATCGGCCAATATCGCGCGGTGATATCGCGAAATTACACTCATTCGTTGCTTCAAATTCCTTGATCTGGCGGTCATTCATGATGGCACGCACCATCACGGCAGCCTGTTCGCCAGTGAGGGCCTGGTCCATCGCCTTGGTGATCAATCCGTCCACCTTCATGGCCGGCGGGAAACCCGAGGTAATGAAGAGGTCTGAGCCGTTGTTCTGCTTGAGCCGGCGCAGCAGTTCCTGCACCAGTCGGATAGCCTGATCGCGTTCCATTGAGTGTGCCTCTAATATTCAGCCGCTGTTAGTGGGCGTCCTTATTCACCATGTAAATTTTGGCCTGGTCAGGTGAGATCAGCCCTTTGCGCACATAGTCCTGCAGGCATTGGTCCAGCGTTTGCATGCCGTACTTCTGCCCTGTCTGGATTGACGAGTACATCTGCGCCACCTTGGCCTCGCGGATGAGGTTGCGAATGGCGGGCGTACCCACCATGATCTCATGCGCGGCCACACGCCCGCCGCCCTTCTTCTTGAGCAGGGTCTGCGAAATCACCGCCTGTAGCGATTCCGAGAGCATGGCGCGGATCATGTCTTTCTCTGCGGCTGGAAAAACGTCAATCACGCGGTCAATGGTCTTGGCCGCGCTGGAGGTGTGCAGTGTCCCGAAGACCAGATGCCCGGTTTCCGCAGCAGTCAACGCCAGGCGGATCGTTTCCAGGTCTCGCATTTCACCCACCAGAATCGTATCCGGGTCTTCACGCAATGCGGATCGAAGCGCCTCGTTGAAGCCCAGGGTATCGCGATGTACCTCGCGCTGGTTGATCAGGCATTTCTTGGATTCGTGCACGAACTCGATCGGGTCCTCGACGGTAAGAATGTGACCGTATTCGTTCTCGTTGACGTGGTTGATCATGGCCGCCAAGGTGGTCGACTTGCCGGAACCGGTGGGGCCGGTACAGAGCACGATGCCACGGGGCAGATCGCAGAACTCCTTGAACACAGCGGGGCAACCGAGCTGCTCCATGGTCAGGACCTTTGACGGAATGGTTCTGAATACCCCGCCCGCGCCACGGTTATGGTTAAAGGCATTCACACGGAAACGCGCGAGCCCCGGGATTTCGAACGAGAAGTCGGTCTCAAGGAATTCTTCGAAGTCCTTGCGCTGCTTGTCATTCATGATGTCGTAAATGAGGTCGTAGACTTCCTTGTGCTCCATCGACGGCAGATTGATGCGTCGAACGTCGCCATCCACGCGGATCATGGGCGGCAGGCCCGCTGACAGATGTAGATCTGAGGCACCCTGTTTGACGCTGAACGTCAGGAGCTGCGCAATATCCATACTTCTCCCTGAATTTGGCAACGCGGGCGGCAGTTGTTATGTTGCCCGCACCCAATAGAAAGTAGCCACATTTGCCATGACAGGCAACCCGAAAGAGATTGTCCCACGACTTGAAGCCGTGCGCGCGCGTATCGCCGAAGTTGCTACCGCGTGCTGTCGTTCCAGTGGGGAAATCCGACTGGTGGCGGTCAGCAAGACCCACGGCAGCGACGCTGTACGGGCTGCCGCAGCCGCCGGGCAACAGGATTTTGGTGAAAACCAGCTGCAGGAGGCCCTGCCGAAGATACAGGAC
>JBFKCG010000203.1:0-4233 GCA_041620675.1 Nevskiales bacterium
CATTCCCCAGTGTCGGCAGCCTGAGGCTTCCGTCTTGCTTTCAACATGAACACGCTAGAACTGGTTGCCACCAAGCGTTCTTCAGAGTCCTGCCAGGCCTTGGCGCGTACGAAGGCAATATGCCGGGTTGTCCGATAGCATTCGGCCTGGACAAAAATCGCCTTGTCCCGAAGGGCCGGTCGCAGGTAATCCGTACGCAAATCCAGCGTCGCTATCGAAATGGGCTTGTTGACATCCGTTATCACCGCAAATCCGCAGGCGGTATCGATAATGGAGGTAATGACGCCGGTATGAACCAGTCCACGTGCCGGGTCACCTAACAGTTCGTCCCGATAGTCGAGCGCCATCAGGGCCATCCCCTTGGCAATATCAATCACTCGCATGCCTATATCCTGTGCATGCGGGATGTAGTTGTGGAGATTGTCAGCCATCACCTGATGTTGGGGGGTCATGCGACTGCGGATTCCCTTGATTTGAAGTTGGATTGCTACGCTATTATAGGTTCTGGCTGGTTGCCACAGTTCATCACCTAGTCGTGATCACTGGAGCCAAGCACCTTGCAGAACAGCTCCACCTCTTGAAAGTGCGGTTGATGGTTTTGAACAAGACATCTGATTTGAGAACCCTGGCAATTGAGCGACTGCAGCATACCCTGACTGCACCCCGGGAATTGCTGGAACTAGACCTGCCACCGGCGGCTGCGCGCTATATGAGCCGGCTGACGTGGCGAGCTGCCTCGGTTTTGGTGCCGCTGGTGCAGAGGGAGGAGGGTCTTGAAGTGGTGCTGACACAACGCTCTGAGCAGCTGCGTATCCACGCAGGGCAAATCAGCCTGCCGGGTGGTAGCCGTGACCCCGACGACCCGGATGCCATCCACACGGCCTTGAGAGAGGCAGAAGAGGAGATTGGCCTGGACCGCCGATGGGTCGAGATTATTGGCCTGTTGGACGACTACCCGACGGGTACAGGGTTTCGCGTCACCCCGGTGGTTGGCCTGATTCACCCGGACGCGGCCATGCAGGCGGACGGCGTCGAAACCACCGCCCTGCTGCATGTGCCCTTAACTCATTTGCTGGATACAAAACATTACCGGCAGAGCAGCTTTGTGCGTGAAGGCATCGAACTGCCGTTTCTTGAGGTGGTTTGGCAGAACCACCGGATCTGGGGTGCCACTGCCGGCATGTTGCGTAATCTCTGTGACAAGCTGGCCTGACCATGACATCACCCAGCTTCAAGCGTGCAAAACATCTACAGGCAGAGGCGGCAGCGGTCGGTTTTGACTGGGCTGACCCCAAGGAAATGCTGGCCAAGCTCGAGGAGGAGCTCGCTGAGCTTCGTAGCGCCTTGAATGGCGGCGCTGCAGAAAACGAAGTCGAGGAGGAACTGGGAGATATCCTGTTTGTGCTGGTTAACCTGGCAAGACGGCTCAATCTGTCGATTGATCAGGCACTGAATGCCACCAGCGACAAATTTGAGCGCCGTTTTTCATACATTCTGACCTGCCTGGCGAGGAAGGGGTTACAGCCACAACAGGTTGGGCTTCAAGAGCTGGAGTCCCTATGGCAAGAGGCCAAACGCCTGGAACGCAGAAAACCCTGAATCTGCTTATAATCCAGCCCTACCGTACTGTAAACACTTGAGTGACTACCGTCCGTAGAGCCGGTGGAACACAATTAAAAAGCAAATAATATTGCGAGGCGGGGGAGCGAATGAGAATTGGACTGGTGGTGGATTCAGCCTGTGATCTGCCAAAATCTTTCATTGACGAACATAAGATCATCATCCTGCCGGTAACCATACGGATCGAGAATGAAGATTTTATCGACCGGCGTGATCCGCAGGAAACCATCAATTTCTACCGGTCTCATATCGGCGAGAAGGGTCATAACGCCGAGTCCGCGCCTTTTAGCGTTGAGCAGATCCAGGAGCTTTTCCTTGATCGCGTGGTTATCGAGTTCGATTACGCCATCTGCCAGACGGTGACTCGGCTTCGAAGCCCGATCTTCGAGAATGCAACCAAGGCGTCGTTTGCGATCCTGCGTGGTTACAAGGAAGTCAGAAAACAACACTCGGTTGAAGGTCCCTTTGCCCTGCGTGTGATCAATAGCAAGACACTGTTTTGTGGCCAAGGTGTTCTTGCTGCAGAAACCATTCGCATGATCAACGAGGGAGTCAACGTCAACGAAATTCGCAGCCGTATCGAGAAGCTCAGTGAGGATGTCTATTCCTACCTGGTGCCGCGGGATCTTTACTACATCCGCGCGCGAGCACAGAAAAAAGGCGAGAAGAGTGTCGGCCTGCTGGGCGCCGCCATTGGCACCATGCTGGACATCAAGCCGATCATTCGTGCCTATCGTGAGGAAACCTCGCCAATTTCAAAGGCGCGAGGATTCGAACAGGCCTGTGAAAAGCTGATGCAATACGCAATCCGCAGGATTAAGGCCGGGTTGCTGGCGCCAACCATCTGCATCAGTTACGGCGGCAACACCGATGACATCAAGCAGCTTCCCGGCTACGACGAACTAATGACGGAAGCCAGGAAGCACGGGGTCCAGGTGCTGGTATCGGTCATGAGCATGACCGCCGGTGTCAACATTGGCCCTGGCGGTCTTGGCCTCGGTTTGGCCGCTCAACCCCATGAATTCGATGACTAAGGGAAGCTGACTTCTCTTTATTGCTTGTTCCGGCCATCCAGTGCCTGCAGTAACTCGACCGGAATAGGCACGATCATGGTTGCCGTATTCTTGCCAGCCACATCGACCAAGGTTTGCAAGTAGCGCAGCTGCATGGATTGTGGCTGCTGTGCAAGCACGCCGGCTGCTTCACGCAGTTTTTCCGCGGCCTGTGCTTCACCTTCCGCATTGATGACCTTTGCACGACGATTGCGCTCTGCCTCAGCCTGCGCCGCGATGGCACGTACCATGGATTCGTCCAGATCTACGTCCTTGATCTCGACATTGGCAACCTTGATGCCCCAGGGGTCCGTGGCCCTGTCCAGTAAGGCCTGGATATCCTTATTTAACTTTTCTCGCTCCGCGAGCATGTCATCAAGCTCATGCTGTCCCAGTACCGAGCGCAACGTAGTTTGTGCCAACTGGCTGGTCGCTGCGTAATAGTCCTCAACCTGGATAATGGCCTTTTCTGGCTCAACCACGCGAAAAAAAACGATGGCGTTGACCTTGACCGATACGTTATCGCGGGAAATCACGTCCTGTGCCGGCACATCCATTGTCACGACGCGCAGGTCGACTTTCACCAGGCGCTGGATCACCGGGACGATGAAGACAAGACCGGGACCTTTCACCCCGGTATATCGACCGAGCGTGAACACGACACCTCTCACGTATTCCGGTAATACCTTGATCGCACTGGCGATGAAGACGATGAACAGTATGACGAATAGACCAGTAAAGCTGACCATGACTTAACTCCTAGTTCTCGATTTCATTCCAAAGTGAGACGCAAACCCTGCATGGTTTTTACCCGCAGGCGTTCACCTTTCTTGACAGGCCGCGATGCGACTGCGCGCCAGGTTTCCCCATGCACCCGCACCCAACCCTCAAGGTCAAAATCTTCCACTACTTCCGCTTCAGCGCCCACCATTGCCTCGTTTCCACTGACCACTGGCTTGCGACGCGCGCGCAGCAGCAAGGTCAGGGTGATCAGGACCAGCATGCTGGCAGCCGTGGCGATAGCGGCAATAATACCGATCGGAATTTCGTAACCAGGCACATCCGTATCCAAGAGCATGATGGACCCCATGACAAACGCGACGATTCCGCCGATTCCCAAAACACCAAAGCTGGGCATGAGTGTTTCAACCACGATAAGGCATATCCCCAGGGCCATGAGGCCAAGCCCAACATAATTGATTGGCAGGATCTGGAATGCATACAGAGCAAGCAAAAGGCATATGCCGCCAATAACGCCCGGGAGGATCCCCCCGGGGTTATAGCCTTCCAACAAGAGGCCATATATGCCGATCAGCATGAGGATGTATGCAACCGCAGGATTGGTTAGCACGCCCAGCATTTTCTCGCGCCAATCCGGTGCAATGGCTTCGATAACGATGTTGTCTGTGTTGAGGACTTCCGTCTTGCCAGAATTGAGCTTGACCTTCCGCCCATTGAGCTGACGCAGCAGGTCATTGATGTCGGTGGCGACAATCTCAATCACGCCTTGCTTGCGTGCTTCTTCCGCTGACAGGCTGGCGCCGTCACGAACCGCACGCTC
>JBFKCG010000204.1:0-4209 GCA_041620675.1 Nevskiales bacterium
TACTGGGCACGCACGGTTTTCTCGATCTTGGCCAGTTCTTCTTCAGTCGGCGGTGGCAGCTTCAGGTTGGTGCGACGCAACTCCAGCATCACGTTGGTGGCGATGTCCGGTGACATGGTGGCGATCTCGGCGGTGGGCCAGGCAAACAGGAAATCCGGCCGGAAGCCGCGCCCACACATGCCGTAGTTGCCAGCACCGTAGGAGCCACCCACCATGATGGTCAGCTTGGGCACCTTGGCGATGGCGTTGGCGTAAACCATCTTCGCGCTGTTCTTGGAAATGCCGCCGCGCTCGGCTTCCGAGCCCACCATGTAGCCGCTGATGTTCTGCAGGAACAGCAACGGGATGTCGCGCTGGTCGCACATCGAGATGAATTGCGCGCCCTTGAGGGATGAGTCTGAATACAGCGCGCCGTTGTTGCCGAGCACGCCCACCGTATGGCCATGGATACGCGCGGTGCCGCAGACCAGGCTCTCGCCCCACTCCGGCTTGAATTCCTGGAACTCGCTGGCATCCACCAGTCGCGCGATCACCTCACGCACGTCATAGGGAATACGCCGGTCGTGGCTGACAATGCCGTTGATCTCCTCAGGGTCATACAACGGAGGCCTGACCGCGACGGGTGGATTGAGCTCGCGCTGCATGTTGAGGTTGGCGACGATGTCGCGTAACAGTGCCAGCGCATGGTCCTCGTCGCGCGCAAGATGATCAGACACGCCGGATACGCGGGTCTGCATGGCGGCGCCGCCAAGCGTCTCCCCGTCAACGGTTTCGTTGATGGCGACCTTGACGATGGAAGGCCCGCCCAGGTGGATGCGGGCATTGCCCTCGACCATGATCACCTGGTCGGACAGGGCGGGGATGTAGGCACCGCCGGCGGTGCAGCCGCCAAACACGGCCGATATCTGTGGCAGGCCCGAGGCTGACATGCGGCACTGGCGATAAAAGCCGTTGCCGAAATGATCGCGGTCCGGAAAGACCCGATCCTGCTCCGGCAGGTAGCCGCCACCGCAGTCCACCAGGTACAGGCAGGGCAGTCGGTAATGGCCGGCAATCTCCTGCGCGCGCACATGTTTCTTCACGGTTTCGTGGTAGTAGGAGCCGCCCTTGACGGTGGCGTCGTTGGCGATGATCACGCAGGGCGTGCCGGACACGATGCCAATGCCGGTCACCACGCCCGCGCTGTGGACCTCGCCACCGTACTGGCCATACGCCGCCAGCGTCGACAACTCGAGGAAGGGCGTGGCGGGGTCCACCAAGCGGTCAATGCGGTCACGCGCGAGGATCTTGCCGCGCTCATGGTGGCGGTCGCGCAGCTTCTCATGGCCGCCGAGCATGGCGCGTGCGGTACGCTCGCGCAGTGTATTGATCAGCTTTGAGTAGTGTTCGCGATTCTGGGTGAAGGCGTCGGCGCGCGTGTCCACGCGACTCTGGATGCGGCTCATGGTTATTCCTTTACCTTGCGCAACAGGCCATGCAGCATGATGTCGGCATAGCGGCTGGCGAGGTCATCGAGATTGCCACGCTTGGCGTCAAACCATTCCAGGGTGGCGTTGAGGGAGCTGATCAGCAGCAGCTTGAAGGTCTTGAGCTCGATACTTTCACGTACTTGCCCGCTGGCGGCGACTCTCGCCAGCAGCGCATCCCACAGCGCCTCGTACTCACGGCGCGCCCTCAGGTTGGCCTTGCGCACGGCGGGTGGTACCTGTGCATAGATCCGCACATTGGCCGAGGTGTAGTCGCTGTACTCGAACAGGGTCTTGAGGTGGGCGCTGATGCCTGCACGCACGATGGCAGCGGCCGAGGCATCCTTGGGCAGCTTGGCGATGGCGGCCTGGACCTCTTTGTGTACCGCATGAATGCCTGTGTCCAGGATCTCGGTGACGATGCTTTCCTTGGAATCAAAGTGGTAATAGACGCTGCCCGCCTGCATCTTCGCGGCGGCGGCGATATCGCGCAGGGTCACCGCGGCATAGCCGCGCGCACGAAACAGGCGGGCGGCCGCGGCGAGGATACGCTCGCGCGTCGCGTCAGCCTTGTCGGTCTTTTTCTCGGGTTTGGGCATGGTCATCCGGCAATAATAATCTAACAAGCGTAAGTTAGAAAATAGGCAGCGTCCGAGGCCTGGAAAGGGGGCGTTTATGCTGGGAATATCGGCCTCTCCAGGCCGGCGCTAATTGGCGTTAATTGCCGTACTGCTCAGCGATCTCAAGCAACCGCTGGGCCTGAACCAGGTGCGGCTTGTCCAGCATCTTGCCATTGAGGCTGACAGTGCCGGCCTCCGGGCTATCGGCAAATACCTTGACCACCGCGCGGGCATGCTCGATTTCTGCAGGGCTGGGCATGAAGCTTTCGTTGATGACCGCCACCTGTGCCGGGTGGATAGCGATCTTGCCCAGGAAGCCATCACGTCGGGCCTGCTGGCAGTTGCGGCGCAGGCCGGCTTCGTCCTTGTAATCGAGGTAAGCAGTATCCACGGCCGGCACCCCGGCCGCCGCGGCCGCCACCAGCGTCATGGTGCGGGCATGGACATACGGCGCGGTCAGCAGGCCATTGTCATCGGTATTGCTGAGCGCACCGATCGAAGCGCTCAGGTCCACCGCACCCCAGCTCAGGCCAATCACGCGTTCATCGACACTCGTATAGCTGCCGATCGTCAGCAGGGCCTTGGCGGTCTCGATGGCGACCAGCACGATCTTGGTCTGGCCGTGCTCAAGGCCAAACTCGCTTTCCAGCAGGGCAATCATGTTGGCCAGGGTCTCGCCATCATCGGCGTGTTCGGCCTTGGGTAGCACGATGCCATCCGGCCGGCCGGGCATGACTTCGCGCAGGTCTTCGATCGCTTCCGGCGTGTCCAGTGCGTTGATGCGTACCCACAGCTGGCTGCCGGACCGGTCAGCCGCCTGCAGGTGCTTGCCGACCAGCTGGCGGGCCAGCACCTTGCGCGAGGCGACGACCGCATCCTCCAGGTCAAACACGAGGGCATCCGCACCCAGCGATGCGCTCTTGGCGAGCATCTTCTCGCTGTCACCTGGGACGAACAGCCAGGAGCGGCAGATCATGAGTTTGGTTTCTTCAGCATCAGGGCAACGCGTACGCAGCTGGCGACCAGTTCATTCTTCTGGTTATACGCGCGGTGGATGAAGGTGACAATGCCGTCCTTGGGCCTGGACTTGCTTTCGCGCTTTTCCTTGATTTCAGTCTCGAAGTGCAGCGTGTCGCCATGGAACACCGGCTTGGGGAATTTCACTTCCTCCCACCCCAGGTTGCCACTGGTCGTGCCCAGGGTGGTGTCATACACCGTCACGCCCACCATCAGCGCCAGCGTGAAGGTGCTGTTGACGATGCGCGTGCCGTATTCGGTCTCGTTCTTGCAGTACTCCTCGTCCAGGTGCAGGCGTGCCGGATTGTGCGTGAGGGCGGTGAACAGCAGGTTGTCCATCTCGGTCACCGTGCGCCGGATCGGGTGCTCGAACTTCTGCCCAATGGAAAATTCTTCGTAGTACAGGCCAGCCATGACTATGCTCCAGGAACTTGTGAGTGGTTTGTTGCGCTGTATTGCGGTCAATGCAACAGGATGACTGCATTCTCTTCGCCAGGCCTTCCCGCATCTTCATCACTCTGGACGAGTCTCGTTGCTGTGTCGCGCTTTAGTCTGTGTTGCAGGAGCCATGCGTCGTGCATGGTTGCGAGAATATCGGAGTGTTGATGCTACGCGAAGGTGATTTGCTGTGGGAGCCAAGCCAGGCTCGGATCGACCAGGCGGAGATCAGCCGCTTCATGCGCTGGCTCGAGCGTGAACGGGGCCTGCGCTTCGACAGCTACGATGCCCTGTGGCAATGGTCAGTCGATGAAATCGAGGCATTCTGGGGCGCTTTCTGGGACTTTTATGCCATCAAGAGCTCCGCGCCCTACCGGCAGGTGCTGAAAGAACGCGTCATGCCGGGCGCGAAATGGTTCGAGGGTGCGCGGCTGAACTTTGCCGAGCATGTGCTGCGGCATGGTCAGGGTGATGAGGCGGCGCTGCTGTTCGCGTCCGAGGACAAGCCGCTGGCGACGATAAGCCGTCAGGAACTGAGAGAGCAGGTGGCCCATATCGCCGCGGCGCTGAAAGCGCGCGGTGTGGGGCCGGGCGACCGTGTGGTCGCCTTCATGCCCAATATCCCCGAGACCATGATCGCCTGCCTGGCCACCACCAGCCTTGGCGCA
>JBFKCG010000205.1:0-4200 GCA_041620675.1 Nevskiales bacterium
ACAGGCCCTTGGAGAATTCCGTTTCCTTGAGTGTGGCGGTGCCCTGGGCACTGAACTGCTTGGCAAACGCCTGATGCACCTGCTCGGCCTTGCTGCCAAAGAAATATGACGCACCCAGCGGGAGTGCCACCAGCGCGACCAGAAGCAGGAGCAGCAGATTGCGGGACATGGTGAATTCTCTTTCCTATCAGGGTGATGCCCCATGATAAGTGTTTGCGCAGCCCCCGCAAGCGGCGGCGTTAACCCGTCTCTTCGCCGGCTGCCTGCAGTCACCGGGCCCATGTCGTCCGCTGCCAGATGCCAGCTAAAAAAAAGGCCGTCTTTGCGGACGGCCTGAAGTTATCGAGGAGGAGGGATTTATTGTTGTTAGAATCCTTGGCGATCAGAACTTGATCTTGCCGGTGATCATTTCCTTGAACATGACCCAGTCACCAATCAAGCTGTACAGCGGGTGCTTGAAGGTCGCAGGCTTGTTGTGCTCGAAAAAGAAGTGGCCTACCCAGGCAAAACCGTAACCAATCAGGGGCACCAGCAGCAGCGCCATGAAGTTCAAGGTCGCAATCACATAGGCCAGAACGACCAATACCAGTGCCGAGCCGATGAAATGCAGGCGACGGCAGGTGCGGTCGCTGTGCTCAGCGAGGTAGTAGGGATAAAAATCCGCGAATGTCTTATAGGTCTGGCTCATGGGTAGGGTCTTGATGGGGTCGCGGCCAGTATAGACCCGCCTACCTGAGGGTCAAAGCCCCATTTTGGTGCATCGTCAAGCTATTGATATGATTATATATTATATAAAACTAGCGCTGCCCATGGGGGAATCCACCGGAGTTTGCGCAACTCGGGCGGGGTGGCTGTGATGGGCACGGAAAAACCCCTGATTCGCTGCGCCTGGTCACTTGCAAGCCAGCGTTACCGCGACTATCACGACCTTGAATGGGGCGTGCCGGTGCACGACGATCGCAAACTGTTCGAGTTCGTCCTGCTGGAAGGTGCCCAGGCCGGATTATCCTGGTCTACCGTACTCAACAAGCGCGAGAATTACCGCCGCGCCTTCGATGCCTTCGACCCGGAGAAGGTGGCGCGCTATACACCCCGGCGGGTGGAAAGGCTGTTGCAAGACGCTGGCATCATTCGCAATCGCCTGAAGATCGAGTCCGCGATACGCAATGCCAGGGCATTCCTGGCGATCCAGCAGGAATTCGGCAGTTTTGACCGTTATATCTGGGGTTTCGTTGAGCACCGGCCAATCCAGAACCGCTGGAAAACACTCAAGGAAGTCCCTGCGCGCACTGCGCTATCAGATCGTCTCAGCGCTGACCTCAAGAAACGCGGTTTCAGTTTTGTGGGTTCGACTATTGTCTACGCGCATATGCAGGCCACCGGCATGGTCAATGACCACGTGGTGGACTGCTTCCGTCACCGCCAGGTAAAAGCCCTGTCTTGACGCCTCAGCGTGGGCGCGGCCGACCCACCGAGACATTCACACGGCGATTCAGCGCAGAGCGCGCGTTGCGGCGCAGCAACAGAACCACGCCGCCCGTCACGAAGAACAGCAGCGCCGGCAGGTACTTCAGGTCACTGTCGAGCAACGCAGGGGTTATCGCCCCCACCGCCATGTAAATCCATGGCAAGGCTTCATAAATTCCTCTCGGTAGCATGACTGAAACTCCATGCTCGTCTGTCGCTTTAGAGGTTAATCCCTAGGCAAAATGGGCACGATGGCTGATTTATACCCCTGGCCCCTACGCAGGTCAGCTACCTGCCAGCCCACGGCCGCGCAACATTAAATAGGCGGCCGGGATTACCAGCATGGATAGCAGGGGTGCCGTGATCATGCCGCCGATCATCGGTGCGGCGATGCGCTGCATCACCTCGCTACCCGCGCCGGCACCCCAGAACAGCGGTAGCAATCCGCCAATGATCACCGCCACCGTCATGGCCTTGGGTCGCACTCGCAGAACCGCGCCTTCGATGATCGCAGCGCGCAGGTCATCACGCGTGCGCAGATGGCCAGCGGCGGCGCGATCACGGATTGCGTGGTCGAGATAGACCAGCATGATCACGCCAAATTCCGCCGCCACGCCCGCCAGCGCGATGAACCCAACCCCCGATGCCACCGACAGGTGATGGCCCAGCGCATAGATCAGCCAGAACCCACCGACCAGCGCGAAGGGCAAGGTCCCCATGATCAGCAGCGCCGAACTGGCGCGGCGGAAGGTCAGGTACAACAGCAGGAAGATGATCGCCAGCGTGAAGGGCACCACCACGCGCAGGCGCTGGTTGGCTCGCTCCAGATATTCGAACTGTCCGGACCAGCTGACTGAATACCCCGCCGGCAGGACGACCCTGTCAGCTACGACTTGTTTCGCCTCAGCCACATAGCCACCCAGATCACGGTCACGGATATCGACATAAATCCAGCCATTGGGGCGGGCATTCTCGGACTTGATCATCGGCGGCCCATCGACGATCGCAACCTCGGCAAGACTGCCCAGGGTCACGGTCTCGCCGCGCATCGTGACGATCGGAAGGTCCCGCAGGTCCTGCACGGAATCACGCAACTCGCGCGGGTAACGGATATTGATCGGAAAACGCTGCAGGCCTTCCACCGTCTGGCCAATGTTCTCGCCGCCGATGGCCATGCTCACGATGCGCTGCACGTCAGCAATCGTAAGCCCATATCGCGCCGCCGCCGAGCGATCCGGCGTAACATCAATGTAACGCCCGCCTGAGACCCGCTCGGAAAAAGCCGAGGCCGTGCCGGGAACTAGTTTCACGATCGCCTCGATCTCGTTGCCGATGCGCTGGATCACGGCCAGGTCCGGGCCGGCGATCTTGATGCCCACCGGTGACTTGATGCCGGTGGCGAGCATGTCGATGCGATTGCGGATCGGCTGCACCCACACGTTGCCCATGCCGGGAATCTTGAGCGCGGCATCCATTTCATCGACCAGCTTTTCCGTGGTCATGCCAGCGCGCCACTCGGACTTCGGCTTGAGCTGGATGGTGGTCTCGACCATTTCCAACGGGGCCGGGTCGGTGGCCGATTCGGCACGACCGATCTTGCCAAACACGCGCTTCACTTCCGGGAAGGTCTTCAGGATGCGGTCAGTCTGTTGCAGTATTTCCGCGCCCTTGCCGATGGCCAGTCCCGGCAGGGCCGTCGGCATGTACAGCAGGTCGCCCTCGTCTAGCGGCGGCATGAATTCGCTGCCCAGGCGCGTGGCCGGCCACAGTGTTAACAATGCAATAACCACTGCGATGACAAGAGTGGCGCGGGGATGAGCCAGCACGACGTGGATGACCGGTCGGTACACCGCAATCAGCATACGATTCAGAGGGTTCGCGGTTTCATCCACGATCTTTCCGCGGATGAAAGCAAACATGAGCACCGGGATCAGCGTGACCGAAAGTCCCGCTGCCGCCGCCATCGCATAGGTCTTGGTGTAGGCCAGCGGCGCGAACAGCCGTCCTTCCTGCGCTTCTAGCGTGAACACCGGAACAAACGACAAGGTGATGATCAGCAGGCTGAAGAACAGGGCCGGTCCTACTTCCGTCGCAGCCTCTGCCATCAATTTCAGCCTGGCCTCACCCTGCGGCTCCTGGCCCTCATGCGCATGTCGATAGACCTCCAGTTTCTTGTGCGCGTTCTCGATCATCACCACCGCGGCATCCACCATTGCGCCGATGGCGATGGCGATACCGCCCAGCGACATGATGTTGGCGTTGATGCCCTGCGCATGCATAACGATAAATGCGACCAGGATGCCGATGGGCAGGGTGATGATGGCCACCAGCGCCGAGCGCAGATGCCAGAGGAATACCGCGCATACCAGCGCCACCACGATGAACTCCTCCAGCAGCTTGTGAGACAGGTTGTCCACCGCGCGCTCGATCAGCGCCGAGCGATCATAAGTCTCGACCACCTCCACCCCCTTGGGCAGGCCGGCCTTGAGTGTTTCAAGCTTCGCCTTGACGGCCTGGATGGTCGACTGCGCGTTCTCGCCGGAGCGCAGCACGATGACGCCACCGACCACTTCGCCCTCGCCATCCAGCTCGGCAATACCTCGCCGTGTCTCGGGCCCTATATTCACCGTCGCCACATCCCGCAGCAGGATCGGCGTGCCGCTTTGGCCGAGGCCGACCGGTATCTCGCGGAAATCATCCAGTGTTTTCAGGTAGCCACGTGCACGCACCATG
>JBFKCG010000206.1:0-4180 GCA_041620675.1 Nevskiales bacterium
ATATGGCCCTTCTGGCGGTAAATCCAGGTCCCCAACGCCGGCAACAGCGAAATCGCACCGAACATGTTGATCAGGAACATGAAGGCCAGCAGCAGGCCCATATCGGCCTGGAACTTCAGCGCCGACATGGTCCAGGTCAGCACGCCGATGGACATGGTGAAGGCGGTGAATACCGCAGCCGCACCGCGCTCCTTCATGCCGCGCACGAAGGCCTCGCGGAAATCCACCGTCGGGTCAGCCATGTGATGCTGGATGCGCTCGAACAGGTACAGGCCATAGTCCACGCCCACGCCCACACCCAATGCGATCACCGGCAGGGTCGCTGTTTTCAGGCCGATGTCCAGGAACGCCATCAGCGCATTACACATCACCGTGACCAGCGTCAGCGGGATGAGCACGCACAGCGTCGCCGTCCACGAGCGGAACTGGGCCAGACAGAACAGGATCAGTGCGCCGAACAGGCACAGGATCATCTTGATCTCGGCCGCACCAACCGCTTCATTGGTTGCCGCCATCACGCCGACGTTGCCGCTGGCCAGGCGCATCTTCACGCCCTCGACCTCGTTGGCCGCAATGAACTTCTTGATCTCGCCGACCACGTGCGCGATGGTCGCACCCTCGTGATCCTTGGTGAAGATCATGACCTGGATGGCGCGGCAGCCTTCCGTGTTGAAGCCCAGGTTCGGGTCGAAGGCCTTGGAGCCGGTGGACAGGCCTACTTCCGTGCGCGGCAGGCTGCGCCAACGCGGGTTGCCCTCATTGAACGCACTGATGACCAGGCGGCCAATGCCGGCCACGCTGACCACCGACTGCACGCCCTCCACCCCGCGCATGTACAGCTCGAACTTGTCGATCAGGCTGACCACCGGATACTGCAGGCAGGAATCCGTCGGGAAGTCCTTGGCCTCAACAATGACCGTGAGCAGGTCAACGCCAATGTTGTAGCTGTTGGCGATGGTGCGACTGTCCTCGTTATAGCGCGAGTCCTCGTGCAACTCCGGAACGCCCGTGCCCGAGTCACCAATCACCAGGTAACGCGACTGCCAGGTGGCGAATGCCAGCAGCACCAGCGTGCCGGCAAAGACAATCCAGGTGTTCTTGCGGACGGCCGCGGCACCGACGATCTTGAGCAGGGGCGAGCCTTCCTGGAACAGCACATTCTCCGAATGGTTCTTGCTGGATTCCTCCAGCGTCAGGTAGCTGAGCATGATCGGCAGGATCATCTTGTTGGTGATGATCATCAGCAGCACGCCCAAGCAGGCGGTGATGCCAAGTTCGTGCACGATCGGGATCGCGATGAACATGATCACGCCAAAGCCCAGCGCCTCGGTCAGCAACGCGGTCGCGCCCGGAATAAACAGGCTGGAAAAAGCCAGGCTGGCCGCCTTCTCGGAACTCTTGCCGGACATGACCTCGGCACGCCAGGCACTGGTCATTTGCACCGCATGCGACACGCCGATGGCAAAGATCAGGAATGGAACCAGAATCGACATCGGGTCGATGCCATAGCCCATCAACGGCAGGCAGCCGATCAGCCACAGCACCGGCAACATCGCGACCACGAGCCCAGTGATGGTGATGCGCCAGGAGCGCGTGTACCAGTAGAGCAGCGCCACGGTGATGGCAAAGGCCAGCGCGAAGAAGGCAAACACACCAAGCAGGCCATTGATGACATCGCCCAGCAGCTTGGCAAAGCCAATGATATTGACCTCGATATTCTCGTTCTCGTACTTGGCGCGGATTTCCTCCAGCTGCTTCTGTACTGCCCAGTAATCCACCTTCTGCTCGCCCTGCGGCTTGCTGCGGTCGTACTCCAGCAGGTCAGCACGGATCAGCGAGCCCTTCAGGTCATTCGCCACCAGCAGGCCGATCTGGCCCGAGTTATCCACGTTGCTGCGCACCTGGTCCAGTTGCTCCGGCGTGCGCGTAAACTCGGCCGGCACCACCGGCTTGCCATCGAATCCTTCCTCGGTGATCTCGATGTAATAGGTATTGGGCGTGAACAGCGACGACACGCGCGTTCGATTGATGCCGGGAATAAAGAACACGTCATCGGTGGCGCTCTGCAGGGCCTGCATGAACTCCGGGTTATAGATGTCGCCTTCGCCCTTCCAGCGCAGGTTGACCAGCAGGGTGTTGGCCCCCGAGAAGTCATCCATGTATTCCATCATGGTCTGCATGTATTCATGCTTGACCGGGATGAGCTTCAGGAAACCGGGATCCAGCTTGACCTGGCTCGCGCTGGCCGCGAACAGCAGCGTGACCGCGATGAATAGCGCCGTGTAGGGCTTGCGCAGGCGGATCAGCGCATCGCCCCAGCCATCCACACGTGCCTGGAAACCCTTGGATTGTTGTGCTTCGCTCATTTCACTCCCCCGAATTCGCTGCCTGCTGGCGAGTTCTTAGTTCTTTCCCTGTCCCACACGAACCAGCGTCAGTCCGCCCTCGCCGACCTTGAGGAATTCGTCCTTGTCGATGGGCAGTGCAGAGATCACGCCATGGGGCCCTTTCTCGGAAACCTGCACAAAGCTGGCGCCACCGTCAGATGACATCAGCAAGGTGTTGTTCGCACCCACCAGCAGCAAACGGCCATCACGCAGGACAGTGCCCCCAAACAGCGAGCTCTCCCCCGGCACCTTGCTGCGCTGCCAGGTCTTGCCCGCGTTATCTGTATAGAAAGTATTGCCGCGCATGCCATAGACCAACACGCGCCCGTTCGACAAGGCGAGAATCCCATAAAAGGAGCCCGCATAAATCTCCGGCAACACGCGCCAGCTCTTGCCGCCATTGATGGAACGCGCGATCAATCCACGTTCACCAACCAGGTACAGTGAGCCGTCGCCACCGAGCGCCATGTCATTGAGGTGGGATTCCGCCAGGCCACCGCCCAGGTCAGCCGCGCCCGCGAAAATATCATTGGGATCAAATGCCGCCACCTTGGGTTTGGCGCTGCCACCCTCCTCGACCAGCTCTTCTTTTTGCCAGGACACGCCACGATCGCGTGAGGACAGGAACTGGCCGAAGGCACCAAAGGCATACAGCTTGCCGTCAAAAGGCCCGGCAATGCCGAGCAGGGGTTCTGATCTCTCGCTATCGAACTGGACTTCCTTCCAGTTCTGGCCACGATCCTGGCTGCGCAGGATCCAGCTGTCATGGCCCACTGCGATCATCAGGCCGTTGCCCAGCGCGATCACGCGTGTCAGCGTGGACCCACGATTCGGCTCGATGCTTGCCGAGCGCCACGGCCCCCTGACGGAATCGGCGTACAGGATATTGCCCTGTTCGCCAACGGCGACCAGCCGCTCGCCATCACTGGCAACGCTGGTCACCAGCAATCGGTCGGCGTGCAGCCCCGAGGGTGTAAATTCATGTGGCGGCCTGGGCGAGAAAGAGTACAAGGCCGCAAGGATCACCAAAGCCGCGACCAGCCAGCCGGGCCAGCTCTCGGACAGCGAGTTACCGGGCCGCGACGTAGCGCCAGCGGCGCCTGGAGACGTGGAATTTGCCATCGTTGGTCCTCTCCTCTCACACCGTTCTTATCGTTTCAATCGGCGGCACGGTTGTAGGCTCTACGGCCCCTGGGTGCTCGCCATTCAGTCTTGCCTGTTATTTATCCCCATTGCAAGCCACAGATGCAGGGGATACCGGGGCTATTCCGCCACCTCAAACAACCCGGCCGCGCCCATGCCACCACCAATGCACATGGTCACCACCACGTATTTCACACCCCGGCGCCGGCCCTCGATCAGGGCATGCATCACCATGCGTGCGCCGGACATGCCAAACGGGTGGCCAATGCTGATGGCGCCACCATTAACGTTGAGCCGGTCATCGGGGATACCGAGCTTGTCGCGGCAGTAGATCACCTGCACCGCGAAGGCCTCGTTCAGCTCCCACAGGCCGATATCCGACACCTTGAGATTGTGCTGCGCCAGCAGCTTGGGCACGGCGAACACCGGGCCAATGCCCATCTCGTCCGGCTTGCAGCCAGCCACCGCGATGCCACGATAAATGCCCAGCGGCTTGAGCTTGCGCTGCCTGGCCTCCGCGCTGTCCATCAGCATGACCACGGCCGCGCCATCCGACAGCTGCGAGGCATTGCCCGCGGTGATGTGCTTGCCTTCCTTCACGAACTGGCCATCCTTCCACACCGGCTTGAGCGCAGACAGGCTCTCCAGCG
>JBFKCG010000207.1:0-4147 GCA_041620675.1 Nevskiales bacterium
CGTCGTCAGATCCTGTGTCGTGGCATCCGAGAAAGTACCCGTCGCCGTGAATTGCTGGCTGCCAGACGCCAGGGCCACGCTCGGGTTGGTTGGGGTTACGTCAATCGACTGCAGGGTCGCAGTAGTGACTGTCAGTATGGTGTCACCTGATATCGCACCCAGTGTCGCCGTGATGGTCACTGGCCCCGATACCAGTGGCAAGGCTGTAGCTCGCCCCTTTGTCCCTGCCGTGTTGCTTATGGTGGCGACCATTGTGTCGCTGGAAGCCCAATCCACCAAGTCGGTCAAATCCTGTGTCGTGGCATCCGAGAAGGTGCCAGTCGCTGAGAATTGTTGGGTAGTACCCTGCGCAATCGAAGGATTAGTTGGGGTCACTGCTATGGAAGTCAGTGACGCTGTCGTCGCAACTGAGCTACCTCCACCGCCTCCACCGCCGCCACCGCCAAAGAGGCACGCGCTCAGTAACAGTGCCAAACCGGCGACACTGAAAAACCGAAAACCATTCAGAATTGTTTTGTGTGGCATAAGCTATATGATCCTCTGCTACTTGCTCTTGTTAAGTCTTGTGGCCCGACCGAGACGAGCTCTCCAACGCATCTCAGGCCACGAAACCCGCAGCGTGAACAGCGCAGCGCATCTTAGGCACTAAAGCAGCAGACCCACCATCACCTGAACAGGTGACGGTCCAATAACCAACCTTGCAAAATAAGAGCCTCCCGGTTTGGAAGGAAACCACATGTACTTCTGGACTTGGCAGGCATCCTGAAACGTTATAGGCACAAAAAACCCCGCATTGAGCGGGGTTTCGTGTTCTATCTGGACTCGGTTGGACTTGCTTGGATGCTGAATTGGCTGGGGGACTAGGACTCGAACCTAGATTGACGGTGTCAGAGACCGCTGTCCTACCATTAGACGATCCCCCAAACGGTTTCCCAGTCGGGCCGCGTCTGGCTGGCTTAGCGCTTCGAGTACTGCGGACCGCGACGCGCCTTGTGCAGGCCGACCTTCTTGCGCTCGACTTCGCGCGCATCGCGTGTCACGAAGCCGGCAGCACGCAGGGGCGCACGCAGGTTCGCGTCATACTCGATCAATGCACGGGTGATGCCGTGACGAATGGCGCCGGCCTGGCCGCTCGGTCCGCCCCCTTCGACCGTCACGAGGATATCGAAACGGTCGAGTGAGTCCGCGACTTCCAGCGGCTGCCGCACCATCATGCGCGAGGTCTCACGGCCGAAGTAGTCGGCCAGTGACTTGCGATTGACGGTGATCTCGCCCTTGCCGGGCTTGAGGAACACGCGGGCCGTTGCGGTCTTGCGTCGGCCGGTACCGTAGTTTTGTGTCTGCGCCATGATCAGTTTACTTGCTGTTGGGGGGCGGATTAGGCCCGGATGTCCAGGGTCTTGGGCTGCTGTGCGCTATGCGGGTGTTCGGCTCCACCGTACACCTTGAGCTTCTTGAACATGGCGCGACCCAGCGGGTTCTTGGGCAGCATGCCCTTGACCGCGATCTCAAGCGCACGCTCGGGGTATTCGTTGAGCTGGTCCTTGAGGTTGATGGTCTTCAGCTCGCCCGGCTTGCCGCTGTGGCGGTGGTAAGTCTTGGCCAGCAGCTTGTTGCCGGTTACGCGCACCTTGGCGGCATTGATGACCACCAGGAAATCACCGGTGTCCACGTGCGGCGTGTATTCAGGCTTGTGCTTGCCGCGCAGGCGCGTGGCGAGCTCTGAGGCCAGGCGGCCGAGGGTCTTGCCACTGGCATCGACGATGTACCAGTCACCCTTAACTGCGCCGGTCTTGGCGGAATAGGTCTTCATAGGTTGAATCTCAGGCTTTCTGAATCAGGCATATGGGGCCGGAAAGGCGCGAAAGTCTACCGGAGCACCCCGTCCATTGCAAGGCAAATCAGGGAGATCCGTCGGGCCTAAGTGCAGGAATGCGCTAGATTCTCAGTCGCTCCACGGGCTTGCCCTGCTGCAGGTGCTGTTCGATGATTTCATCCACGTCCTGTTCATCGACATAGCTGTACCAGACGCCCTCCGGGTAAACGACCATCACCGGCCCCTGTTCGCAGCGGTCCAGGCAACCGGCCTGGTTGATCCGGACCTTCCCGGGTCCCGCCAACCCCAGCTGCTTGACGCGTTTCTTGCAGTAATCGCGCACCCGGCTGGCGCCATGATCCTGGCAGCAGGCACGGCCATCGGTACGCTGGTTACAGCAGAAAAAGACGTGGCGCTCGTAAAAACTCATGGATCAGGGATCTCGGTAAATGCATTTAGAAATGGGCGATCAGGCCGCCAGTATCGGCCTTTTTAGGGCCACCCTGAAGCTCAGGCTCGTATGCTCAAATCGCCTACAGGCGTCGGCCATACATGGCTGCAGCTGCACACTCTTGTAAATATACGTAAGCTATTGAATTTGCTATTGTATAACAAGCACCAGGCGTTGGCACCCCACACTTGAAACCTGAAACCACCCCGGTTTTCCCCCTACAAGATGCAGACCGCTGCGTGAAGTGTGGCCTGTGCCTGCCGCATTGCCCCACCTATAAGCTCAGCCTTGACGAGGGCGACTCTCCGCGTGGGCGCATCGCACTCATGCAGGGTCTCGCAAACGGCCAGATCGGGCTGACAGCGCGGCTGGAACGCCATCTGGACGGCTGCCTGGCCTGCCGCAGTTGCGAAGTGGTGTGCCCGGCCGATGTGCCTTACGGCCGCTTGATTGACGCTGGCCGCGCCGAGTTGGCACGCCAGCGGCCCTCACGCACACGCCTTGCTCGCCTGCTGGGGTTTGTCCTGCGCCGCACGTGGCTGCGACGTAGCCTTGGATTCCTGTTGTGGGCCTATCAGACCAGCCAGTTGCAGGCCTTCTTCCGGCGCCTGCAGTTGCTTGGGAGCGGCAACCTGGCCCGGCTGGAATCCATGCTGCCCCGGCTGCAAATGCCGCGGTCATGGCAGGAATCCTATGCGTCGGCGCAGTCGCCCTGCCATGGCAAGGTATCGCTGTTTACCGGCTGTGTCAGCGACCTGGCTGAACAGGCAGTCATACGCGACAGCATTCAATTGCTGCTGGCGCTGGGATATGAGGTGCAGGTGCCACGCACACAAACCTGCTGTGGTGCGATTCACCTGCACAACGGCCTGCCCGAGCAGGCACGCCAGTTGGCCAAACAGAACTGCGATGCTTTTAGCGACGACTGCAAGGCAATCGTGGGCAGCGCCAGCGGCTGTACCGCCACCCTGAAGGAATATGACGATCTGGTGCCATCCGCAACCGGCAAAATGGTGGCGCTCAAGGTCCAGGACATTTGCGTTTTCCTCGCCCAGGCCAAGGGCTGGGATCGTTTGCGCTTCCGCCCGCTTAATCTGACCGTGGCAGTGCAGGAACCCTGCACATTGCGCAATGTGCTGAAAGGCGGCGCGGCTGCCTATGCCCTGCTTGAGCGGATTCCGGAGATCAAGGTACAAGCCCTGGCGGGAAACCATGCCTGCTGCGGAGCAGCGGGGAGTTACTTCCTGACCGAGCCGGCAACTGCCGACCGTCTGGTCGCTGAAAAGCTGGCATCGATTGATGCATCAAAGCCAGATGTGGTTTTGACTTCCAATGTCGGGTGCGCGCTGCATTTAGGCGCGGCCTTACGACGGGCCGGCAGCAATACACCTGTGATGCACCCCGTCAGCCTGCTGGTTCAGCAGCTTCAGCCTCACTCGGCTGCGGATTAGACAACTGCGCGTCGACACGCAACAGGATCAGGTTGGCAATTTCTTCGTACATCGCGTTGCGCAAGCCTTCGATCTCGGCCTCGCCGGCCAGAATCCGTGTTTCATCCGAGCTGTAATCACGCAACACCGTCACGGACTGGCGGGGCACCCGCACCTGCCCATTCACCGTGTAATCAAATTCTGCGGTGATTTCGATCTCGTACTCAATCGCATAACCGGTCCGGCCCACCGAAAGTACGCGAGAATTTTCAGGCAACGAGTACACCGTCAATCGGTTCGGCGTCGAGGTATTCGACACCACGCGCGCACCACGTCGCGCCAGACCGCTGCGCAGCGTGTCGCCCAGACGCACGGTTTGGAAGCCATGGGGATAACTCAGGTAAAGCTCGGACATTTCCGGCGGCAGCGGTTTCTGGCCTTTCAGGTAAA
>JBFKCG010000208.1:0-4139 GCA_041620675.1 Nevskiales bacterium
ATCCTGCTGATGAAGTTCAGGCCGTTTGCCGGGAATTGAGCAGGCGGCTCAGGGATTCTCGGCCACGCACGTCCATTCACCATCCGCCTGTTTTTCGTATTTGGTGCGGGCACGCAGCTGTTTCCAGCCGGTACGCCAGAACTCCAGCCGCTCCGGCTGTACGTTGAAGGCCCGCCAGTGCTCCGGGCGCGGCGTCGATTCAAAACCGAACTTTTTCTTGTAGTGGGCCAGCTTCTCCTTGAGCCCACCCGCCTGGGTCAGCGACTCGGATTGCTCGGAAGCCCATGCCGCCAGCTGGCTTTCACGGGGCCGATGGCGCCAGTACACATCCGACTCGGCCTCGGGCAGGATGTTGACTTTGCCCTCGATGATGACCTGGCGTTGCAGTCCCGCCCAGAAGAAACAAATGGCCACGCGCGGATTCTGCTGGATCTGCTGGCCTTTGCCACTGTTGATGTTGGCAAAAAACACCAACCCATCCGGTTCCACCTGATGTACGTAGACAATCCTGACCGAAGGCTTGCCATCCACGTCCGCGGTGGCCAGCGAGGCACCGGTTGCATCTGCAATCCCGCGTCGCTCGGCCTCATCGATCAGCGACTTGATTTCATTCATGGCCTGGTTGAGTAGACGGATGTTCGTGCTCATGGCCTGATTCCTTTTCTGGTTCAGCTCAATTGAACGGCAGTATCCCGACCGCCCGGTTATCAAGCGCCAGGGCCTGCCGGCTTTTTCCTAGAACTCGCCGAATCCCTTTCCTGCCCCCTGTGGGCGCAGGCGGATCAGGCGTGAATCTTCCACGGCAGCCTGGCGGTGGAACACAATCGCGCGATAGTCAGGGTCACGGATCATCTCGATGAAGGCATCCGCGTTCGGGTATTCAGCGATGAACACGATGTCCCAGCGCTCATTCACCGGCCCGATCAGCATGTGCTCGAACTTGCCCAGCCAGAATTGCCTGCCGCCGACGCGCGTGAAAATCGGCGCGCTTTCGCGCCCATAGGCGCGGTAGGCATCGAGACCCGTTTCCTTGCGGCCATCCTCATATTTGGCCCACTCGCGCAGCCGAATCAGGTTGAGCATGTGGATGGTGCCCTCACGCGGCAGGGCCTTGAATGCTGCGAAGCTGTCCTTGGTGGGGTCAATGTAGTCTGTCATGGCGGTATCCGCTGGAACGTGCAAGCCTGAACCCAAGAATCTCAGATCGCAGGCCCGCTTGGCTAGGGCCGCATGATCCATGCCCTTTGCATACGGTGCGGGCTGATGGCGTGAACAGACCGCTTGCATCAAACCCGCGAAACATCCTTTAGTATCAAGCCATGCCCATCAAGGATCGAATCGCCTGGTCGGGTTTTATTGCGGGACCTTTGCTCGCAGTGCTCTGCTATGCACTGCTGCCCGATGCCTCGGCAGGCGGCATGGGCCATGCCGGTCGCGCCACGACCGCCATCGGCGTCTGGATGGCGATCTGGTGGATGACCGAAGCCATCCCGTTACCGGTCACCGCGCTGATTCCTGCCATTGCATTCCCCCTGGCCGGCGTCCAGTCGCTGGCGCACGCGCTGCGACCCTACGCCTCTGAGATCGTGTTCCTGTTCATGGGCGGCTTCATGCTGGGCCTGGCGATGCAGCGCTGGAACCTGCACCGGCGCATTGCGCTATCCATCGTTTGCCATGTGGGTACGGGGCCCCAGCGTCTCGTCGCGGGATTCATGCTGGCAACCGCCGGACTCAGCATGTGGATCTCGAACACCGCAACGGCCGTGATGCTGCTGCCCGTTGGCGTCAGCGTGATCGAATTGCTGCGCCGACAGCTGGCCGACACCGCACACGCCGACCAGCGGGAGATCGACAACCTTGCCACCTGCCTGATGCTGGGGATTGCCTATGGCGCTTCCATCGGTGGACTCGGCACCCTGATCGGTTCCCCGCCAAACCTGGTGCTGGCCAATTACGCGCGGGCAGAACTGGGCATCGAAATCACCATGCTGGACTGGATGAAGATCGGCCTGCCCCTGGTGGCCGTGATGCTGCCGCTGGTATGGCTCTACCTGACCCGTTATGCCTACCCATCGAGTCTGACGATACCATCCACGGTTAGTGAACATCTGCGTTCCGAGCTGGCCAGCCTGGGGCCGATGAGTCGCGGTGAACGCACAGTACTGATTGTGTTCAGCACCACCGCGCTGGCCTGGATGCTACGCCCCCAGCTCGTGAGCTGGACGGGCGTTGCCGCCATCTCGGATACGCTGATCGCAATGGGTGGCGCATTGACATTATTCCTGCTGCCCATCGACTGGCGTCGACGCGTGTTTGCACTGGATTGGGAAACCGCGGTGAAGCTGCCCTGGGGGATACTGCTGCTGTTTGGTGGCGGCCTGAGCCTTGCCGCTGCCATCAGCACTAACGGGGTGGATGCCTGGCTGGCGTCCGGCTTTGATCGACTGTCTGGTTTGAGAATGTTGTGGGTACTGCTGGTAACAACCACGATCATCGTTTTCCTCACCGAACTTTCCAGCAACACCGCTACTGCCAATACGTTCATTCCTATCCTGTCCGCAGCCGCTGTAGGCCTCGGCATCGAACCCATGCCGGTGCTGTTTGCCGCGGCACTGGCTGCCAGTTGCGCGTTCATGCTGCCGGTGGCCACACCACCGAATGCGATCGTGTTTGCCTCGGGCATGGTCAGTGTTGGCCAGATGGCCAGGGCGGGCCTTGCCCTCAACCTGATGGCAATCGTGCTGATCGCCTCAATCATCCTGGCATTGGGTCAATGGTTACTGCCAATACAATGAAACCACCGGTAAAACTGCGGCGTGCGCTGGGCACGCCCAGCGTCATTGCCTACGGTATTGGCACGATCATCGGTGCCGGCATTTTTGTCCTGCTGGGAAAAGTCATCGGCATTGCCGGTGCCGCGGCGCCAATGGCCTTTGTGGTTTCTGCTCTGATTGCGGCCGTAACTGCCACCAGCTATGCCGCACTGGCGGCACGCATACCATTGAGCGCCGGTGAAGCCGCCTATGCGGCGGCCGCATTTGACCGTCGCCACCTCACCCTGGCCGTGGGTGTGACCGTGGCTGCCTGCGGCATCCTGTCAGCCGCAACCATTGCGCATGGTTTTGCCGGCTATCTGCGCGTGCTGGTTGATTGGCCTGCCCTGCCCATCGCGCTGACCTACACCGCCATGCTAGGCGTCATTGCATTACAGGGTATACGCGGGGCCGCATGGCTGATCGGGCTGATTGCCATTACCAGCACCCTGGGTCTCGTGCTGGTTGGTGTTCTCGTCGTGATGGAAAGCCCACAGTGGCAACTTCCCGCCACCGTCTGGAGCCCGGCCAGCTGGTCTTACATCGGCCTGTTTGCCGGGGCCTTTCTTGCCTTCTATGCATTCATCGGCTTCGAGGACCTGGTCAACCTGGCGGAAGAAATCAAGCATCCCGGAGCAACCCTCAGATTGGCCATTCCAGTTGCACTCGCCATTTCGGCTGCGGTCTACATTGGGCTGTGCCTGGCGGCGATGGGGGCTGCACCCGTAGAGGCACTGGCCGCCACTGAAGCGCCAATCGTTTTCCTTCTCAACCAGACAGGCCTGCCCGGCCAGTTCATCGTGGCCATCCTTGGCATGGTCGCTATCTCGAATGGTGCCTTGGCTCAGTTGATCATGGCGACGCGAGTGCTATACGGCCTGTCGCGCCAGCGGTTACTGCCCCCGTTAATTGGCGAGGTCCATGCACGCACACAGACGCCACACCTGGCCACCCTCCTCGTGCTTGGCACAACACTGTTACTTGTTGCCGGCGGTACGGTGATGGGCCTGGCCAAGCTGGCCAGCGCCCTGATCCTCCTGGTATTCACTATCGTGAACCTGGCGTTGTTCGTGCTCCTCAGGCGCGATCATGCCGGCAAACGCAGCCTGGCATTGCCGCTACTGGGTGCAGTCAGTTGTCTGGCCCTGCTCGCGGCCGAGGTGAATCACATGCTTGGCCATCCGAACTAGCGTGGTGGGCTAGTCGATGACCTCGAACGTCAGGCCCGCGTGCGCCTGCAGGCGCTTGATCAGCTTGTCCCCGAAGATCGTTGCGGGTGTCCAGAAACCGCCCGACTTGTCTGGCTTGCTGATATCCCGTGCCAGG
>JBFKCG010000209.1:0-4119 GCA_041620675.1 Nevskiales bacterium
CGCAGGTTGCGCACGATGGATTCCGAATTGAGGATCAGGGCAAACCCACCGTAATAGACCACCACACCCAGCAGGAAGCGCGGGTCGGTCAGCCATGCATTATTCAGGTGCGGGGCATATTCCGTGAAGAAGGTCGCGTTGAGGTAGGCGTGGATCGCGGTGACGAACATGCCCATCGCCATGACCATGACGCTGAAACTGCTGCGCTTGCCCGGTACCATGCGGATCGACAGCGGAAAGAACCAGCCCCGGTTGCCGTAGTGAATCATCCAGATCGCGCCCAGCACCAGCGGCGTCAGTTCCAGCGCACGGGGCCCCTGCACATAAAACCAGACAAACACGACCGTGGCGGGAATCTCCATCAGCCACCAGCCCAGCTTCGGGTTGAGGTTGATGCCGTACTTGTCTGAGGCAAAACGCCCGTAGGGACTCTGAGTGAACAGTGAGCCGACGATGGTGAAGGCCGCGAAGGCAAAACCAATTGCCAGCACGGTATCGAAGGTCGTGTTGCCGGTATACCAAGTCACACTCTTGTCCCATTGTAATTGCCCTATGCCTACTTTGCCATCGCTGGCACCTGTTTATGCTCAGCCATTAAGACGAGGAAGCGCGCACTCAGGGCACAATCAAAAAGGCCCGCTTGCGCGGGCCTTCTGTCCTCAACTGAATATCAGCAGTCGCGGCGTGCCAAGCGGCACTCCGGTCATCTGCCACCACGCGCCGCCGACTGCGGCGTGAAGATTTCATCGTTGATGGGCTGGTTGATGCGCCACCAGTCGTCCCCACGCTCGTTGGTCATGTAGCCGGACTCATAGGCGCCAGAGGTGAGGTCCTGGTAGATCGAGGCGCCGCGATGGAAGGTGCCGGACTCCTGCGAGTAGAAGTACATCACATAGGCAATGCGCCAGAGCTTGTCCTGGCCGTCATAGTTGTCGGCCCACAGCGCCAGCCAGGTATCCTCGTCTGCGTAGATCATGCGCTTCTTATATATGTGGCGCGTGCCGGCCTTGAGGGTGCCCTCGATGACCCACACCCGGTGCAGTTCATAGCGCACATAATCCTGGTTGGGCGTATTGGGCTTGATCAGGTCCTTGTACGAGATGGCCGGGTCGTTGTACCTGAAGTTGTGGTACGGCACGTACATCTCTTTCTTGCCGATCAGCTTCCAGGTATAGCGCTCCGGCGAACCGTTATAGACATAGTCATCGTCAATGGTGCGCAGGCCCGCCGGTGGCACCGGGTAGTCAAAGCCGACCTCAGGTGCCTGGCGGACACGGCGGATACCCGGCTGGTACTGCCAGGACATGGTGCCTTCTGCAGAGAAGTCGCTGGGCTGGTAGCCGACCGCGGTGAAGCCCTTGTCACGCTCCGGCAGGATGTAGCTGGTATAGAACAGGCCGTTGATCTTGTCCTGGAATGTCCCGCGCTGCTTCGGGTCGGGGTGATTGCCCGGGTTCTTGGTGCGGAACTTGTTGCGACCCCAGGCAATGCTGCCGTTGGAATAGACATCCGCGATGTCACACACGCAGGACTCGGTCCAGGCACGGTGCGGGAAGATCACGTTCCAGATTGCTTCCAGTCCATTCTGCGGAAAGGGAAAGGGGTGGGCACCGCTGATCGCGTTCACCACACCCAGGCCGCTCGGCTTGACCTCGGCGGTAGTCGCATTCTTCTTGACGACGTCGCAGACCCAGTCAACGAAGCGGAAATCCCGGTGGCTGGGATAGACATGCATCTTGTAGTCGTTCGGGTATTTCTTGAGCAGGGCCTTCTGCCCCTCGGTCATCTTGTCCGCATGTTGCGCCATGTTCTGCGCGGTGATCGTAAACAAGGGCTTTTCGTCCTTGTACGGCCCAGGCTCATAGCCGTAGGGCTTGGTCTGGCCCGGCCAGGTCTTGAACCACTTGCCGGTGTACTCGGCGACACCCGATGGCGTGCCAGCCTTCTCGGCCCCCATGCAGGTCAATTCGGGACCATCAAGCTGCGCGGCCTTTTCTGGAGAGACCTTAGCCAGCACTGACTGGTTCGCGAGACACATGGCCGCACCCAGCGCAGCCATGAACACATTACGCACCATCTTCATTATCCATCCTCCCGCACGAGTTCATCTGTTTGTAGTTATGTTCACACCCTACCGCCCACTCTACCCCCAGCGGCACCAAACCCACTATCTGCCCTGTCGGGCATCCGTTCCTCGTCCAAGCTGAGTAGGAAAGGGATTTCAGGCGATCCGGCACTAACAGGAGCCGGGGCCGTTGGAGAGAGGCGTCAGCTGTTGGCGGCCGGCTGGCCCGTGATATTGGAGATGGCGGCGATGCGTTTTTTGATGTCAGCGGTCAGTTGGGTGCCTTCGTTTCTCAGCACCTTTTCAACAATTGAACTTCTGCAGAAATTGCGCACGAAATCAGCCTGGATGCGCTCGATCACAGCCTCGTGGTCTTCTTTCATTTCGGCGTTTACATAGCAGGCGAGTCGTGTCTGTTGCAGGCTCAGCACCATGCGACCTTGGTCATAGGGGTCGCCGGGAATGAACAGGCCCTTTTCCATGCCCCACTGGAACATCTGGGCCATGACCTTCATGCCATGCTCCCACAGCTGCTGCTCCGCGTAGGTTGGCCATGCCGCCCGGTGATACCAGACATGCCCCTCGCGCAGCTGCATGCGCAGGTAGTTGGGGCGCTCCAGCATGAATTTCAGCTGGGTTCCCATTTGCCAGAGCACCTGCTCGATCGACTTTGGCTTGAGCATGATCTCCAGCCCGCGGATCATCACGAGGTTGAGCAACTCGGTGTTGCGCGCGATCAGGACCTCGCGGTACAGGTCCACCTTGCTGCCATAGGCCTTGTACAGCGTGGTCAGGGAAGTGCCGGCGGCGCGCGCGATGTCCTCCATCTTGGTCGCGGTGTAACCCATATCCGCGAATATTTCTTCTGCTGTTTCCATCAGCATGAGGCGATATTGCGCGTCCTTTTCTGCGCGCATCTCGTTGGGCTGTGGCGGACGTCCCCGCATTCTCCGGACGCCGTCCCATTTTTTCTTTGCTGCGGAAGCGCGTGGCATCTCGTCAGTCCCCCTGAAGGCTGCATTGACAAGGCCGACCATACCGGCTAAATAATGTAATTGCAATTACATTTATAATGAGAAATACACGCGTGGCGTTGGCGCGGCTTCTTATCGCATGACCGGGGGCATTAGTGATCGGATGACGCGTGAAGACTATGACTTTGTCGTAGTTGGCGCCGGCTCGGCGGGCTGCGTGCTTGCTGCACGCCTGGCGGAAGCCAAGCTCGGCTCCGTGCTGCTGCTCGAGGCCGGCCAAACTGCGGAAAACCACCCGGAAGTACTGTCTGCCGACGGCTTCAAGCACGCCTTCGCCAACGATGCACTGATGCGAGACCGCATGACCGTGCCGCAATCCGGCAACGGCAACCGGCGCCTGTACGCTGGCACCGGGCAGGGCATGGGCGGCAGCGGCTCGGTCAACGGCATGGTGTATACGCGCGGCGACCGCCGTGACTACGAGGCCTGGCCAGCAGGCTGGCAGTGGGACGAGCTTTGCCCCGCTTTTGCCGCGGTCGAAAAACAGCTTGGCATCCAGCCACGCCCCGCCACGGCCTTCGCGAAATCCTTCATTGAAGCCGGTCTTCAAGCCGGCCTGCGTCGCAAGGACGGCCTGAATGACGGCGATCTTGGCGGTTTTGTCGGCTGTAACGACATGAATTATGCAGGCAATGAACGGCGCAGTTCCTACCGTGCCTGGTTGCATGACACCCGGCTCGACAACCTGAACATCATCACCAATGCGCAGGCACAACGCCTGGTGTTCGATCACGCGCAGAAAGCCATCGCGGTCGAATACACCAGCGGCGGGCGGCTGCTGCGGGTTGGCGTGAATCGCGAAGTCATCCTCTGCGCGGGCGCCCTGGAAACCCCGAAGCTGCTGATGCTCTCGGGCGTGGGACCCCGCGCACAGATGCAAGCCCTGGGCATTGAGGTCGTGCAGGCGGCCGAAGGCGTTGGCAAGCACCTGCAGGACCACCCGAACGTCTGCCTGTTCTACCGCGCTAGGCAGGCCGTCGATTTTCACTACCCGCAGGTTTATGGCTTTGATGCCGCACG
>JBFKCG010000210.1:0-4112 GCA_041620675.1 Nevskiales bacterium
CATTGCCATACTGACAAGGCCAGCACCTTGCTTTATGCGCCCCATGCCCAGCTGCATTACTTCAAGGATGCCGGACACTTCCCGGAGTTGGAGCAGGTCCAACGCTTTTCAATGGTACTGCGCGAATTCCTGGCCAGTACCGAAGCTGCCAGGGCAGCCTGACCGCCAATCAATCGAAAGCAAGGACGCGCGACCGGCCCGTCAGGACCGGCCGCCTGGCTTGCCTATTTAACGTCCGCCCAAGCCTTGCCTTTCTTGTAGTGCAAGGTCACTTCGGAGATCTCGGTCAGATCAAGGCCACCCCATTCGATGCTGTTGCCATCGCCGTCCTTGATCATCAGGTCCCATTTGGCCACATTCGGACGATCATTGAATGAAATCTCGACGCTTTCACCATCATCCAGAGTGTCATCACCCAGGATGTCTTCCTCCCAATCACCAACCTTGGAGGGCGAGACATAAACTTCATGAATCTCGACGCCCGTATCGTTATGCAGGGTAAAGTCCTGCACGCCAGCCAACGCTACCGACGACATCAGGAAACCAACAGTTCCGGTAAGCAGGCCGTAACTAAGTGCTTGAATCTTGTTTCTCATAAATATGTGTCTCCCCCGTTATAGTGAAATACTGAGAACCTCATCATTACCCGAGTCGTAGCATGGAAAAGGCCATGGCCCAGAAATCTAGTGCATGACACGGCCCCAGTATGCCCTGCTCCGCGACAACCTGGGTGCTACCCCTGTCGCCGACTGCCAATACCACGTATAAAAGACGACGAACGAGGCTAGTGACACCCCCCACTTTCATCTGATGCCGTAACGGAGGCTGCGTGTTTGATTTTTACGTGCAACATGAATATTGGTTTGCGGCTGCACAGCTGACCCTGGCCATGCTCGGCATGGGTGCGACACTCGCGCCAGAAGACTTCACCCGCGTATTCCTGGATCCCAAGGGCTTTGGCGTCGGCATGGTGCTACAGCTGCTGGCCGTGCCACTTTTGACCTATGGCTTCATCTTTCTGGTCAGCGGCAATGCCGGCCTGGCGGTGGGACTGGCGGTGTGTGCGGCTATCCCGGGCGGCACCATGTCAAACATCTTTACTTACTTTGCACGTGGCCATGTCGCGCTCTCGATCGCGCTGACCGCCTTTGCCACGGTCGCCTGCCTGTTCACCACGCCCGTGATCCTCAAGGCCCTGATCATCCAGTACATGCCGGTGGATTTCGTGATGCCTGCGGCGCGTATTGCCGCCGAGATCGGCCTGTTCCTGTTGTTGCCACTGGTCATTGGCATGCTGTTGTTTCGCTGGCTGCCGCGCATTGCCCCGGAATTCTCCAAGTGGTGCATCCGTGGCTCGATGTTCGTGATCTTCCTGATCGTAGTCGGCGCATTGGGTGCAGGCCGGCTGGATCTCAAGAGCTTTGGCCTGATCAATACCGCCTGGGTGCTGGGATATATCCTGCTCCTGGCCGTCGCTTCGTATCTCATCCCCAGGGCCTTGGGCAACACCGAGGGCGATGTGATCGCGATCAACATCGAGATCACCGCGCGCAACACTAACCTTGGCCTGCTGATCAAGGCCTCGCTCTTCCCTGCCGTGGTCGGCGTGGCTGACCCCGTTGGCGACCATGTCCTGTTCACGATCCTGCTTTATGGTGGCCTGATGCTGGCATTCAGTGGCGTGCTGGTTGGTGTTTACCGCAAGCGCTATCCCAAGGGGCCTGAACATTAAGGAAAGGAGTAAGGCAGGATCGCCTGCCCGCGCTCCCGCCTTACCAGCCTAACCTCTTCAATGGCTTTAGCTTTAGCCTGCGCATGCATCGCCAGCATGACGCCTTCAAAACACCTTGGCATGGACTATAGTCAGGTAAGGCGTCATGTCTGGAGACTGGGCAATGGCACTCTCCATCCAGCGACATCACAGGCGGCGAATCATGTACAGGCCCGGCGGCCCATCACTGGGCGTGACACCCGCCAACCGACACTGCGCGGATGCAAGGCCGCATTAGCCAACTCGTACTGATGGCCCTTGCGGCCGTACTGGCCGTGCTGGTGTTGCAACCGGTCGAGACTGGCTCAAGTGGGCAAGCCATCAAGCCAAAGATGGACGTCACCGTCGTCGGCCCCGTCAGCATCGAGCCTGCAAACCGATTCTCCGAGAACACGCGCCTGCGCATCGAGTTGGCTTATCCCCCGGATCATCCGCTCGCCCAGCAACCCCTGTCCCACGCGGTAACAGTCAAGATCGAGGAGTGGGTAACCGCAGTCTACGATGGCAAGAATGGCGCGACCCGCTTACCCATGACGATTTCGGTAGAACGAGGGCAGGCAGACGTTGTGCTCAAGTCCGTTGCCGATTACACCCATCGTGACCGGCGCAATTCACCCGTACCCCGGGTTCGCGTCTCCGGCCCGCACGAGAGTGTGCTGGTGGAGCTGCCCCAATGGGTCGACATGGATGGCAATGGCATCACCGACTGGCTCGAGCGGCAGGTGGCGCTACTGCTGTCGCAGGCCAAGCGCAGGGGCAATGCCGAGATCCTTGCGGTGCTGGGTTCCCTGGGTGGCTGGCAGGAATCCTTCAAGATGGATTGCGGGGGTGTCGAGGCGGAGAGTCCTGACGTGATCCGCATCTCGACCGTGTGCCTGGACGATGGCCTCGTCAATCGACACCGGCTTAACGTGGAGCATGAATTGACAGCCACGCTCCTGCACGAGGCCTGGCATGTATGGGACATCCACCGGCGCCAGCTGTCAGGCAGCCTGCGGGGCTATCCCGCCAGCGGTTATGGTCGTTGCGTCCCTGACACCCAGCCGCAGACGACACCACTGTATCGCCTGTCATGCCCACGCGGGTATGTCTACGATGCCTTGTACAGGAAGAATGAGGAGGCGCAAGCCGAGGCATTCGCCATGCGCCACCGTCACCTGTTCAATTGAGGTGAACAAGGGACCACCGATGCCCCCCTGGGCATCGGTGATGCGACTCAACTGCCTAGCCTTTCGCGTCGCTGGCGGCGGCTGGCAGGCAACTACTGCGACTTCTTTTTCGCCGTCACCAGCATGGTGATATCCGCGCGGAACACCACCTCGTCCTTGGTATTCAGCACATTGACCGGCACTACCAAGTCCATGCGATCGCCAAATTGAGTGGCAGGATCAATCTCCGCGATGGCGCGCAGGTCTGTCTCCGCCTTGAGCAGGTATTGCACGGTCATGCCCTTCGGAATCCAGCGGTGCGTGCTCGGAATAGTAACGTCGGTCATGGTGCCGCCAGCCAGCTCAGCCATGTTGCACATGGCAATCGCGTGGACAGTACCAATATGGTTCAGGACCTTGCGGCGCTTCTTGATGCTGACGACCGCGCGACCCGGACCGAGCTCTTCGAACTTCGGGCTGATGCTGGCAAAGAATGGCGCCTTGACGCAGACCAGGCGCGAAAACGCCCACTTGCCGCCCGGCATGCCGGACAGGCGCTGCCAGGCCGTCAAGGCAAAAGATGGCTTGCTCATAGAATCCCCCTGATTTTTGGTCGGCTTTATATACCAGAGTGCAAGGGGAAACGCCCGAACCAAAGGGCGACTAACCGTATGGTGGGAAAACTGCTTTAGGAATGAGTAATTAGCCCCGTGGAAATACCAACGAACTGGGCAACATCACATCTGAAGCGCATCGCACCCGAGATGTTTTCATCGCGCAGCAGAGTACATCCACGGTTCAGCCTGGTGCGAATCCAGTTCCAGTGCCATCTGGCATGGCTGCACCTGCGGCAACAGGCGATCTGCTTCCTGCTTGACGACGGCGTAACACTCGCAGCTCATGGCCTGCAGCTTGGCACGATCCAGTACCCGGATGCGCCCGCGACTGTACTCAATGATGCCGGCCTGGTGCAGCTTGCCAGCCGCATCCGTGACCCCCTCGCGACGCACGCCAAGCATGTTGGAAATAAGTTCCTGCGTCATTTTCACTTCGTTATTGGGTAACCGATCAAGTTCGCCCAACAACCAGCGGCATAACTGCTGCACGATCGTGTGATGTCGGTTGCAGACTGCCCGCTGTGACATCTGCGCCATGAGGGATTGCGCGTATCGCAGCAACAGGTCTTGCAGCAC
>JBFKCG010000211.1:0-4077 GCA_041620675.1 Nevskiales bacterium
ATTTCCTCAAGTCGCTCGATGTCACCGTCAGCGGTCGGCAGTTCAATCGAAAGCTGGAGCCAGTCCACTGGGTGGCGCTTCAGCGCGGGACGTCATCATCGGAAACGCTGGTGCCGGTCCAGTCGTGCAGCATGCGTTCGAGGTAGTGAATATCAGTGCCACCCTTGCGAAAGCCCGCATCCAGCAGGATCTTGCGGTGCAGCGGCACGTTGGTGTGTATGCCCTCGACAATGATCTCCGACATGGCGGTGCGCATGCGCGCCAGCGCGGAGGCGCGCGTGGTGCCATAGGCGATGACCTTGCCGATCATGGAGTCGTAATACGGCGGCACGGTATAACCACCATAAATGTGGGAATCCACGCGAATGCCCGGTCCACCGGGGGCATGATAGGTCTGGATGCGGCCCGGTGAGGGAATGAAGCTGCGGTGGTGTTCGGCGTTGATGCGGCATTCAATCGCATGCCCCTTGAACTGGATCTCTTCCTGGGTATAGGTCATGCCCAGGCCGGCCGCGATCAGCAATTGTTCCTTCACGAGGTCCACGCCCGTGACCATCTCGGTGACGGGATGCTCAACCTGGATACGGGTGTTCATTTCGATGAAATAGAAATTCCCGTCTTCGTACAGGAACTCGAAGGTGCCTGCACCGCGGTATTTGATGCGCTGGCAGGCAGCGACGCACAGGTTGCCGATCTCGGCACGCTGCGCCGCGGTGATGCCAGGCGCAGGCGATTCTTCCAGGACTTTCTGGTGACGCCGCTGCATGGAGCAGTCGCGCTCGCCCAGATGGATGGCATTGCCCTCGCCATCGCCCAGGACCTGGATCTCGATGTGCCGTGGTGTCTTCAGGAATTTTTCCATGTAGACGGAAGGATTGCTGAAGGCCGCCGCCGCTTCCTGAGAAGCCATCTTGATGGCTTCCATCAGCCCGGATTCCTGGTGCACGACATGCATGCCGCGGCCGCCACCGCCACCGACGGCCTTGATCAGGACCGGGTAGCCGACACGTGCGGCGATCTCGCGGCACTCGTCCGTGTCACCGACGCTGAGTGGGCCACCAGAGCCCGGTACGCAGGGCACGCCGGCTTCGGTCATCGCCCGGATCGCCGAGACCTTGTCGCCCATCATCCGGATCGTGTCCGCACGTGGGCCAATGAAGATGAAGCCGCTTTTCTCGATGCTTTCGGCAAAGTCGGCGTTCTCGGAAAGGAAGCCATAACCCGGGTGAATCGCGGAGGCGCCCGTGACTTCCGCCGCTGCAATGATCTTGCTGACGTCGAGGTAACTCTTGGTGGCGGCCGGAGGCCCGATGCAGACCGCCTCGTCTGCCAGCAGCACATGCTTCTGGTCGCGGTCTGCGGTGGAGTAAACGGCCACGGTCGAAATGCCCAACTCACGGCAGGCACGCATGATCCGCAGGGCGATCTCGCCACGGTTGGCGATGAGGACTTTTTCGATCATGTCAGGGCGTAATGACGAACAGGGGCTGGTCGTATTCGACAGGTTGTCCGTTCTCGACCAGAACCTCGGCGACGACGCCCGCGAACTCAGCCTCGATCTGGTTGAGCATCTTCATGGCCTCGATGATGCACACCGTCTGGTCGGCCTGGATGCGCTGGCCTATGTCCACGAAGGGCTTGGCGTCAGGCGAGGGCGCCCGGTAAAAAGTGCCAACCATGGGTGATCGCACGATGTGGCCACTGGGTTTGGCCGGTGCCGCCGGTGGCGCATCGGATTTAGGGGGCTCAGCTGGCGCAGGGCCTTGGCTGGGCATCATGTGCATCATCGGCAGCTGCGGCATTTGCCCGGATACCGATACGCCGCCCTGGGGGTAACGGCTGATGCGAACGGCTTCCTCGCCTTCCTTGATCTCCAGCTCGGCGACGCCCGATTCCTGTACCAGCTCGATTAATGCCCTGACCTTGCGAATGTCCACGATGTCTCCTTACTGTTTCTTGTTCTGCAGGCTGGCCATGGCCGCCTGTAGCGCGAGTTCGTACCCGAGCGCGCCCAGGCCACAAATGACGCCTTGGGCGATATCGGAAAAATATGAGTGATGGCGAAAACTCTCGCGTGCATGCACGTTCGAGAGATGGATTTCAATGAAAGGGATCGCGGCGGCCAGCAGGGCATCGCGCAGTGCGACGCTGGTATGCGTGAAGGCGGCCGGATTGATCAGGATAAAGGCGACGCCATCGGCCTTGGCCTGATGGATGCGCTCAATCAGGGCCTGTTCGCCATTGCTCTGGTAGCTTTGCAGCTGGTGGCCTGCTGCGGCTGCCTTGGCGGCCAGGCCAGCTTCAATGGTCGCCAGCGTCTGGTTGCCATAGACATCCGGCTCACGGCTGCCTAATAGGTTCAGGTTGGGGCCGTTTAACAGCAAGATCGTGCTCAATCCCGACTCCGTTCATGAACCGACCGTGGACTACTGAGCTGCCCCGGTCGTTGTATTTGGAATTATTGCCCAGATTCTGCGGGCTTGGTTGGCTAATGTACAGATGCCGTTGGCTAACAGCAAGATCGCCGTAGATCGCGACAATACAGAACAGGATTATTGATAAGCCCTTGCCAAGGCGGGGCACTCCGTACGGATATTAATCTTCTGCGTATGGGGAAGTGGGGGTGGCTCAGAGCAAGGGAAGCACTTCGGCTTCGATCTCGTCTCGGGTCAGTTCGCCGGCCTTGCGATAGACAATGCGGCCTTTGCGGTCAATCAGCACGCTATAGGGCAGGCGGGTATCGCCGTAGGCTTCCTGCACCGACAGCGTGGGCATGAGGTCAGCAAGCAGCACATAGTTGACCCTCAACTCATTTGCGAATCGCCGCACTGGCTCAGGGTCGTCAATGGCCAGGCCAATGATGCGCAAGCCGCGTTCGCCGTAATCCTGCTGCAGCTGCATGAGCATGGGCATTTCCTCGCGGCAGGGTTTGCACCAGGGTGCCCAGAAATTCACCAGCACAACATGGCCATCCCATTCGGTGATGGAGCGCGGGACACCGTCGAGGTCCTTGAGCGTGAAATCCGGTCTGGGTTGCAGGGATGCGTCCTGCAGCCAATAGGTGAGGATGCCACCGCAGGTTGCGATCACCGCCAGCAAAAGCCAGGGCAAAAAACGTTTCATCGGTTATCCAGTCGATTCAGGCGCTCCAGGAAACCATCGCGATCGGTCTCGCCGGTGATACGCAGGTCACCACGCTCTTTACCTTCCGCCGAGAAGAACAGCACGGTGGGCGGGCCATAAACACCGAGTGCCTTGAGCAGTGCACGGTCCTGCTGGTCATTGGCGGTGACATCGGCACGCAGCAACAGGATATTCCCCATTGCGGCGCGCGCACTTGGATCAGCAAAGACCTCGTGTTCCATCTTGATGCAGGCCACGCACCAGTCGGCGTAGAAATCCAGGATGACCGGTCGCTGCTGGCGCTTGGCCTCGGCCAGCATCAGGACAAGATCATCCGTGGATTTGATTGGCAGGAACGGTGAGCGGTCGCTCGGCGCTGCCTGTTTTGATGTCAGTACCTGCCAGGGCTTGAAGGGGTCCACCTGCCCACGCAAGCTGCCAAACAGCAGCAAACCTGCGTACAGGGCCACGACGATGGCCAGCGCATGGCGCCAGGACTGTCGGCTGCGCCATCCGGTTCGCAGCAGGTAGGCGACGATGGAGAGTGCAAAGACGGCCCATAGGGTGATCGTCACCGATGGCGGGATGATGCGGGACAGCATCCAGACCGCGACACCCAGCAGGGTGAAGCCGAACAGGTGCTTGACCTCATGCATCCAGTGGCCCGTGCGTGGCAGCAAGCCGCCTTCTACGACGCCCAAGGCCAGCAAGGGTGTCCCCATGCCAAGACCGAGTGCGAATAAGGCCCAGCCGCCGAGCAGGGCGTCACCGGTGTTGCTGATATAAAGCAGTGCACCGGCCAAGGGCGGCGCAAGGCAGGGGCCCACGATCAGTGCCGACAGGAAGCCCATGATGGCTGCCCCGACCAGGCTGCCACCTTGCTGGCGGTTGCTCAGCTTGGCGGCATGGCTTTGCAGGACATGCGGCATCTGCAACTCGTACAGGCCGAACATG
>JBFKCG010000212.1:0-4050 GCA_041620675.1 Nevskiales bacterium
CCTGCAGCGTCTGGCCAATGCAATTCGCGAAGGGGACGCCAAAGCAGCCGAGTCCTGCGCACACAAGCATGTCGAGATTGGCCGCGCAGCGTTGGAACAGGCCCTCAATGCCTACCAGCTGAGACTGCGCTAAAAAGTGAGGGGCAGAATTATGGAAAATGCCGCACGCGAGATGATGCCAGCGGACGAGACCGCGCGACGCAACCCGATGCGGCCGCCTGCCCACTTGCCACGTGACGCCGTCACTGCATTGAAAACCTTTCTTGGCATTACCAGCCCGCGCCTGCTGGTGGTCATGTTCACTGTGATGCTGGTATTGCGGCTTTTCGTCGGACAGTGGTCCCTCTGGGATGCGGCCGTGGTCATTGCACTGCTGTGCTACTGGCCGATTAATGAATGGCTGATCCATGTCGTGCTGCTGCACTATCGGCCGCGCGTCATTTTTGGTCGTCGCATGGATTTCCTGCTGCCGCAGACCCACCGCGCCCATCATGCCGACCCCTGGAATCTGGAACGTGTGTTCATTCCACTGCACATCTATATAGGCGCCATCCCGGTCTATGCGCTGCTGGCCTGGTGGGGCATGAGCCAGCCACTGGTGCTGACCTTCGCCACGGCGCACCTGCTGCTGGCGACGCACTACGAATGGGTGCATTTCCTCGCGCATATCCCCTGGTGTCCCAATATCACCCATTACCAGACGCGCGTACGCGAGCATCGTCTGCACCACTTTCGCAACGAGAATTTCTGGTGGGGTGTATCGATGGGCTCGGCAGATCGCTGGTTCGGCACCGCCCCAGACCCCGCCACGGTTGACCGCTCTGGCACCCACAGCACACTCGGGCTGAACTAAACCCGGCTTCCGCCGTCTCAATTTGGACAGGCACAGGAATCTATTTCCGTTTTGCCCTTCAATTTTCCGGAAATAGGGTCTATATATTCAGTATGGACCGACGCCAGCTCACCGACGCTGGCACTGGAGGCAAGGATGAGACGCCGCTTGTATTTTGTTGTCCCGGACGTAGGGACTGCACACAAGATCGTCAACGAGCTGCTACTGGCCCGCGTCGACGAAGGACACATGCACGTCGTCGCCAAAGACGGCACGCCCTTGGGTGACATGCCCGAGGCCAGCATCCTGCAAAAAACCGACCTGATTGAGGGCGCAGAACGCGGCTTGGCCGTCGGTGGTGTCACCGGCGCACTGGCCGGACTTGTTGCCGTCACCTTTCCCCCCGCCGGGGTTGTACTGGGTGGTGGCATGGTCGCGGCTGCGATGTTAGCCGGCGCCGGTTTCGGTGCCTGGGTGTCCGGCATGATTGGCATCAACCTGCCCAACCGCGAGTTGAAGGCCTACGAGGATGCCATCCAGTCCGGCGCCGTGCTGATGATGGCGGACGTGCCCAAGGATCGCGTACACGAGATTGAAAGACTGATCCAGGAACATCACCCGGAGGCGCAGATCGGCGGAACCGAACCGCATATCCCGGCATTTCCTTAGGAAAGCAGTCCGTAACGAGCAAACTTCTCCCTCTTGGGAGAAGACGTCAGGCGGCATAAGGGCCTTGAAATCCCCGCGTTAAAGCTGCCACCCACGCGCTCCTTGGTGAGCGCACCCCGCCCCCCGGGATTGAACCTGCGGGGCGGGTTTTTTATGGGCCTAGCCGCGGCGAAAGTGCTCGCGCTTGAGCCGGTACAGCGCGGAAATATCCTCATCGCCGTGGCCGTCCGCCATCAAGGTTTCATAATCCTTGAGCGTGTCACTGGCCAGCGGTAATTCCGCACCCAGGTGTCGTGCCATCTCCTGGCAAATCTTCAGGTCCTTGTGGTGCAACGCCAGCTTGAAGCCAGGAGGGTAGCGGCCCTCGACCATCGACAGGCCACGGTGGTTGATGAACCAGTTACCCGCCGCGCCGGAGCCAATCACCTCGATCAGTTTTTCCACCGGCAGGCCAAGTGCGGTGGCAAAGGCCATCGCCTCGGTCACCGCCTGGTTGATACCGGCTGCCATCACCTGGTTGACGGCTTTCGCAGACTGGCCGGCACCGACCGGCCCCAGATGCACGATGCGCTGGCCCATCGCCTTCAACACGGGCAGAACACGCTCAAAGGCATGGATCTCGCCGCCCACCATGATGGACAACGTGCCCAGGCGCGCGCCCTCGGTACCGCCACTGACGGGCGCATCAAGGAAATCCACGCCCCGTTCATACAGTCGATGCGCCGACTGGCGCGCGGTTTCGGCGCTGATGGTTGAGCAATCCACCACGACCTTGCCGGCATCCAGTCCCGGCTCCAGCGCGGCGATCACTGCTTTCACGTCCGCGTCGGCGGAGACACAAAGCACCACCACCTCACAGTTGCGTGCGACTTCGGCCGGATTCGCTGCGACAACGCAGCCCAATTCGCCGGCCAGGGTATCGGCTTTCTCTCTGCTGCGGTTCCACAGCATGCCCAGTAGGTCGTGCTTGGCGAGGTTGCGCGCCATTGACTGGCCCATGGCCCCCAGGCCAATAAATCCGGTTTTCATGCCATCTCCCAGTGTTGGGCTTGACTATTGCAAATGAGAATCATTATCATCCATACCTAGTGGCAATCATGGGTTTAGATACATGAGTTTTGATATTGATGCCCATCTGGAGAATGGTAGACCGTGCTTGCGTATCCTTGACGCCAGCTCGCGGGCCGTGCGCCTGGCCTGGTGCGCACCGAGCTCTGGCGATGCGCATGACAGTTGCGAGTCGCGCGCCTTGAAGTGCCTGTTCCGCGAGCTTTTCCTGTTGTCGATGGTGGACAAGCTCAGGCTTGCAGATAGGTGTAACCGGTCAGTCCCGCCTCCAGTTCCAGCAGGCAAACACCCGCCTGCGCCGGCGGCAGCTGTGCCTTCTCCAGCTTGCGCCGATAGGCGGCCAGCAACTCTTCCGGTGCGAGATGCACGTAGCGCAGCAACTCATCCGCGCGATCACCGGCTTCCGCGCCCAGCAGCTTCCAGCCACCTTCTGCGGTGAGTTCGACATTCACTGCATTGGTGTCACCAAACAGGTTGTGCATGTCGCCGAGGATTTCCTGATAGGCGCCAACCATGAATATGCCGAGCAGGTAGCGTTTCCCCGGCTTGAGCCGATGCGCCGGCAGCGTGCTGTCGAGGCCCTCGCGATCCACATACTGGTCGATGCGGCCATCCGAATCACAGGTAAGGTCACACAGCGAGATGCGTGTGTCGGGTTCTTCGTCGAGCCGGTGGATTGGCAGGATCGGGAAAATCTGGTCAATCGCCCAGACGTCCGGCACTGACTGGAACACGGAGAAATTGCAGAAGTACTTGTCCGCCAGCTTTTCCCGCAGCTCGTCGAGCAGCTCACGGTGCGCGCGTGAGCTGCTATCCAGCTGCGGCACGATCTGCCGGCAGATCGCGTAGTACACCTGCTCGGCCCAGGCGCGCTGCGCGACATCCAGGCTGCCGTGGGTGTAAAGCGACTGCGCCTCGTGCAGGCCATTGATGGCGTCGTGGTAGCACTCCACCGCGGCGCGTCCGCGTGGGTTGGCGTAGGCGGCCCACAGCTCATGCAGGACCGAGGGCGCGTCCGCATCCGGCTTGTCCGGGCTGATGTCAGGCGCGGATTCGTGGTCAATGACCTCCGTCACCAGCACCGCATGATGCGCGGTCAACGCACGGCCGGACTCGCTGATGATGTCCGGTTGCGGCAGCTCGTATTCTCGACAGACCTCGGCCAGCGTGCGCACGATATTGAGTGCGTATTCCGACACGCTGTAGTTCATCGAACAGTAAGAGCGCGAGCGCGTGCCTTCGTAATCCACACCCAGCCCGCCACCGACATCCACGCAGTCGAGTGGTGCCCCCAGCTGTCGCAACTCGGCGTAATACCGCGCGGCTTCGCGCATGCCGCGCTGGATGTCGCGCACATTCGCAACCTGCGATCCCAGGTGGAAATGCACCATCTTCAGGATATCCAGCCGGTTGGCGGCGCGGAGCTGCTCGATCGCCTGCAGCACCTGCGCGGCGGACAAGCCGAACTTGGATTTTTCGCC
>JBFKCG010000213.1:0-4000 GCA_041620675.1 Nevskiales bacterium
CGAAACGCCTGGTTGATGCAACCGCCACTGACGGGCTCACGGGCACGGGGCGTGAAGGATTCGCCACTCGCACAGGTGATCTGCCAGGCAAGATCAGTCCAGTCCAGGGCGTCGTGTTTGGCAGCGCTCGCAGTCATGTCCCCAACTTTAACAAACGCTCGCGCAGCCGCGTCCCCAGGCCGATGCGGCCACAGCACTCTTCGATACGCTGAGCATCAATCCCGCGCCATGCCAGATCAGCAGCGGCGGATGGCAGCGGCATGTCACGCACGATGCGGCACAACTCACGCGACAGGTAAGCGGACTCGCGTCCCTCTTCCAGCAAACGCCGCAACTGCGGACCGCGGCGCAATTTGCCGACGCGGTCGAGCGAGTCATACAGATTGTCGAGGTCGCGGAAATGCCGCAGCAACAGCGCGGCGCTGGCGGGACCGACCCCGCGCACGCCCGGCACGTTATCCACCGCGTCACCCATCAGCGCCTGGTAATCCAGCATCTGCGCCGGCCACACGCCAAACCGCTTCTGCACGGCGCGTGCATCCAGGCGCACATCACCGGCGAAATCCCATAACTGGTCGAGTGGGGTCAGCAACTGGGCCAGGTCCTTGTCTCGACTGACGATGACCACGGGCTGCTCGCTGGCCTGCGCGCGCGCTGCCAGCGTGCCGATGATGTCATCCGCCTCATAGCGATCCGAAGCCAGGCTGAGGAAACCGGCCGCCTCCACCAGCTCGCGGCAAGCCCGGAACTGGGCCTTGAGCTCATCCGGTGCCGGCTCCCGATTGGCCTTGTAGGCCGGGTACAGGTCGTTGCGGTGCGAGCTGGACAGGCTCTCATCAAAGGCAAAGGCCAGCTGTCCGGGTCGCACGCGTGCCACCAGGTCGCAGAGAAATTGGGCAAATCCGTGCACCGCGTTGATCGGCTGCCCTGACGGCCCGGTGAGGCTGTCGGGCAGGGAAAACCAGGCCCTGAACACATAGATGCTGGCGTCGACCAGATGGACTGCGTTATCTTTGGCCGCCTTCACTGCGGATTTTGCGGACTTCCCGGAGAGCTGATGTGCGTGCCCCGGCACTGAAATACCTCGTAATTGGACTATCAGCCGTTTGGCTGACGCCGATGATGGCCCTGGCCACTACAGTACTCGAACTCGACACGCAGGATGGCGGCGTGGCGGGCAAGGTGACCGTGGCCGTGCAGGACGGGCGTATCCGCGTCGACCAGGGCACGGCGGGCTGGATGCTGTATGACGGCAGCAAGAATACCGTGGTACTGGTGGATACCCAAAACCGGTCCTATGTTGAGCTGACCCGGGAAGAGATGCGTCGTTACGGACAACAGGTTGCCACCGCGCGCGACTTCATCGACACGCAACTGGCCGCATTGCCCCCTGAACAGCGCGCCGCCATCGAGAAAATGATGGGAGGCCCTAGCCGCAGGGAGCCGCTGCTGTTCCAGTCCACTGGCGAAAAGCGCGAGGTCTCGGGCTATGCCTGCAGTGGCGGCAAGCTGCTGCGCAATGGCAAGGTGCAGGAACAAGCCTGTGTCGCCCAGCCCAAGGACCTTGGCATGGCGGCCGATGAATACAAGACCGTGCGCAGCATGTACCAGCTGATGCACGAGATGCAGGAAATGGGCGCGCCCGGCATCCTGCCCGACCTGAGCAAGATTGATGGCATTCCGATCGAGATACGCAGCCCGGGAGGCGACGTGCAGCGCCTGAAGCGGGTCAGGCATGACAAGTTACCGGCGGCACATTTTGCGCGGCCAGATGGCTACAAGCGCGAGAGCGTCACCGAAGCACTGGGACGTCAAGGCTAGGAACACATTAATTAATGTCGTGGGGGCGTTGGCTCACGCGGCACTCTTGTCCGAGGAAACCAGAATGGCGAGCACAACATGGCTATAACGATCGCAGTCCCCACCGAAACCCGCCCGGGCGAAAAGCGCGTGGCGATGGTGCCGGCCGTGGTGGCGAAGCTCAACAAGCTTGGCGGCACGCTGAAAGTGCAGAAGGGCGCGGGCGAGGCCACGCGGATTCCCGATGCTTCTTACAAGGACGTCACCCTGGCCGATGACGCGGGCAGCCTGTTGTCGAACGCCGACATCGTGCTCAAGGTCCAGCCGCCGACGCTGGAAGAGGCGCGCCAGCTGAAGGAAGGCGCCGTATTGTTCTCCTTTGTATATGCACACCGCGAGCCGGAGCTGGTCAAGCTGCTGCGCGACCGCAAGATCACCTGCTTCGCCATGGAGCTGGTGCCGCGCACCACGCGCGCCCAGGCCATGGATGCGCTGTCCTCACAGGCCGCGCTTGCCGGTTATTACGGCGCACTGCTGGGCGCGACCACGCTGGCCCGCATCCTGCCGATGATGACCTTCGCGGTCGGCTCGCTGCGACCGGCCAAGGCCCTGGTCATGGGCGCCGGCGTGGCTGGCCTGCAGGCCATCGCCACAGCGCGCCGCCTCGGCGCGATCGTCGAGGGCTATGACGTGCGCTCCGCCACCAAGGAGCAGGTCGAGTCGCTCGGTGCCAAGTTCGTCGACACCGGCGTCAAGGCCGAAGGTGCGGGCGGTTATGCCCGCGAGCTGACGGACGAGGAAAAGGCACAGGTGCAGCAGGTCATCACCAAGCATATCCAGCAGGCCGACATCATCATCACCACCGCCGCGATCCCCGGCCGTCCAAGCCCGAAGCTGATCTCCAAGGCGCAGATCGAGGGCATGAAGACCGGCGCCGTGATCGTGGACTTAGCCGCCGAGGGGGGCGGCAACACCGAGCTCACCAAGCCCGGCGAAACCATCCAGGCCGGCAGCGTCACCATCGCCGCGCCGCTGAACGTACCCTCGCTGCTGGCTGAGCATGCGAGCGAGCTCTATGCCAAGAACCTGCTCAACTTCCTGGAACTGATCGTGCAGGACGGCAAACTCAACCTGAACTGGGAAGACGACATCGTCGCCGGTGCCGTGCTCACGCACGACGGCGTCATCAAGAATGAGGCCGCCAAGAAAGCGGTCGAGGGCTAAACCATGGAATACACCACCACCGTACTGACGGGCTTTGTTGCCCTCTACATCTTCATGCTCGCTGCCTTCACCGGCTACGAGATCATCGGGCGCGTGCCTTCCATCCTTCACACGCCACTGATGTCCGGCTCGAACTTCGTGCACGGCATCGTCGTGGTCGGCGCGCTGTGGGCACTGCTGAACGCTTCGAGCACGCTGGAGCAGGCGATTGGTTTCTTCGGCGTGCTGCTGGGCGCCGGCAATGCGGCGGGTGGCTACGTCGTCACCGAGCGCATGCTGGAGATGTTCAAACCCTCCGACAAGAAGAAGGGCTAGGGGAACAACATGAATGCTGCATTGATCATTGACGCGAGTTACATCGCGGCCGCCTTCCTCTTCATCTATGGCCTGAAGCGGATGTCGAGCCCGGTCACCGCGCGCTCCGGCATTATCGTGGCCGGCTGGGGCATGGTGGTCGCGGTGCTGGCCAGCTTCCTCTACACGCTGGACGTGAACGAGGCCGCCAAGCCCCATCTCAATACCAACATCACGCTTGCTGCCATTGCACTCGTCATTGGCCTTGGCTGGGCCTGGTGGAGCGGCAAGAAGGTCGCGATGACCGCGATGCCGCAAATGGTGGCCCTGTACAACGGCATGGGTGGTGGTGCCGCCGCCGCGATTGCCGCGATCGAACTGTTCGGATACAAGACCCACGGCAGCATCGTGTTGACGCTGGCCGTTCTGGGCGGGCTGATCGGCTCCATGTCGCTGTCCGGCTCATTGATCGCCTGGGCCAAGCTCGATGGCCGCATCAACACCACCCTGCGCATGGCGGGCCTGCAGGCCATCAACGGCGCGCTGCTGCTGGTCATTCTGTTGCTCGGTGGCTACATGGTCGCCAAGGGTGGCGACGTCAGCATGGCGCTGATCACCACCTTCTTCGTGCTGGCGCTGGTGTATGGCGTGATGATGACCATGCCGATCGGCGGTGCTGACA
>JBFKCG010000214.1:0-3988 GCA_041620675.1 Nevskiales bacterium
CAGCACGGTTGCCGATTCACAGGGCAATGCGCTGTGGACCGACGTGGGTAAGTTGCCGAACATCTCCAACGAGCATGCAGCGCGTTGCAACACCCCGCTGGGCCACGCGTTATGGAATACCCTGGCCGTCGCGGTGATCAACGGCTCAGTCTCCAGTTGTGATGTGCCGACGCATGCAGATTCAGCAGCGCCCAAGACGATGCCTGCGGCCTTGCAGCCGATGATCAAGCGCAAGGATTACGTGGTCAACTCTAACGAGAGCCACTGGCTGACCAATGCTTATCAGCCCCTGGAAGGTTATTCGCGTGTATTTGGACCGGAGCGCTCCGCGCGTGCCGTGCGTACGCGCATGGGTCATCGCCTGATCCTGGAGCGCCTGGAGGGTGTGACCGATCCCAACAAGAAAACCTTCAACCGCCAGGACCTGCAGGACTTGCTGTTCTCGAACCGCAACATGTTCTATGAATTGTGGCGTGATGACTTGGTGTCGTACTGCCGCGCCAGTGGCCGCATGCCGGTAACCCCGGATGGCTCGGGCTCGCCGGAATTCGTGGACGTGACCGAGGCTTGCGATGTGCTGGCGAACTGGGGCGGGACGCATACGCTCGACGACCCGGGTGCGGTGCTGTTTACCCGACTGACGCAGCTGGCCTATGCCGACCTGGATTTCCTCATCAACTATATCGGCGTGTCGGCCAACCCGATGTTCAGGACGCCGTTCAATGTGAATGACCCGGTCAATACGCCCTCGGGCCTGAACCCGGCATACCTGCCCATCTACAACGCGCTGGGCGATACCGTGAAGCAGATGCGCGCAGCCGGGATCCCGCTGAACGCCACCCTGCGCACCCACCAGCGCAGCGGGTACGGCAAGTCCAAGGTTGCACTACATGGTGGTGATGGCCCACGCGGGCTGTTCAACCACATGAACACGAGCTGGCGCGGTGACCATATCAGTGCCGGCGGCGGTGGCCCGAGCTTCCTGCAGGCCGTGCAGTTCTTCAAGGATGGCACATGCCCCGACACCCGCACCCTGTTGCTGGGCAGCCAGCGTAGCCAGTACGCATGGGATCGTGCGGATGAACAGCAGATCAAGTACTCACAGGGCGTTTGGGTGCATCCGCCTTTCTGCGATAGTGACCTGGATGCCGCGCCACTGGAGTCCGAGACGATACTGAAAGACGGGGTGGTGGAGGTACGCTGAGAGGCAAAGCCACAGGCTTGCCTGCGTACACCGGGATCAGGGGACTGAATAGAGGGCAGGGACTTGCTACGCCAAGGCTAAGGTTCTCGTGATTGTCTTGAGGCCGGTCTGGCTAGTGCAGCTTCGGGTTTCGATGATCACCCTTATCCTGCTTGGCTTTTTTGGTGGTTTGCCCTTCAAATTCAGTGCCAGGGCTGGTTTCTTCATTAGAATCGGGCAATGGAAGCTGCACGCGGAAGGATGCACCACCCAAGTCTGAGTCTTCCACCCAGATGCGGCCACCATGTCTATGCACAATGGTTTCGCAAATCGTCAGGCCTATGCCGGTTCCAGAGCTGCCTTTTTCAAGGCTCTTGAACATGTGGAAGATTTCCTCGCGCTTTTCCACGGGCACACCATGACCGTCATCATCCACGTTCAGGATCATGTTGACGTCATTGACGTCCGCCGAAACCCGAACATGCGGTGACTGCTCGCCGGAATTGATGATGGCGTTCTGTACAAGGTTCTGCAGGAGCCTGCGCATCTGTTTCTTGTCACAGTGGATGACAGGCAGCTTGCAAATCTCGAGTGTTGCATCCTTGTCTTTGACCAGTGTATCGAGGCACTCGCGAACTTCTTTCATGACATCGTTCAGGTCGGTTTCGGTCATGACGGGGGCACCGCGACTGATACGAGAATGTTCGAGCAGGCCGTCGATCATTTCTTGCAGTTGCTTCGTCCCGGACTGGATGTAGTTGAGGAATTCTCGGATCTCGGGGTCGTTACTTCCCTCGAGCTTCCTCCCTAGAAGCTCGGCAAACGAGGCAATGGTGCGCAGTGGTTGCTTGAAGTCATGCGAGGCGACGTAGGCAAAACGTTCAAGCACTTCGTTTGACCTTTTCAGATTATCGCGCTCACGCAGCAGGTTGCGTGCACTGCGCTTTAATTGCCGGTTGGCCTCTGCCAGCGCGATCTCGGCGTTTTTCAGCGCGGTGACGTCCACATGTGCGCCCAGCATGCGGATCGGGCGGTTGTTCTTGTCCCGGATGGCAATGCCCCGGCATCGCACCCAGATGGTGCGGCCATCCTTGTGCCGATAGCGAACCACCTGATCGTAGGGGTGGTTGGGGTCTTTCAGGTGAAGCTCAAAATTGCGCAGCACGTCCTTGAGGTCATCCGGGTGGATGTTTTTCTGCCACCAATCGGAGGTGTTGGGCACTTCCGAATCGGTATAGCCGAACAGGGACTTGAACTCCGGGCTCAGCCACTCATCCTTGGGGTGTTCAACATCCCAATACCACAAGCCATCCAGCGACCCTTGCTGAAGGAAATCGAACAGGGTCGAGTCTTGCTGAACTCTCTGGTAGAGCTCCTTTCTGAGGGAATCACCAGACATAACGGTATCTACTGTTATTGACTCAATAAGCAGTGTGTTCATCATTACAATGTATTGTCTGTATAACTAGGGACAGTTTCCGCTAGGCAATATCAGCCAGGTATCAGGTTGCGATAGGCATTGTCGGCTGCAGGATATGACTGGATGTGATGACAGGAGGCATTCAAGCTCCTGATCTGTTATTAATATCCAACTAAATAAAACAAGCAGCCACAACGAGCTGCATCAGTGCGGGGAGGGGTTATGAAGTGCTTTGCCTTGTTGCGGGTCGTGGCTGCCCGTCGCGATGGTTTGCTGTTTTTGCTGTGGATTGGTCTGCTCGCAGTGCCCGCACAGGCCGCGCAGTTTGAATTCCAGCTCGGCGAGGAAACCATTAGCACGACGATCAACACCTCCGTGCAGTTTGGTGCGCAGTTCCGGGTCGAGGACAGGGCCGACGACCTTGTCGGCAAGGCCGCGCTCAATCCTACCCTGTGCCCTCGTGCGCCGAATAATGCCGGCACCAGTTGCCAGGGCCATCTGGACGTGGCAAATCCGCAACATGGTCCGAGTGGTGCGAATCTCAACAGCTTTATCGGCGAAGGCCCGGGCGTGAACCAGATTGCCGTGGATGCCCCAGGTGCGTTTTCCAGTAACTACGACGACGGCAACTGGAACTTCGATAAGGGCGACATCACCCAGGCAGTCGGGCGATTTACCTCCGACGTGGCGATGACATACAAGAACTTCGGTTTTTTTGGCCGCGGCTACTTCTTCTATGACACCGAGAATCGTGGCAAGAAGCAGTTCTTTCCCAACGCCGGCACGATAGACGGCCCGAACGGGCTCAATAACAACGGGCCAAAGGGATTTCGTGGTGATCGCGGTGACCCGGCTTATTTCGAGCGTGAAAATGCAGGTGAGGTGGATAACCAGATCGGCAGCAACTTCCAGCTGCTGGATGCCAATATCTCGGGCGTGCTGCCATTCTTTGGAGAGCGTGAACTGACGTTCAAGGTGGGGCGTCAGTCAATCAACTGGGGCGAAAGCACCATCCTGATCGTGAATTCGCTGAATACCTTCAGTCCCCCCAACGTCAATAACCTGTTCCGTCCCGCCTTCCTCGACTTGGCCGAGGTTCTGCAACCAATTGGTGCGCTGACGGTTTCGACGCAGATCAATGATGCGCTAAGCGTGGAAGCGTTCTACCAGTATGACTGGGAGCAGGCCGAGATCCCTGCACCGGGCGCCTATCTCTCGTTCGTCGATGTCGGCACCAAGATGGACAAGCAGTTTGCCAACCTTGGTTTTGCCAAGGTGCCGGAAGACCCGCTGCAGCTTGGCATTGCTGATCAGATCATGCTGTCCGCCATTACCGACACCGGGGAGAACTTCCCGATTGAGGAAGTCGACATTGGCATGGATGG
>JBFKCG010000215.1:0-3952 GCA_041620675.1 Nevskiales bacterium
AAACCCGCGAAGGCCGCGTAGAATATCACAGCCCCCCACACTGAACGCAGACATGGCCCAGCTTTCTGATATCCGCATTGTCCTGGTTGAGACCTCGCACCCCGGCAATATTGGCGCTGCCGCCCGCGCCATGAAAACCATGGGCCTGACGCAACTCGTGCTGGTGTCACCCAAGCACCATACCCACCCGGATGCGGTTGCGCTGGCCAGCAATGCGCCGGATGTGCTGGAAAATGCCAGGATTTGTGACTCGCTGCAGGAGGCGGTGGCGGACTGCACCCTGGTGATGGCCACCTCGGCCCGTCCACGGCATCACAATTGGCAGGTGGTGACCCCGCGAGAATGCGTGACCGAGCTATCAGCGCTGGCAACGGGCGAGTCCGCAGCACTGGTCTTTGGCCGGGAAAAGTTTGGCCTGACCAACGATGAGCTGGGCCTGTGCCACCGGCTGGTGCAGATTCCGGCCAACCCGGAGTACAGCGTGCTCAATCTCGCGGCTGCCGTGCAATTGATGGCTTATGAGGTGCGCCTGGCGCTGGCGGAACCCGCGCCCGCTGAGTTGCTTGAACCCGGTGTCAGCAATGCGGCCATGGAGGACTTCTACAGGCATCTGGAGGATGTGATCACCCGAACGGGCTTCCTCGACCCCGAGAACCCCCGCAAGCTGATGCGTCGGCTGCGTTGCCTGTTCAACCGGGCCAAGCCGGATGCCAACGAGTACAACATCCTCCGGGGATTGCTGGCCAGCGTGGATGACAGCCTGGACCGAAAAAAGCCTTAGCTGCCGCTAATCGTGAGCGGCGCGCGGTTGAAGCGTGCGCGGACCTGGTTGAATGTCCTGTGAATCCAGCCAATCCGAATCACTTTCTGCTCAAGCCGGGATTTTCCGGGGAAATCGATCAGCACCACGCCCATGAATCCGGTCAGGATGCCTTGTCCAGGCACAGCGGGTAGAGACAGGATGATCCCCATCAGGATCAGTAGCCAGCCAGCGATGTTTTTTCCGATTCGCTTGATCGCGCCCGTGAGGGGGTTGGGGTCGGCCTGCAGCATTTGCCGGCGTGTCCTGGAAAAATAGTCATGCGGCAGTTGCACGATGATAAATACGGCCAATGCCGTGCTGAGCAGGACCATGAAGATTGCGATGGCGACCAAGCCTAGGGCAGGGACGCCTGGTATGTGTGTTGCCTCCAGCCATGCCTGGATGTTCATGGTGCTTTCACCCGTTGTGGACGGGGGCGTCGCATAGAGCAGTTTTTGCCTTCATTCGCATTAGTCAGCGCGCCTGTCCAGGAAGTTCTTGTCATCACCCGCAGCCGGTTATAATTACCCGAGTACAGTAGTCAGGAATTACCTTAGTCTAGAGGAATCAGATGTTTACACGTATACGTGAAGACATAAATGCGGTTTTCGACCGTGATCCGGCAGCGCGCAACACCTGGGAGGTGCTGACCTGCTATCCGGGCTTGCATGCCCTCTGGCTGCATCGGATCGCGCACTGGTACTGGACCCATGGCCTGAAATGGCTGGGACGAGCCACCTCCCATTTTGGCCGATGGCTGACCGGTATCGAGATTCACCCGGGTGCACGCATCGGGCGCCGATTCTTTATAGACCATGGCATGGGCGTCGTCATCGGTGAAACCGTCGAGATCGGCGACGACGTCACCTTGTACCAGGGCGTGACCTTGGGCGGCACTAGCTGGAACAAGGGTAAGCGCCACCCGACCCTCGAGGATGGGGTCGTTGTTGGCGCGGGTGCCAAGGTGTTGGGGCCGTTCACGGTTGGCAAAGGTGCACGGATTGGCTCCAATGCCGTGGCGGTCAAGGAAGTCCCGCCCGGCTGCACGGTGGTGGGGGTGCCCGGTCACCTGGTCAAGTGCCAGGATACTGCTGCCGCCTCCATCCCCGAGCATCGCGTGGCGATGGCGAAAAAGATGGGATTTGATGCCTACGGCCTGACGCGCGACATGCCGGATCCTGTCAGCAATGCGATTGGCGCCATGCTGGATCACATGCACCTGCTCGATGGCCGGCTGGAGCTGATGATGCGGCTGCTTTCGGACCAGGACCCCCGTTTCCGAAAGCTGGAAGTCCCCAAGCTGGCAGTGACGGATTTCGAGACCGAGGTCCAGGAATCCGTCGTCCAGCCTGAGGACCACAAGCGGGTGGGTCAGCCGTGAAACTGACCACGCGAGGCCGTTATGCCGTCACTGCCATGGTGGACCTGGCCTTGCGCGCCGGCAATGCGCCGGTGGCATTGGCAGATATCGCAAGACGCAACCATATTTCTCCCGCCTATCTGGAGCAGCTGCTGGCCGCATTGCGCAGGCAGGGCCTAATCGAGAGTAGCCGTGGACCGGGTGGCGGCTATCGGCTGGCACGCGCTCCGCAGCAGATCACGGTGGCCTGCGTCATCAGCGCGGTCAACGAGACCCTGGATGTGACGCGTTGTGGTGGGGCCCGTGACTGTCATGATGAAGGACCTTGCCTGACCCACGGCTTGTGGGAGGACCTCACCGAGCACATACGCGTTTTCCTTGAGGGCGTCACGCTGGCTGAGTTGTGTGCACGGAACCGACGGGCCATGACGGACATATCGGCTGGGGTCTTGCCCCTGCGGCGTGTACATGGCCCGCGCCAGTCTTCGCTAGCAGCCAAGTAAGATGCCCATCTATTTTGACAACAATGCAACCACGCCACTGGATCCTCGGGTGCTGGAAGGCATGCTGCCGTACTTGTCTGATCCTGTGTATGGCAATCCGTCGAGCGTGCATCGATACGGGCGTGCGGCGCGACATGCCCTGGATGTGGCACGTGAGCAAGTTGCCCAACTGGTCGGTGCCGAAGCGAGCCAGTTGACGTTCACCAGTGGCGGCACCGAGGCGGACAACCTGGCGCTGAAGGGATTCGCCGCCCGTCAGCCTGGCCAACGCATCCTGGTGAACGCCACGGAACACGCGGCGGTAATTGAGCCTGCACAGGCATTGTCACGCCAGGGCGTGCAGGTGGACTTTATCCCCGTCGATGATCGGGGGCGCGTTGACTTGCAAGCACTGGAAAAAGAGCTTGCGCGCGGGAAAGTGGGGCTTGTCGCGGTGATGGCGGCGAATAATGAGACGGGTGTGCTACAGGATATCCCGGCCATCTCACGCTGCGTGCGTGACGCCGGCGCCGTGCTGCACTGTGACGCCGTGCAAATCGCGGGAAAGCTGCCCTTTGATATGCAGGGCAGCGGCGCACAGTTGGTGACACTATCCGCACACAAGATATACGGCCCACGCGGCATCGGTGCCTTGATCGTGGACAAGACACTGGAACTGGATGCCACCCAGCAGGGCGGTGGTCAGGAACGGGGCCTGCGCGGCGGCACGGAAAACCTGGCCGGCATCGTGGGTTTTGGCCTGGCAGCAGATCTGGCACGCCAGGAGCTAAACGCACGAGCAAGCCACGCACGCACGCTGCGTGACCGACTGGAAGCAGGGTTGCGTCGTGTGCCGGGTACGGTGATTTTTGGTGACGGGGCCGAGCGTTTGCCCAATACCGTGCAGTTCGGCACGCCAGGTTTCGAAAGCGAGACCTTGCTGATGTCGTTGGACCGCAAGGGCATTGCGGTGTCCAGTGGCTCGGCCTGCCATAGCGGCAAGACAGAACCCAGCCATGTGCTGCTGGCCATGGGCGTGCCGCGCGAACTAGCGCTGTCAGCCATTCGTGTCAGCTTCGGCCAGTCCAACACGATCGCGGAAGTTGATCGTTTCCTTGAAGTCTTCGAAGGGATTGTCCGGGGCATATCTGCTGCCATACCCAATCGTGGCTCGGTGCTGTGACATGAGTTCGCAACCAATCTATCTGGACTACGCTGCGACCAGCCCGATTGATCCTGCGGTTGCGGCGGTGATGGCGGCATGCCTGGGCCCGAACGGTAATTTTGGCAATGCAGCGTCAACGCATC
>JBFKCG010000216.1:0-3931 GCA_041620675.1 Nevskiales bacterium
CGGCAACCGCGAATTGCCGGTCGGCCTTGATATTGTTCCCTGGCGCCCGTCTGCCGCCGGCGAGGTCAAGGAAGGCCCTACGCAACTGCTGGATGTCCCACTTGAGCCGATAGACCCTGTCGTATTCCGTCGCCAGCTGGAAATCTACCAGTCCAGCCAGCAACGCTAAGCCATTCATTTTCTTCTAACCGCGAGACTGCCATGCAGACTTACAACACCATCGTTAACTTCCTCCAGAGTGGCGGTTTCTGGATGATCCCGATCGCCATCGCATTGGGCATTGGCCTGGCCATCGCCATCGAGCGCTTCATCTACCTGAACAACGCGCGCGAGGATAACCGTGACCTCTGGCAGAAACTGCTGGCCCTGATTGGCCAGGGCAACTACGAACAGGCCAGTACCGTGGCGTCGTCCTCGGAAGCGGCCATTGGTCGCATCATGAGCCACGGCCTCAATCGCCTGCGCACCGCACGCCGTCGCGAGGACGTCGAGATGGCGCTGGAAGAGAGCCTGATGGAAACCATCCCGGAACTGGAACGCCGCACGCATTACCTCGCCACGTTCGCCAATATCGCCACTCTGCTGGGGCTGTTGGGCACGATCATCGGCTTGATCCAGGCCTTCACCGCCATCTCCGGCGTCAACCCGGCCGAGAAAGCCGACCTGCTGTCAGCCAGCATTTCGGTGGCGATGAACACCACGGCGTTTGGCCTGATGGTGGCGATTCCGCTACTGCTACTCCACGCCTGGCTGCAATCCGTGACCAGTGAGGTGGTCGACAGCCTGGAGATGGCCTCGGTCAAGTTCCTTAACCTGATGCAACTGAACGAACAACAGGGCGCCTGATGATCCGACGCTGGCGCCGGTTGCGGCGGCGGGACGCACCTGCCGAGCTGCACATCACGGCTTTCATGAACCTGATGGTGGTGCTGGTGCCGTTCCTGCTCATCACGGCAGTGTTCTCGCGCATGGCCGTCCTGCAACTGAACCTGCCTTCTGCCAGCGCAGTGCCCAGTCCTGATGAGGATCGCTTCGAGCTGATCATCACTGTGCGTGCACGGCAGCTCGAAATCATCGACAGCAAGGGCCAGCCATTGGCGCGCCTGCCACTTTCGGGCGACGCCAACTATGCCGCCCTCAATCGGCTGGCAACCTCACTCAAGCAGAAACATCCGGACAGCAGCGCGGCCACCCTATTGCTTGAGCCTGACACCGACTACGACACCGTCGTGCAGGTCATGGATGCGATCCGTGCCACCCGCGGGGAAAAACCCGAGCCCCTGTTTACCGAAATCGCCCTGGGCGACGCCGAGCCGCAGGGCTAAGTCATGGCACTGACCACTTCACGCCGCGCCCGCCGCCTGCAGAAGTCTCGCACGCGTGCGCCTGAACTGAGCCTGGTCTCGCTGATGGACATCTTCACCATCCTGGTGTTCTTCCTGCTGGTTAACGCCGGAGAGGTCGAGGTGCTGCCAAGCCCACGCGGGCTGGCACTGCCGGAGTCAACTGCCGAACAACGCACCGAGGCCACCCCGGTCATCATGGTGACGAATACCGAGATCCTGCTGCAGGGCGAGAAAGTGGCAGATCGTGCCGCCGTTGAACGAGCTTCTGAGCAGAATATCCCGTCACTGGAGGCGGCACTGGCCAGGCTGCCAAGGCCTGAAGACACGCCGGAATCGCGCGCAGTCACCATCATGGGTGACAAGACGATCCCCTATCGGCTCCTGCGCAAGGTCATGCTGAGCTGCAACCAGGCGCAGTATGACGAAATAGCACTGGCGGTCATCCGCCGCGAGCGTTGACCGTGCCGGCAGCCATAACAGACATGAATCACCTGCCCTGGTCGCGCCGCGAGGCCGACGAGCAGCGCTATGTGCGCATCCAGACGATCGCGCTGGGTGTCGTGATGATGATGGCCGCCATCGTCCCTCACTTGCCCGTGTTTCTTGAACAGGTCGAGCAACTGGAAGCGCCTGCACCGGTGGTCAAGCTGAAGCTGATCCCGCGGCGTCCACCCCCGCCACCGGAACCTCAGGGTGGTGGCGAAAGCATCGTGCCCAAGCCTGCACCAACCCAGGCAGCCACGCCCGCACCACGACAGGCCCAGCGCCCCGCGCCCCGCCCCGTGCCCTCGCCAGAGGCAGCCCGCGAACGTGCCGCGCGTGCCGGCGTGCTCAGCGCCTCGCGTGAATTGGCAGAACTACAGAACAGCGCAGTGCTTACCCGCATCCAGGGTGATCGCCCCCTGATTGGTGCTGTCGCCGCCACACCAGATCAGAATCCTGACGTGCTGGTCGCGGGCGCGGAACAAAGCAGCGGCGGCATCAGCACCGCCGGTATTGGACAGGTCCGCTCCGGGGGCACGGCCCTGAATGAAGGTGGAACCGGAAGCAGCATCGGCAGAGGCTCTGCCCAAGGTGCAGGCGGCACCGGCGCCGGCAGTGGTGGTGGCTCCGGTGGCGTCGGCAGTTACCAGCCAAGCCGAACCGCAGAAAGCATCCAGTTGGTGTTTGACCGCAACAAGGCCGCATTCGAGGCCCTGTACCAACGCGCATTGAGGCAGAACCCGGCGCTGCAGGGCAAGGTTGTGTTCGAGATCACCATCCAGCCTTCAGGACAGGTATCCGCCTGTCGTGTTCATGCCACCGAGCTGAACGATCCAGAGCTGGAAGCCAAGCTTGTCAGCCGCGTGAAGCTGCTCGATTTCGGTGCTGAGGATGTCCCCGCGGTTACGCGACAATATCCGATGCGCTTCTACCCACGCTAGGAATTGACACAGCCCAATTCACACTTTGTTGTGCAATTCAAAACCTTGCCGAGACCACTCACTGTGTTATCTAAAGTACATCCTCGACAAGCACAACCAACGATGACTCGCAACACTTCCCCCTCTCGATCAATGGGGCTATCATTCCACCCCCTCGCATGGTTCGCAGGATCCACGCGACTCATAACAAGAATCTCTCGCCCTTCGGCGTAACTCACGACGAAGTGTATTTTCACTCGAGACCTGAACAATAATTTTTATTGCGCATGAGCCCGAAGAGTACTCGCAAGTCTGGTGAAGGGATCCTGAGCCGTCAGGTTAGTGACAGCCTGGATCAGTATTTCCGCGCCTTGAACGGACACAAGCCCAAGCGCCTTTACAGCATGGTACTCGAGCAGGTGGAAGAGCCCCTGCTGGTGGCAGTCATGCGTTACAGCGAAGGCAACCAATCCCGCGCCGCCGAGATCCTCGGCCTCAATCGCGGCACGCTGCGCAAGAAACTCAAGAACTACGGCCTGGACGCTTAACGCGTCTGCCTTGAGGCCAGGGGAAACCGTGATGAATACGACGCGCAACATTCGCCGCGCGCTGATCAGCGTGTCCGACAAGACTGGCGTGGTTGAATTTGCGCGCAGTCTCGCGGCCCGCGATGTGCACATCCTCTCCACCGGCGGCACCGCCAAGCTGTTGCAGCAGGAAGGCATTGCCGTCACCGAAGTCTCCGATTTCACCGGCTCACCCGAGATCATGGATGGCCGGGTCAAGACCCTGCACCCCAAGATCCATGGCGGCATCCTCGCCCGGCGCGGGCAGGATGACGCGGTGATGCAGGCGAACGGCATCGAGCCCATCGACCTGATCGTGGTGAATCTCTATCCGTTCGAATCCACCGTCGCCAAGCCTGGCTGCACACTGGAAGACGCCATCGAGAACATTGATATCGGCGGCCCCACCATGCTGCGCGCGGCGGCCAAAAATCACGCCTACGTCACGGTCGTGGTGGATGCGGCTGACTATGCGCGTGTGCTCTCCGAGCTGGAGCAACACGGCGGCGTGACCGACCTCACGCGCCGCGATCTCGCCACCAAGGTCTACGAACACACGGCGCAATACGATGGCGCCATCGCCAACTGGCTGGGCGCGTTGCGTGCCGACGGAGAG
>JBFKCG010000217.1:0-3924 GCA_041620675.1 Nevskiales bacterium
AGCCTAGTGGCTTACTCGTAAAAGGTTATTACCCTGCCGATATATAAGCTAATCAATTCTGAATTGTACAATCCGTCAACAGTAGTCTGACGGATTGTGCGCAATGTCCAAACCCATCAATCAGCCCTATGATTGGACCATAAGGCATTTACTCGAACGCAATGTCGTACCTTATAAGCAATAGCTGAGCCAAGCGGTAAGCCTGTTTTCTTTTATCACCTGATGTTTCCTATATTGAGTTGCTATTTGCTGTAATAGCGAAAGCGATAGACTTTTGGGTATTTAGATTCGATATAAAAGCATGGACAAAAAAAAGCCAGTGAATATATTCGACTGGCATTTTCTTAATACTAATTAGATGATGGTTAATGCATCAGTTAACTTTGCGAATTGTAAAGATCCACAAAAGCTTGCTTTGAGGAATCACCAGCAGTAACTAACTGCTCTGCAAATTGAATAATACTGATACCGTCATCTTCCGGCCATCACCTTGGCATTGGGTGCGTGTTGGCGAACTTTTTCCAGATTGTGGCGCACTGCGCCAAGGTCAATGACAGCCCAGGCTCTACGGCTCACCCGTGGGCCTCCTGCCCGTAGTAGTCCTCCGCGAGATTCTCGAAGCGCGTGCTGCCATGCAGGAACGCGACATCCACCTTGCCCGTCGGTCCATTACGCTGCTTGGCGATGATCAGTTCTGCCTGGCCGGCCTTCTCACTTTCTGGATTCTGGTAATCCTCGCGATGAATGAAGACCACGACGTCGGCATCCTGTTCAATACTTCCGGATTCACGCAGGTCGGCCAGCCGTGGGCGGCTGTCCGGGTTCTTCTCTGCCGCACGGTTAACCTGTGACAACGCGATTACCGGCACATTGAGGTCACGTGCCAAAGCTTTCAGGCTGCGCGAGATTGCTGACACTTCCGTGGTGCGATTCTCGCGCGTTCCCGGCACCGTCATCAGCTGCAGGTAATCAATGATGATCAAGCCAATCTGGTGCTCGCGCTGGGCGCGACGCGCACGCGCATGCATCTCTGTCGGGTTCAGCGAGGACGAATCATCGACGAAGATGCACTTCTTGGCCTCGGTAATCATGGTCGTGGCGCTGGTGAAGCGGGGCCATTCACTGTCCAGGAGTTTGCCTGTCCGTATCCGCTGCTGATCTATCCTTCCCAGGGAGGCGATCATACGCGTGACCAGCTGTGATGCCGACATTTCCATGCTGAATACCAGCGTTGGCACGCCATGCTTGATCGCTGCGTTCTCCACGATGTTCATCGCCAGGCTGGTTTTACCCATCGCAGGCCTCGCAGCAATGATGATCAGGTCACCCTTCTGCATGCCATTGGTTTTTTCATCGAAACGCTTGAGCCCGGTCGGCACTCCGGTCAGGCCCTCTTCATTGGACTCGAAGAGTTGGTAGGTCTTCTCGGCAATCTCCAGCACAACCGGTCCGACGCTCTGGAAGTCGCGCTTGCCGCGCTTGGTTTGCTCGGCAATGGCAAAAACATGGCTTTCGGCCGCATTGAGCAGTTCGCTGACCGGTCGCCCGTCCGGGCTATACCCCATCTCGGAGATGGTCACGCCAGCACTAATCAGTTGCCGTAGCACTGACTGTTCTCGAACAATATCTGCATACGCGACGATATTGGCCGAGCTAGGTGTCTCATTGGCCAGCGTGCCCAGGTATGCCAGTCCGCCCGTAGCGTCCTGCTGGCCACGTGCCTTCAGCCACTCCGATAGGGTTACGATGTCATAGGGCTTGTTGTTCTCGGCCAGGTCCTGGATCGCACGAAAGATAAGTCGGTGATCCTCCCGGTAGAAGTCTTCCTCGGTGACACGGCCAGCAATATTGAGCCAGGCATTGTTATCGAGCATGAGGCCGCCCAGGACAGCCTGTTCAGCCTCTAGCGAATGCGGTGGTAACTTGGCAATGGTCATTACAGCCAATCTGGTGGTGGGATTTCCCGCTGGGTACGGCGGCGCAGTTGAAGTTTGGACTCTGCCTGTTGGGCTGACAAGCCCCAAAAAGTCAGGCCCCTTGCGGGGCCTGTTGATAAGCTGTTTCTAAGTTGTGAATCACTCGGCCTTTGCTTTCTCGTCCTCAACGATAATGAGGATGGAAACTTCGACATCCGAATGCAATTGCAGCTGGACCGTATGCTCGCCGGTCTGGCGGATAGCGCCACTGGGCAGGTTGATCTCACGCTTCTGGACCTTGATGCCCTCAGCCTTGAGTGCCTCGATGAGCTCAAAGGTACCCACGGATCCGTAAAGCTTGCCCTCTTCTGAAGCGCGAGCCTTGATCGTGAGCTTGAAGCCTTCGAGCTGCTGTGCACGGCTCTGTGCCGCGCTCAGGGTGTCGTTGGCGCTCTTTTCGAGCTCGGCACGGCGCTCCTCGAACACCTTGATGTTCTCGGCAGTGGCTGGCAACGCCATGCCCTCTGGCAAGAGGTAGTTACGGCCAAAGCCTGGACGGACCTTTACGCGGTCACCCAGGTCGCCGAGGTTGCGGACTCTCTGTAAAAGAATGACTTCCATGGCCGCCCCCTCAGTGCTGGTCGGTGTAAGGCAGCAACGCCAGGAAGCGTGCGCGCTTGATGGCGGCGGCCAGCTGGCGCTGGTAGTGCGTCTGCGTGCCGGTAATGCGGCTCGGGACGATCTTGCCGGTTTCGGTGATGTACTGCTTCAACGTCACGAGGTCCTTGTAATCAATCTCGACGACTTTCTCAGCTGTGAATCGGCAGTATTTTCTACGGCGGTAAAAACGTGACATGGTTAGACCCTCGCGCCATTGTCGATAGAATCGGAATCACCGTCATCATCTGACATATCACGGTCACGACGGCGGCTGTCATCACGACCATCCTGTGACTTCAGCATGATGGACGGCTCCACCTCTGGGCCTGGGCGGCTCAGGGTCAGGCTACGAATAACGGCATCGTTGAAACGGAATGCGCTTTCCAATTCATTCAAGGTCGACTGGCCGCACTCGATGTTCATGAGCACGTAGTGAGCCTTGTGGACCTTCTGGATCGGATAAGCCAGCTGGCGGCGACCCCAGTCCTCAACACGATGGATCTTGCCCTGCTCGGCTTCGATCATGCCGCGGTAGCGCTCAATCATGGCGGGGACTTGTGGGCTCTGGTCGGGATGCACCAGAAAAACAATTTCATAATGACGCATTCAGCGCCTCCTTATGGGTTAATGCCCCCCGTCCGGCGGTTGCCTTGTAGACGGTGGAGCAAGGAGTGATCCGGATAAACCTCCGGAAGGCGCGCAAATATACGTGAATCAGAGGCTTGGCGCAACGAGTCAGCCGGGCCTGGGGCCGCGTTGGCGCAGCGCCTCATACAGGCAAATCGCCGTGGCAACCGATACATTCAGGCTTTCTACCGTGCCATGCATGGGGATGCTCACCAGCAAATCACAGTTTTCCCGGGTCAACCGACGCATCCCCTTCTCTTCAGCCCCCAATACCAGCGCCAGTGGGCCCTTAAGGTCAGCCTGGTACAAAGTCTGTGTTGTTTCCCCCGCCGTGCCGATCACCCAGATGCCTCGCTCCTGCAGGTCACGCAGGCAACGGGCCAGGTTGGTGACCTGCACAAACGGCAGGGACTCGGCCGCACCAGCCGCTGTCTTGCGCACTGCCGGGGTCAAGCCGACGGCACGGTCACGCGGGGCAATGACTGCGTCCACCCCCGCGGCATCTGCCGTACGCAGGCAGGCACCCAGGTTATGCGGATCCTGCACGCCATCCAGGACCAGCAGGAAAGGCGGATGGGCCAGTCCGTCCAGGAGCTGGTCGAGCCCGGCCTCATCCAGCAACTGGCTGCCCTGCATAAAGGCCAAGACACCCTGGTGGTTCACGCCCTCGGCACGGTCGTCCAGCGCCTGAACGTCCACCGTCTTGACGGTTACCTTGCGC
>JBFKCG010000218.1:0-3894 GCA_041620675.1 Nevskiales bacterium
GCCTCGGCAAAGGCAAAAGCGTAGGTGTAGTACAGGCCCAGGCCACCGTATTCCGTCGGCTTGGTGATGCCAAGCAACCCAAGGTCACCCATCTTCTTGAAGACCTCATGGGCTGGGAATATTTCAGCGTCTTCCCATTCATCCACATGCGGGTTGATCTCCTGCTCGATGAATTTGCGTACTGTGCGCTGTAGTTCGAGATGCTCTTGGCTAAACAACATCGATGTATCCTCGTTTGATTGACGTCAACCAACCCTGCATAGGTAATATCTCGTACCATGCTGCTTCGTCAATTGGCGATGACTCAGCAGAGTATAGGACTATTTCTCTATTTTTGTTAGCTAGCTAGGCAGGTTCCGGGGTAACCCATCAGTCCGTAATTATTGTTACCAATAAACACCGAAACCGACTCCTAGAATCTCCCCGTCGTCTCTCTCATAGCTGAGCCGGAGATCTGTGCGTTCACCCAACAGCCATCGAACTTCAGACCGGTTCACCCAGTCACTGGACCGTGATCCCCCAAATCCATACCGATATTCCAGCGCCAGTCTTGCAGAAAGCCTGTCGTCCACCCGGAAAATGGCGTCGCTGGATAATCGACCAAATCCCCAACCCGCTTCACCAGACTCACTCTGGACTGCGCCACCCAGATATACCGCCGTAAACAGCGAGGGTACCCATTGGTGTCCGATCCCATAGTCCCCCTGTATCCGAAAAATCGGGCAATCAATACAGGCCCCGCTGGCCTGCTCGATACCAACCCTGATTTTCCATGCCCGCCCCCGATCAGAGGGAAGACCCGATATACCCGGCTGCACGCTTTCTATCGCAATTGCATACAGCTTGTGCAGGCGCACTTGCCCTTCATCCACAACAAGCTGTAAATCAGCCATGCTCAATGCTGCATTGGCCACATGCCCACTACCGGCATCGATCGGGTCGTAATAGGCAGGCCGCAATCTCAACAGCGTCATGGAACCGAGCTGATCGTGGGTAGCCCATGCCAATTGGGCCCAACCCGCTGGCCGACCTTGGTGGGGGGATATGGGCTGGCGGGACTTTATTTCATCCGTGCCAGAAGGGAGGCGAAACCTTTCTGCCAACGAGTCCTGATAGAGCATGGATTCCTGCCGATTTTTCGAGTCTTCCATCAGGCTGACAAAACGACTGTAATCCAACAGGGCATCGAGCAATCTCTGGCGAGCCTCAAGGTGCAAGGCGGTGAAGCGAGAATCATCAAGCCCGTACTGGTTCAACACGAGCTCACTCAGTACCACCTGTTCATCTGGCGACAATTCTCCATACCGTGCATAGAACCTTGACTGCCGAGACGGGTAATAGCGCACTGCGGCAATCAGTGGGCCACCCTGCACAACAACCTGCCCCATTGCCTGAATCAATGCCTGCGGAATCGTCCACGGGATTCTTTTTGGAATGACATCGATTCCTTCAACGAGCTCCAGCAATTCTCCCATCCGGTAGGCACAGTTCCTGCGGAAGAAGTAATAGGTATATTTCTGCCCCAGTACCTCCCATGAATGCTCAACCAACAGTGTCACCGCGGTTTGTGGCAGGTTCAGCCGGTATTCCCAGAGATCTCTTAGCTCGTTCTCACCATAGTTATGGTTGTGAAAATAGAATTCCACATGACTGAACGCCGCAGCATATCCGCCAGTCACACCCTTGATGATGTAGCTGACGGGATCGTCATTACCATCGACGATGGCACCAAAGTTCAGTGTCGCGTCTAGCAGGTTGGTCTCGCCGGCCTGCTCTTCCAGCCCGTTGAACTTCAGTAAGGTATGGCCGTAATAAGAGGCAGGATTTCCTAGGTAGCCGGTGGCATAAACGAGACTGACCGATGCTATTTGCCCTTGCTTGGCCCATGAGGAAAAACGGGGACAAACACTGGCAGGCTCAAAGACAGATTCCAGGCCCAGCTGTTGTTCAACCCAACGACTACGCGCCGGGAAACGACAACGCGGATGATCATCGCCGGTTGGAGCCTCTACAGACAGTGACTGTACAAGGGCCTCCAGCTCTGCTGCCGGATCACTACTGCCATGAGCCGACAAGAAAAAGTTGCCTTGCTGAATTGCACTCACCCACCCTGTTGGTGACCAGACCGACCGTTCGTAGTGGAGCAATTTCAACCATGTTTCGCTGAAGGCAAGATCCTTGGCGGCATTCGTGTGATCTGCTGCCATCGCCTGACCAGGCAAGTGCAGAAATAATGAGGCCACAGCCGGCACAAGAATGGACAGGTATCGGCCTAGCCCATAAAAAAGAACGGGCCTACAGAGTAGGCCCGTTAGTGATTCCAAGGTCACCCTGTTAAACCTTGCAGCTTGCCTCCACGGCGTTGTTCATGACTCCGTAGAACTCGGCAGACTTCTGGATATTCGTCTGGTTGCGGTAATTTGGAGTTGAGACCGTAGCCGCCATTTCTGAGCGAATCTGGCCGATCGCAGCATCCTGACGTCTAGCGTCACACTCAAACAGATTGAGTGCTGTACGCAGATGCTCGCCGCTTCCGCGCGCGACATCCTCGATCAGGACCGTATAGGTGTCACGAATGAATAATGCGGCCTGCAACTTCTTGCCGGAGCAGGTTTCTGGGCTCATTGTCGCCGAGGTGACCGCGGTGGTACCGATATCCCAGATCACATTCGATGTGACGGCTGCCCATTTCGTATCCGGAAACAAAGCTGCGCCGATGCCGCAATCCGAGAATGGGTTAGGTCCAGAGCCGGGGGCTTTCGACCCTTCAGCCACGGCCACAGTTGAGACGAATGTCATAAGGAAACATGCAGACAAGACTGCCTTTGTACTCTTCACGTGTTGCCCCCTAAGTGGTGAGAATTGTTATTAATGCTCGAACTAGGACCTTAAAGGCGATGCACTGACTGACTGGCGATAACATCAAACACGCCCCCCTTAGCCCAATATCTTAATCTTTGGCCAATTATTGTCTACGCGGCATAGCGAGCCGCCTAGGCTGGCACTTGACCGAGGATCGATGCGATAAGGGCAAGATTGACAATATCCGCTGACTTGCAGCCGCGCGACAAGTCCATCCAGGGCTTGGCAAAACCCTGCAGGATGGGTCCGATTGCATTGGCACCTGCCAGACGCTCTGCAATCTTGTAACCAATATTGCCGGCGTTGAGGTCTGGAAAAACAAAGACATTCGCCTGACCGGCCACACCGGAGTCTGGCGCTTTGCGCCGGGCGATGTCCGGCACGCAGGCCGCATCAAACTGCAGTTCACCATCCACCTCAAGCGCGGGTGCCAACCTGCGTGCGATGCTGACCGCCTCCCTGACCTTATCCACCAGCGCGTGCTCGGCTGACCCACGCGTAGAGAATGACAGCAGCGCCACCTTGGGCGACTCACCGGTCAGACGCCGGTGACTGGCAGCGCTGGATACGGCAATTTGTGCCAGCTGCCGGGCATCCGGTTCTGGCACCACCGCGCAATCAGCAAAGGTCAATACACGGTCGTCGAATTCCATCAGGAAGCAGCTGGACACCAGCTTGGCATCCGGTTCCAGGCCGAGGATGCGTAATCCACTTCGCAGGACCTGGGCGGTGGTTGCCACGGATCCTGCGACGACGGCATCAACATAGCCCAACTTCAGCAAGGCGGCCGCCTGCATCAATGGGTCGCGCTTGCCATCGGCCACGGCATCAACACCCTTGCTGGCCAATGCCGCCTCAATCACGTCGTCCGCCTGCGTGTGCCAACGATGCGAATCCGGCTCGTCCGCGAGGATGACCGCGCCTCTTATTTTAGTTTCTGGTGCAGACAGCAAGACGGGCACCGCCAATCGCTCGGCTGCCAGCCCATTGGCTGCCTCAAGCACGCGGGGATCCTGGGCCTCGGGCAGCAGC
>JBFKCG010000219.1:0-3841 GCA_041620675.1 Nevskiales bacterium
CACTTCTGAACGCCAGGTCCGAATCGCACATTGACGCGCAATTGCATCAAGCAGTTGTCTGAATATTCACTACATTCTTCGGACAATTACCTCGAGAACGCCCTTATTGCAACAAAGCTGACGTTCCCCCAGAACATGAAGGCAGGTCAAAATTGGAAACAAGGTAGTCTCACTGCCCAGCCCCGATTCCGCTTCATGCTACGGCGCTTTCGCGGTGGACATGCATGTCGATATGCACATCAGCATATGGGCACAAGACGCCGCCAGCATCGTCACGCTCGACCAAACCCAGCTCGGCCAGCACCTGGACATCTTCGTGAACACGCTTGACGTCGCGGTCAACGCGCCGCGCCAGTTCACGCACCGCTAGTCCCCCCTGCCCCAGCAATGCGGTGACCAGCGCCCAGCGACGTTCGGTCAGCCTGCCAAAGAACGCTCCTGGACTCTCGAAGTTCAGCGTCTCGCCCTGGTAACTGTCAGCCTGTGCCGCCTTGCCCGCTCGCCGCAAATCGGCACGCCAGTCAGGCGACAAGGTGATGGTTAGTGTGCGTTGTGTCGTCATTGCTTCCTCCTTGCCGCATCCACAGCGGCGATGAAATCCTCCACCAACGCGTCGACGGTGGTGAACGTGTAGGGCAACTCCCGCCCATTCAGATGGCAGTGATCGCCTTTTCCTCTTTCGTTGTCGAATCCAACCACACGTACACCGTCAACGGCGTAGACCGCACGATACTTGTAGCCATGGTCTGTGGGCGGAACCGGTCGCGGCACACGCCATACCACCAACTCCATGACGCCGCCATCCTCGGCAACACTCTTGAAGCGGGTGATCAGATCGGCCTTCATGTTGGCAATTGTGCCAACAGATGCCTATGTTGGCAAGTTCGCCAACATATACCGGACGCAGATCGCAATGAGTCGCCCGCCAACGGCATCTTGCGGTCGTCCAACCGTCAGAAGTCGCCCCGCGATAATTCCCGCTTATCCGACGACGGGCTTATTGCTCGGTCCGTCGATGCACAGGCAAGCCATTGATGCAAAAAGACAGCACATTGGGTATTCCGGTTGACCGTGACCGGTCATTCCGGCCGATCGTGACCGACGATTCCGGTTTGTCGTGACCGGTCATTCCGGTTTATCGTGACCGATTTCTGACCTCGGCCGGAATGTCGGTCACGACGCCGGAATCGTCGGTCACGATGCCGGAACGGCATGGACCTGCAGCGTGATGCGTTGCGCATATTTGTTCTCCCCGAAGCGGGTAGCCTCCCAGCCTTTGCTGGAGCCGGCATGCCCGATACCCGAAGGATCACTATGCGCAAGATCAAGGACGTTCTGCGTCTGAAGCTCGACGCCCAGCTCTCGCACGAACGCATCGCCGCCTCGCTGGGCATCTCCAAAGGTGTGGTCGCCAAGTACGTCGGCGCGGCCGCCGCAGCTGACCTGGACTGGGCACAGGTTCAACTGCTCGACGAGGCGGCCCTGCAACACCGGTTGCTCGGGACGTCGCAGCGCGCCAGCGGCTTCGTGACGCCCGACTACGGTCGCATGCACCAAGAGCTGCGCCGCAAAGGCATGACGCTGATGCTGCTGTGGGAGGAACATGTAGGCCAGCACCCCGGCCGGAACACACACCGCTACTCGCAGTTCTGCGAGAACTACCGCCGTTACGCCAAGACTCTCAAGCGCTCCATGCGCCAGATCCACCGCGCCGGAGAGAAGCTGTTCATCGACTTCGCCGGGCCGACGATCGGATTGACCGATGGCAGCCGTGCCCACATCTTCGTGGCCGCGCTGGGCGCGTCGAGCTATACGTTCGCCTGCGCCACGCCGCGCGAGACCATGGCCGACTGGCTGGGTGCCTGCGCCCGGGCGCTGACCTTCATGGGCGGTGTGCCCCAACTGATCGTGCCTGACAACCCGCGCGCCCTGATCGCCAATCCCAACCGGTACGAACCCCGGGCCAATGACACGGTAGAGGACTTTGCGCGCCATTACGGGACCTCGGTGTTGCCAGCACGCCCCTACCACCCGCAGGACAAAGGCAAGGTCGAGTCGGCCGTGCAGGTGGTCGAGCGCTGGATTCTGATGCGCCTGCGCCATCAGCGCTTTGCCAGTGTCGATGACGTCAACGAGGCCATCGAACCGCTGCTCGAGCTGTTGAACCTCAAGCCGTTCCAGAAGCTCCCTGGCAGCCGCGCCAGCGCGTTCAGGCAGCTCGATGCACCGGCATTGCAGCCGTTGCCGGCGCAGCCCTACGAGTTGGCCAGCTTCAAGACAGTGCGCGTGCATATCGACCACCACATCGAGATTGATGGCCACCGTTACAGCGTTCCCCAGTCCCTGGTCGGCCAGGTGCTCGAGGCCCGGTTGACCGCGCGCATGGTCGAGGTGTTGCACCGCGGCCAGCGTGTGGCCAGCCACCTGCGCAGCGCCCACCAGGGCGGCTTCACCACGGTGGAAGAACACATGTCGGCGGCGCACCGGGCGCACCGACAGTGGACGCCCGAGCGGTTGATTCATTGGGGCGAGAGCATCGGCGTGGCCACCGGCAGCACCGTGCAGCGGCTACTTGCCGAGAGGCGCCATCCCGAGCACGGCTACCGGGCCTGCCTGGGATTGCTGTCGCTGGTCAAGCGCTATGGCAAACCGCGGCTGGAAGCAGCCTGCCTGGTGGCGCTGGAGTTGGGCACGACCAGGTACAGCCATGTGCGCGACATCCTGGCCAATGGACGGGATCAGGTGGCCGCAACCAGCACGGCCGAGTGGACCAGCCCCGAGCACGCGCACGTGCGCGGAGCGGGCTACTACCAATGACAACGAACAGCGATGAGGCAAAGGAACACACCATGATGATGAACACCACACTCGAACAACTGCGTGACTTGAAGCTGAGCGGCATGGCTGCCGGCTTGCAGGAGCAACTCACCCAGGCCGGCATGACCGGCATCAGTTTCGAGGAACGGCTGGCCCTGCTGGTGGACCGCGAGGTGCACTGGCGCAATGACAAACGCCAGGCGCGGCTATTGAAACTGGCACATCTGAAATACCCGCAGGCGGCTATCGAGGACATCGATACCCGGGCCGGCCGAGGGTTGGACCGGCGCGCCGTGATGAGCCTGGCGCTGGGGGACTGGATCGACCGCGGGCACAGCGTCTTGATCACCGGCCCCACCGGTGCGGGCAAGTCCTGGCTGGCTTGTGCGTTGGTGCAATACGCCTGCCGCCGTGGCCACTCGGCGCTTTACCAACGCGTGCCGCGCATGGGTGAGGAGCTGCGCATCCGCCACGGCAACGGCACGTTCGGCAAGTGGCTGATCCAGCTGGCTCGCACCGACGTGCTGCTACTGGACGACTGGGCGATGACCGGACTTGACAGCCAAACCCGGGCCGATCTGTTGGAGATCATCGATGACAGAGCCGGCAACAAGGCCACCATCATCACCAGCCAATTGCCGATCGAACACTGGCATGCCTGGGTGGGCGACGCCACCATTGCCGACGCCATACTGGATCGCATCATGCAAAAGCATCACCGTTTCACCCTGACGGGCGAGTCTCTCCGCCAGAAGCCTAAAACCATCAGAAAGGAGCCCGAAAACCAGACATCGTGACCGACACACCTACAATTTGAGCGCGCAACTCACCACGCTGCGCGACCGGTCACGATCCTCCGGAATCAGCGGTCACGATCACCGGAATACGCAGACCTTTGGTCGAACTCCTCCTTTGCTACTTTGTTCCAGTTGCTCATGGTGCAACATCCTTTGTAGTCTTCGCGTCGCGGGGCCTTCCTGGGCGCGAAGATCGCTGATCATTTGCGCGAAGCAAATCATCAAGC